>NZ_JBNPXO010000004.1:0-517150 GCF_050433265.1 Allobosea sp. OAE752
GTGAGCTTGCCACGCTTGTGCTGCGCCTCGATGCGCCGTTCGCCGCCGCCCTTGCGCGCGCCCTCGCGCCGCGATTCGAGCTGTTCGAGAATATCGCGCATAGGCAAGCCCCAGCCTTGTACTTCCCAGGTTGGGGCTTATGCGAAAGCGACTTCTCGATCTCGCAAATTAGTGCCAAACTGCTAAAATGCTAACCCAACAAATTTGCAATGCGACGTAAGCTCTTTGCAGGCCCTGCCGTCCGCAGGCTTAGGGAAGAGGCCGGCTGGGCCCAAGGCGATCTCGCCAAGAAACTTGGCATATCGGCCGGGTATCTGAATCAAATCGAGCATGGCCAGCGACCTTTGAGCGCCGCCGTGCTCGTTGAATTGGCTCGGGTGTTTAAAGTGGATGTGTCGGCATTCTCGGAAAACGATGAGCACCGGTTACTCGTCGATCTTCGCGACGCGCTTGCAGAACCCATCTTGGCCACGGTGCCGACTGGTCAGGCCGAACTCAAGGCGACGATTCAATATGCTCCCGGCATCGCTCGGGCCGTTGTCCATCTGCAGGCAGCATATCGCGCAATGGAGGACAAATATCAGGCGTTAGACGGCACTTTGCTCTCGTCAGAGCAGCTTACCGCGAGGGCGGGCCTGGTTTTTCCATATGACGAGGTTCGGGACTTTTTCCACCGGATTGGAAACTACGTTGACAGCCTTGACCATCAAGGCGAAGCGCTGCGAGCCGAGCTGCGAGCCGAACCGGCCGTTCTCCATGAAGCCCTCATAGACCGCCTGGCAACTCGACATAAATTCAAGGTCGTTTTTGATCGGTCACTAGGCTCTGAGCGCGCAATGCGGCGGCTCGATCGCAGCACAAAAACGATCGCGATCGACGGCTATGCTGAATCATCTAGCCAAAATTTTGCGCTCGCGCATCAACTTGCACTCCTCGAAGCTCGGGATGCGATCGACGAGACCGTGCGACATGCGACGTTCCGCAGCGCGGACGCCGGTGCCGTCTGCGAAATCGCGCTGGCGAATTATTTCGCCGGGGCCGTGCTCTTACCGTACACGGATTTCCTCGCCTCTGCGCGAAGGCATCGCCATGACCTCAGCCTTCTTGCAAGACTGTTTGGCACGAGCTTCGAACAGGTTGGTCATAGGCTATCGACCCTTCAGCGGCCGAAGGCGATGGGTATCCCCTTTTACTTTCTGCGCGTCGATAGGGCCGGAAACATTACCAAGCGACACAGCGCGACCCGATTGCGCTTCGCTCGCTATGGCGGCGCCTGCCCCCTTTGGAATGTCCACGAAGCATTTGAGACGCCTGATCGAATTTTGGTGCAGGTCGCGGAAATGCCCGATGGCGTACGATACCTGTCGCTAGCCCAGGCAATAACGAAGGCGGGAATAGGCCATTCTGCTCCGCGACGTAGGTACGCCATCGGATTGGGCTGCGAGCTAAGGGATGCGGGACAGGTTGTGTATGCTGACGAATTAGACATCACAAATCCGAAGCAAGTCGTGAAAATCGGGACCAGCTGTCGTCTTTGCGAGCGAAGCGACTGCACGCAACGTGCGTTTCCGCCCGCTGGCGGCTCAATCCACGTCGATCATGATAGCCGATTTGTCGTGCCTTACCGATTAGGTCCAAACTAACAACCGTCCCGGAAGCGATGATCACCCTTCCAGAGCAAGCGGTGAATTCCCGTTGGGCGGAGAAGATGTACGAGCCATGTTCGGATGCTGTCTCAGGCCAGCGTGTAGGCCGTCTTGACGGTGATATAGAACTCCTTGGCGTAGGCGCCCTGCTCACGCGAACCGTAGCTAGAGCCCTTTCGGCCACCGAAGGGCACATGGTAGTGCCGCCTATCGTATCTGACCGTTGTCGGCTCGGCACCGACCGCAGCCAGCCCCTCCATCATCCGCGTGAACACGCCCGCTTCACCTCAGCGCTTCCATCGGTTGTAGAGCGTCTTGTGCGGGCCGTAGGCGCTCGGCGCGTCTCGCCATCGCATTCCGTTCCGGTTGACGAATACGATGGCGCTCAGCACCCGTCGGTCATCAACGCGCGGTTTGCCGTGGCTCCTCGGAAAGAACAGTCGGAGCCGCTCCATCTGCACTTCCGTCAGCCAAACAGGTCGCTCATGCCAGTCTCCTCACGGAGCCTGAACCAGATCGCGGCCATCACAGCAAAGGGTCCTGACCCTAACGGCTCCTGGGCGCTTCCACCCGGCGCTTTTGACGACCATACCCGACCGACTTAACTGCTGCCTTTCGACCCGAGACCCCCTTTTCAAGCATCATCATCTCACGGCAATTCGGCTGCTGACTGGATAGATCGAGCCCTTATCGTACAGAACTTCTCCATGTTGCGATTGCCCCAGTCGGCGACTGCCGTCATCAATCCAGAAAGGTCCAATCCCAGCGGCGTCAACTCGTATTCGACATGGGGCGGCACCGTCTGAAAGTCGATCCGGCGTACCAATCCGTCGCGGGTCATTTCCTTGAGCTGCTGGCTCAACATTTTCTCACTGACGTTACCAAGCTGCCGACGGAGCTCGCTGAACCTTAGTCTGTCGGCGTGAAGATAGTGGAGGATCAGCAACTTCCACTTGCCTCCGACGAGGTCGACTACGGCTTCCATGCCGCAGCGAAATGCAGGCCCTGGCATCACAATCACCTCAAATTAACACTTACAAAAAGGCAAGTACTGGTGGTGGTGTTTGTGCACCCTATCCTCTTTGAAGCGCGCGGCAAGGCCGCTTTCGAAGGAGAATCCGATGAGTCTTGAAAACCCGATGCGTCGTGTGGCCCATTACAGCTTCGGCAGCCCCCAGGAGGTTCTGCGGGCCGAAAAGGATATTCCGCTGCCGCCACTCGCGGCCGACAAGGTGCGGGTGCGGCTGACGCGCAGCATGATCCATCCCGCCGATCTCCAGGTCATGGCCGCGCATTATGTGTCGAGCCACGACGACATTCCCGAAGGACGCGTCCCCGGCATGGAAGGGGTCGGCATATTCGAGGAAGCCAGTCCGGAGGCATTGGTCGGAACGGGCATCGACATTGGCACGCGGGTGGCTTTCATGGGCGACGGCACCTGGCAGACATCGGTTGATCTCCCGGCCCGCTCGCTGGTCGCGGTTCCTGACGATATCACCGATGATGTGGCAACTCAGATGCTGCTCAACACGATCACCGCGCTTCATGTGCTCCGCGTCGCGGAGCAGACCGTCGGCAAACGTCCTACGCGTATCGTGCTGACAGCCGCCTCATCACACGTAGGTAAGCTCATCGCCGTGCTGGCGCTGCGGGAAGGCCTCCCCTTGATCTGTCTTGTCCGTTCGGAGGACAGCGCGAAGCAGCTCGCCGAACTGCTCCCGGTTACCGACATCGTCCCGACCGAAACCAACGGGTGGCAGGATGCCGTTCGCAAGGCGGCAGGTGACGACATCCCGCTCATTATCGACGGCGTAGGCGGCAAGATGGTCACCGAAAGCGGTTGGCTGCTGAATGAGGGCGGGACGCTGATCTCGTTCGGTCTCCTCGCCAAAGGCCCGGCCGACATGACAATGTTCCTGCCGAAGGCACTGACGCTGCGCGGTGCGACCATCGGCACGTGGCATTCGGAAACCAGTGCCGAAGACCAGGCGCGCGATTACGACGCCGCGATCGATATCGCGCGCACCTCACCCAAGCTTTTCGACAGTGGTTCGACCTTCGACCTGTCCGACATCAACGCCGCGGTCGACGCCGCCACATCGCCGAAGAAGCAGGGCAACGTCCTCATATCGTTCTGAGCAAACGCCATCCCTCAGCGCGCCGCTCATGTGATCCGCCCGCAGGCACGGGCGGTCAGACGGATCTACGGCAATCGGACCCGCTTCATTCCGAACGCGCTGCTCGGCCAGTTCGCGCGGACGGCTTGGCCTATCGCGACAACAGACGTCGCGCTGGCGCCTTCGGGCGGGCCGAAGGTCGATGTCAGGGCCAAGATGCGAGGCATGCTATCCGCCCGCGCGGTCCTTGCCGCCGTGCGCGGCGATGAACATGGCGACGGCCGACCGGCAATAGGATTCGATTTCGTTGTCGTCCTCTGCTCTCGCCTCGTCGAAGCGGGCGATCATCAGGAGATCGGATCCTTTGAAAAGCGCGGCAAACAAGCGGGCCGACCGGAGTGGATCGGGCACGTTCAGAAGCGCCTTCGCGTGCAATTGACGCAACAGGGCCTCGATTTGGGCGATGATATGGGCGGGTCCGGCTTCGTAATGGAGCTTGCTCAACGACGTTTGACTCGTGACGTCGGCCATGACCATGGCTTCGACATTGCGGACTTCCGGGCTCGACAGCGTGCGAAGCAGCGATGATCCCACCGCCATGAGCTGGTCTTCGGCCGAACCGTCGACGCCTTCAAAAAGGGCCTGCGGTATTAACTGATGGCAGCGGGCCGCAAACGCTGCGCCAAACAGCGCCTCCTTGTTCTCGAAGTGCCTGTAGATGCTGAGCTTGGATATCTTCGCTCGCTGGGCGACCTTGTCCAAAGTCGTCGCTTGAAAACCCAATTCCGCAAAAAGTTCGCCCGCGGTGTCGACGATCGTTTGGCCAAGCGCCTCGTTGGCGGGCCGGCCGCGCCGGCCCCGGCTGTTTTCGGTCACGAAAATTCTGGTCCTTGACAGTATCGTAATTCCCAAAATACGATACCATACAGTTTCCGAAATACGCAAGTGCGGTCGTCGGACGTTTGCCGACCTGAAACACAAGAGACCATGCAACGACGAACCCTGCTGAAGCTGGCCGCGCTTTCCACCATCGGCCTCGCTCGCGCCCAAGTCAGCGCCAGGTCCAGCCCAACTCCCTCCATCCGCAACACGGAGCCCATCACCATGGATGACGTCATCATCATTGGCGGCAGCTTTGCCGGTCTCGCCGCCGCCCTTCAGCTCGGCCGCGCCCGCCGCAAGGTCACCGTTCTCGATACCGGCCTGCCGCGCAATCGCTTCGCGGGCCGCTCGCATGGCATGCTCGGCCACGATCACAAGCCGCCGCTGGACATCCTGGCCGAGGCGCGACAGCAACTGGCGCGTTATCCCGCGATCAAGCTGGTCAATGCCCGGGCCGACAGCATCTCCGGCACCATCGACAATTTCTCCGTCCTCACCGGCGACGGCGAAAGCCTTGGCGCGCGCCGCCTGATCCTGAGTTATGGCGTTGTCGACCAGATGCCTGCTGTTCCGGGCTTTGCCGAAAGCTGGGGCACATCCATCATCCCTTGCCCCTATTGCGATGGCTTTGAAGTCGCCGACCAGCATTGGGGCCTCGTCTGGTCCGGCCCGCAGTCGATGAACCAGGTCAGGCTGTTCCACGACTGGACCGACAGGTTGACCGTCTTCGCCGATGGTCACGACATTCCGCCCGATGTCCGGGTTGATCTGGGGCGTCGCAACACACCTGTCGTCGACGGCCGGATCACCGAGGTCGCCCATCACGGGGAGCATGGCGCCACCGTCAAGCTCGATACCGGCCCCGATGTCGCGGTCGACATCCTGTTCGCGCATCCGCGCAACAAGCCGTCCGCAAGCCTGCATGAAGCATTGGGTCTCGCCACGGTCGACACGCCTCTTGGCATCGTCCTCAAGGTCGACGAGCGCCGCGAAACCAGCATGCCCGGCATCTACGCTGCGGGGGACCTCACCAACCCCGTCATCCCCTCGGTGACCACGGCATCATGGCAAGGCGCGATGGCGGGCATCTTCTCCCAGCAGTCGATGCTGGTTTGAGAGCACAGATTGGAGATGAGCATGGCCGTCGAGCCGGACAGCGCGGGTGTGCGCTTCCCTCCGCCCTTCCTCTATCTGGGAGCGCTGCTGTTGGGGCTGGCGGCGGAGCGGTTCGTCGCCCTGCGCTCTTTCGGCATCGACTGGCGGTTGCTGGTCGCGACGGGCGCGCTGCTGTTCGTTGCCGGCGCGGCGATGATGCTTGCGGCGGCGGGGCTGTTCCGGCGGCTCGGCACCAACGTTCCGCCTTCGCAGCCAACGACCCTCGTCGCAACGACCGGTCCTTACCGGTGGACCCGCAATCCCATGTATCTTGGCATGGCGCTTGTCTATGCCGGCCTTGCGATCGCCTTCGACTGGCCGATCGCCTTCGCCTTGCTCCCCTTGGTGCTGATCGGGATCCAGACGCAGGTGATCGCCCGCGAGGAGCGCTATCTCGAAGCGAAGTTCGGCGACGACTACCGCCGCTACAAGGCCGAGGTCCGCCGCTGGTTCTGACCCTCGCTCAGCGAGACCACGCGCGAGCTCTGGCCCTTCTTTGGGGTGGCGATGCTCGTGCTGCTGCTAGTGAGCTACGTGCCGGCGCTGACGATCTACTGAGCATCCTTAGAATATGAACGCCCGCGGCACCCCAAGAAGGGAATCTGCGCTATTGGTAGGCTCCCGCGTTTGCAAGGATCGATCGACCGATCCTACAATCCTGCGACCAATTCCTTCGGCCGGTTCTTGAAAGTCGTACGCAGGCGCATCGATGTCAGCCCCGCGATCAGCCTCGCCTTCCAAGCTCGCTTCGAGCCGAGCGCGGGCAAGTCAGCTTCTTGATCGCGCGTCAGACGGGCTGACCGTTGAGACCCTTGGGAGGACGCAAGAAGCGAAGACCAAACCTCAGCGACAATCGCCGCGCTGGAATTTTAGTGGCAGTATGAAAATTTTTTATATGGGTGATGGAGAGCCCGCGCCTCTCACCGCGACCGGGTTCATACCAATGCCTGCCGATAAGCCTCTGCCCGGCTTCCTTTGCCAGGCTGCTCGCTGACTAACGAATGTCTCGCAGTCTTGGCTTTGGCAAAATGCCAAAGTCTCGCGGAAGACGATAAACGATTTTGAGAATGGATACGCTTCCCCCAAAATGGCGCTGAATACTAGGATTAGGCACGCTCTTGACCTCCGGGTCACCTTTCGGTGTGCGCCATCGACGACAATGCGGAAGGACTAACTCGCCTCAAGGTACGCGTAGTCGACATCAAGTCTGCCCTGCAGAAAGACCGCGGGGACATGCGCACCTTCCTCGAAGCCAGTGCCGAGATCGGGCTTACGCCGGCGGCCGCGAAGGAGGTTCGAGATGCTGGCTACCTCCCGTTTGTGAAGACGGGAAACCGCTACAGCGTTTCGAAGCAGCATATTGACGAGTTCAACGACCTCTACACCACGTCTAGCAAGTTGGCAGAGACCTTCGGCCTGTTAGGCTGGCAATCGGCCGACCAGCTCCTGAAAACAATAGGGGTCAAGTCAGTCGGCGAGCGGGAATTCGCCAAGCGGTTCATCTACCATCGCCGGGAAACTGAAGAAGCGATCCGAAGTTGGTCTCAGTCGGAAACCAAGGCCGAATCGTATTCTGCGGGCGGTTGGCTCACACCGAAACATGCTCTCAGTCAGCTCCAGGTCCCTTACATCCTCGGAATGGAGCTTATTGGCGCCGGTATCCTTCCCAGTGAGGTCAACAGTCGCGGGCGGCGCATCAGTGAGGATGCGGTCAGCGATTTTCGTGCCCGCTTCCTCACCACAGTCGAGGCTGGAGAGCTCCTCCGTTGTACTGCTCAAAAGGCAATCAATCTGCTCAGAGATCAGAAATTGGTCGCCGGGCCGCCGGACTATTCGGGTTATCTCTACGAGCGAAAATGCGCGCTGGCAGAGATCGAACGCCTGAACTCCGTTGTGATTGAGGAGGCGCCGCGTTTCGAGTTCGATCCTGATGAGCACCTCACCGCCTCGCAGATCACGGAGCTCGTGGGCATCAACCGCGACACGATAACCTTTATCGAAAAGAGGGGGCTCCTCACGTCAACCCGACAGGGCGGCCAGTTCGATTTCTCCGCGACCCAACTCGCTGGCTTTCGCGATCGGTATCTAGGCGGAAGGGACGTCGCTGAGGCGCTGGAAGCGAACACCAAAGATCCTGAGATGAATCCAGTTTGGTTCTCGAAGCGCCTTGGATTGAAGCCGGCCTTCGGGCCTCCAGATATCAAGGCCTACATTTTCGACCGCGAAGAGTTCGTCGAAGCGGTTCGGCAGTTCGAAGTCGAGCGGCAGGCGGAGGAGGACAGGCAGGCGGAGATCGCAGAAATTCCTGTCCTCCAGTCCCGGCAAGTCGGCGAAAGGCTTAGGATTGTCTCAAAACTCATGGCCAATCTGGTCCGAGCTGGCATCCTCCGCGGGGGGAAGCGCGGCCATTCCGTCGTGTTCACCTTGGAAGAGGTCGAACGGTTCGAGAAAACCTATATCCTCGCTACGGAGGCTTCGGAGCACATCGGCAAAAAGGGCTCGATGACCGCGGTTGCCGCTCTGCAGCGGCTGGGCGTGCCTCCCATCGCTCCGTACTCAGAGTTGGGCGGCTACATCTACGATCAGGAGCAAGCTATACGCGCACTGGACGGCCTCACCCAAAAGCGCTGGTCAGCGGCCTGAGATGCGGTGTGGCCAAGTTGGAAGGGATATGCTCGTGCCCCAGTTCTCGGTCCGTGAAGCACAAATCCAACTGTCCGAATTGATTGCGAAGGCGCTGGCGGGTGAAGACGTGGTCATCACCCGCCGCAGCGTGCCGGTTGTGCGTCTGGCGCCCATTGCGCCACGGGGCAAACGACGCTTTGGAACGCTCAAGGGCAAGATCGCCATCGACGAGCGCTTCCAGGATCCGCTGCCCGAGCATGAGCGCGGTAGTTGGGACCTCGACTGAAACTTCCCATGTCGCACCAAGGCTGACTATACCGAGGCTTCACGGTGCCTTTTTGTCGCGCTTCTGTTTGCGCATCAGCGCTCGTAGTTCGCGCACTCTCTGTTTGCTGGCGTCGGCCAGTTCAGTCTGACTGCGTTCGCCGTCCTGCGTGAGCGCGACCGAAGTCGACCCTTTCAAGGTCGGTTTCGTCTCTTCCGTCGATTGCGACGACCGATCAGTCAATTTTCATTCCAACAATCAGGTTGCGTCGAGACGGCACTACCGGGGATCATATGTGATCGAACCGCGTCAGCCGATCGTACGGGCCATGAGGCTACGCGTCATGACGGAACTACCGCGGCCATTGGTTGGTTTACGGTAGTGCCGGCAGCACTACTCTTGCGAGCCCCAAGCCACAAGTCGGGGATGGGGAATCGCAGCGCCCAGCGGGGCGATATCCAGACCAGCCCAACGCTGTCGCTCATTCGCCCGCCCGCACGACTGCATCAAACGCAGCATCGACCCGAGTCGAAGATCTACGTCATTTGAGTCCGACAACCCGGCCAGAGAGTCAGGCTTTAGGGTGCCCCTACATTGCAGCGGGATCAGATGTCGACGGTGGCGTTCAGCGCGTTGGTCTGGATGAATTCGCGCCGCGGCTCGACGACGTCGCCCATCAGCTTGACGAAGAGGTCGTCGGCCTCGTCGTTCTGGTCGTTCTTGACGCGCAGCAGCGTGCGCACGTCGCGATCGAGCGTCGTCTCCCAGAGCTGGTCGGGGTTCATCTCGCCCAGTCCTTTGTAGCGCTGCAGCGCGACGCCCTTCTTGCCGATGGTCGAGACCGCATCGAACAGGTCGGTGGGGCCGTTGATCGGGAAGGAATCGCCCTTGCGGGTGAGCATCGCCGGCTTGGCATAGGCTTCCTGCAGGGAACCCGCCGCGGCATCGAGCTTGCGGGCTTCCGCACTGGCGAGGAGGCCTGCGTCGATGGTCGCCGCCTGCTTCACGCCGCGGATCATGCGCGAGAACACGAAGCCGCCTTCGCTCACCTTGCCTTCCCAGCCGCGCTCCAGCTCGTCCGAGATCGCATCGAGGCGGCGCGCGACAGAGGCTGCCGCCTCGTTCGCCTGGGCCTCGTTCTCCTCGCTCACCGGATGCAGCACGCCGGCGATCGCCATCTGCTCGACGATGCGCCGGTCATAGCGGGAATGGAGCTGGCCCAGCGCGTTGCGGACGTTGCGGGCTTCCTCGATCAGCACCCTGAGATCGGCGCCGGCCCGTTCCACGCCCTCGCTGGTGCGGAAGGTCGCGCCGTCCAGCGTCGAATCGATCAGGTACTCCTCCAGCGCCCGCTCGTCCTTGAGATAGACATGGCTCTTGCCGCGCGCCGCCTTGTAGAGCGGCGGCTGGGCGATGAAGAGATGGCCGGCATCGATCAATTCCGGCATCTGCCGGTAGAAGAAGGTCAAGAGCAGCGTACGGATATGGGCGCCGTCGACGTCGGCGTCGGTCATGATGATGATCTTGTGGTAGCGCAGCTTCGCCAGGTTGAAGCCGCCCTGCTCGGCATCGGCGCGGCCGATGCCGGCGCCCAGCGCCGTGATCAGCGTGCCGACCTGATCCGACGAGAGCATCTTGTCGAAGCGCGCGCGCTCGACGTTCAGGATCTTGCCGCGCAGCGGCAGCACGGCCTGGTATTCGCGGGCGCGGCCCTGCTTGGCGGAGCCGCCGGCCGAGTCACCCTCGACGATGAAGAGTTCGGATTTGGCGGGATCCCTCTCCTGACAATCAGCCAATTTGCCCGGGAGCGAGGCGATATCGAGCGCGCCCTTGCGGCGGGTGAGGTCGCGCGCCTTGCGGGCGGCCTCGCGGGCGGCAGCGGCTTCCGCCACCTTGCCGACGATGGTCTTGGCCTCGCCTGGATGCTCTTCGAGCCACTCCGAGAGAGCCTGATTGACCACATTCTCGACGACCGGGCGGACTTCCGAGGAAACCAGCTTGTCCTTGGTCTGCGAGGAGAATTTCGGGTCGGGAACCTTGACCGAGACGATCGCGGTCAGGCCCTCGCGGCAATCGTCGCCGGTGAGCGAGACCTTCTCCTTCTTGGAGATGCCGGAGCTTTCGGCATAGCCGGTGATCTGGCGCGTCAGCGCGGCGCGAAAGCCGGCAAGATGGGTGCCGCCGTCGCGCTGCGGGATGTTGTTGGTGAAGCAGAGCACGTTCTCGTGGTAGCTGTCGTTCCACCACAGCGCGACGTCGACGGTGATGCCGTCCTTCTCCGAGGTCAGCATGATCGGCTTGTCGATCACGGAGGACTTGGCGCGGTCGAGATAGCGCACGAAGGCCTCGACGCCGCCATCGTACATCAGCTCCTCGCGCACGATCTCGGCATGGCGCGCATCGGTCAGGACGATGCGCACGCCCGAATTCAGGAAGGCGAGCTCGCGCAGGCGGTGTTCAAGCGTCTTGTAGTCGAACTCCACCATGGTGAAGGTCTCTTGCGACGGCAGGAAGGTCACCTCCGTGCCGCGCTTGTCGCCTTGCGGGCCGACGACCGCAAGCGGCGCCACTGCGTCGCCATGGCGGAACTCCATGTAGTGCTCGTGCCCGCCGCGCCAGATGCGCAGCTTGAGCGAGACCGAGAGCGCGTTGACGACGGAGACGCCGACGCCGTGCAGGCCGCCCGAGACCTTGTAGGAGTTCTGGTCGAACTTACCGCCGGCATGGAGCTGGGTCATGATGACCTCGGCGGCCGAAATGCCTTCCTCGCTGTGGATATCGGTGGGGATGCCGCGCCCATTGTCGCTGACCGTGACCGAGCCGTCGGCATTCAGCGTCACCGTGACGAGGTTGGCATGACCCGCCAGCGCCTCGTCGATCGCGTTGTCGACGACCTCGTAGACCATGTGATGCAGGCCCGAGCCGTCATCGGTGTCGCCGATATACATGCCAGGCCGCTTGCGAACGGCATCCAAGCCCTTGAGAACCTTGATGGAATCGGCGCCGTAGTCGTCGGGCTGGGCGCTGAGCGCGGCATCGGTCATGAAATGGTCCCTGAGCGGGCGAGCGAGCGCCCGCGATGATCCTGATTCGAAACGACAATATAGGGGCAGACGATGGCTTTTTCACGCGCCTACGCGTGCGTGTGCGTAGAGGGGCGGTTTGGTTCCCCTGCCTCGTCATTCCGGATCGGCGCCGCTTCGCTCCGCCCGGAATGACGAGGCAGGGTGAGCCTTAGCCTCGAAACTCCGAAATCGCCTCGACGAAGGCCTCGCCATATTGCGCGAGCTTGCGCTCGCCGACGCCCTCGATCGCCCGCATCTCGTCCAGGCCCAGCGGCCGCTCGCGCGCCATCGCGATCAGGGTCCGGTCGGTGAAGATGATATAGGCCGCCACGCCCTCCTCGCGGGCGATCTGGAGCCTGAGCTTGCGCAGATGCTCGAACAGGCCGGCCGTGCCCTCGTCGAGCCCGTCGGCGCGGGCCGCGTCGCGCTCCGAGCGGCGGGAGCGTCGCTCGGCGAACGGGTCGGCCCGGAGCGCGATCTCCTCTCGGCCGAACAGGATGTCCTCGCCCTTCGGCGTCAGCTTGAAGCCGCCATGCTCGGCGCTGGCCTCGGCCAGCGCCCCGGCGGCGAAGAGCTTGCGCGTCAGCCCCATCCAGGCGGCCTTGGGCTTGTCGGCGCCGACGCCGAAGGTCTTAAGCCCGTCATGGTTCTGCCGGCGGATGACCTCGGTCGTCGTGCCCGTCAGGATATCGGCGAGATGGCCGGCGCCGAAGCGCTCGCCGGAACGGATCACGGCCGAGAGCAGCTTGCGCGCATCGAGCGTCGCATCCTGCAACGCGGGCGCCTCCGCACTACAGAGATCGCAGCGGAACGGCGCTTGGCCATGCCGGCAGGGCGGTGTCTCCTCGCCGAAATAGGCGAGCAAGGCGCTGCGCCGGCAGAGCGCGTTCTCGCAGAGATCGATCATCGCGTTGAGGCGCTTGTGCTCGATGCGCCGGCGCTCGTCGTCGATCTGCTTCTCGTCGATCTGGCGGCGCCTCAGAGACATGTCGTCGACGCCATAGAGCGTCAGCGTATCCGCCGGCAGGCCGTCGCGCCCGGCGCGGCCGATCTCCTGGTAATAGCCCTCGATCGAGCCCGGCATATCGGCATGGACCACGAAGCGCACATCCGGCTTGTTGATGCCCATGCCGAAGGCGATGGTGGCGCAGACGACGACGCCGTCCTCCTGCAGGAAGATGTCCTGGTTACGGTTGCGCGTCTCCTGTTCGAGCCCGGCATGGTAGGGCAGGGCATTCCAGCCCTTTTCGCTGAGCGCCGTGGCGAGACGCTCGGTCTTGCTGCGCGAGGAGCAGTAGACGATGCCGGAGCCGTTTCGGTGCCGGCGCAGGAAATCGTCGATCTGCCGGCGCGGCTGCTCCTTCGGCGCGAAGGCGAGCTTCAAATTCGGCCGGTCGAAGGAATGCACCACCATGCGCGGCGGCTGCGGGAAGAGTTGCTGGGCGATATCGGCCTGGGTCTGCCGGTCGGCGGTCGCGGTCAGCGCCGTCACCGGCACGCCGCCCAGCGTCTCGCGCGTCTTGGCGAGCAGGCGATATTCCGGGCGGAAATCATGGCCCCATTGCGAGACGCAATGCGCCTCATCGATGGCGAGCCGAGTCACACCGAGCCGCTTCAGCCGGCCGACCAGTCCCTCGCCGGCCAGCCGCTCGGGCGAGACGAAGAGCAGCCTGAGATCGCCCGAATTCAGCCGGTCCCAGGCTTGCGCCGCCTCCTCCTCGGTATTCATCGAGTTGAGCGAGGCGGCCCAGACGCCGGCCCGGACGAGCTGCCCGACCTGATCGCGCATCAGCGCGATCAGCGGCGAGACGACCAGCGTCAGCCCGCCCGCGACCAGCGCCGGCAATTGGTAGCACATCGACTTGCCGGAGCCCGTGGGCATCACCGCGAAGACGTCTTCGCCGTTGAGCGCGGCGGCGATCACCTCCCACTGGCCGGGGCGGAAATCATCGTAGCCCCAGACGGATTTGAGGATCGCGCGGGCGTCTGATTCGCGGGATGGCGACATGGACAAGGGATGTGCCGCAGCCGGGCGCGCTTGGCCAGCCTTTCGAGGCCAAAGCTTGTGTCGATCTCCCTCGGAGCCACCACCGTCATCCCGGGCTTGACCCGGATCCATCGAAAGGCGCGGCGCTTTACGATGGATCCCGGATCTCCGCTTCGCTTCGTCCGGGATGACGGTGAGGGGATTAGGCGCACCTCAGATTTTGACCGCCAGGAGATGGATCACGATCGCCAGTGCGAAAACCGCCGTGATCAGCTTGGACGGCCAGGGCTTGAGGTCGAACCAGATGAATTGCAGCGTCAGCCGCAGGCCCCAGAAGGCGGCGCCCACGAGCGGCAGCACAGGGTGGACGCGGCCTTGCCCGGCCAGCCAGATCAAGGTCGCGCCATAGGCGAGGAAGACGAAGATCAGCATCGCGTTGAGCGTCTGCGTGATCGCCGTGTTCAGGCTGCCCGAGGGTGCCAGCCGCTCCGGCCAGCCGAACAACCGCCGGAACGCGGCATGGAACAGCGCGAAGCCGAGATCGATGAGGCCGGCCGCCAGAGCCAAGGCCGCTCAGCTCCGCGTCGCGATCGCGGCGGCCGCGCCGGCCATCACGCCGCCGGTCGTCCGGTTGATCCAGCGCATCGCGCGCGGGCTGGCGACGAGGCGCCGAGCCCGGTCGGCCGCATAGGCATAGGCCATCAGCGTGCCCGTGATGATCGGGGCGATCAGCGCCGCGACCTCGACGAAGGCGAGCGTGCTCATCGCGTTGAGATCGATCACCAGCGGCAGGATCGACAGGAAGAAGACCATGACCTTGGGATTGCCGAGCGTCAGCGCAATGCCGCCGAGGAACAGGCGCGCACCCTCGCCGCGGGCGGCAGCGGAGGGCTTCGGTGCTTCGGCCGGCGCCGTCCAGGCCTTCCAGGCGAGGTAGAGGAGATAGGCGCAGCCGGCATATTTGATCGCGACGAAGACGCCGTGGAAGCTCTGCATCAGCACGCTCAAGCCCAGCGCGGTCAGTGTGAACCAGACGAGATCGCCCGCGACGATGCCGGCGAGGAAGGGCAAGGAGCGCCGGAAGCCCGATGACAGCGAGCGCGCGACCAGCGCCGCGATGGCGGGGCCGGGCGAGGCGACGGCGAGGAAATAGACGCCGGCGAACAGGGCAAGGCTGGAGATGTCCATGGAAAGCCTCCGAGACTGCCCGCGAGATTAGCAGGAACGCGACGAAGCGTCCCATCGCAAGCCGTGGCCTGACCGATCAATCGAGCGGATCGATCCGCCCCGGCGTCACCGAAAAGCGCTGTGCCCCGGCTGGAAGATCGCCGAACAGCGCCGCATCCGCGCCGGTCATCCAGACCTGGCAGCCGAGCCCGGTCAGCCCCTCGTAGAGCGCAGCGCGGCGGCGCGGATCGAGATGGGCGGCAATCTCGTCGAGCAGGACCAGCGGCGTGATGCCGCTCATCGCGGCGACCAACCTGGCATGGGCGAGCACGAGCCCGATCAATAGCGCCTTCTGCTCGCCGGTCGAACCCTGGCCGGCTGGAATATCCTTCGGCCCGTGCCGGACCTCCAGATCGGAGGCTTGCGGCCCCGCGAGCGTGCGCCCGGCGGCGCGGTCGCGGTGGCGGCTCTGGCGCAGCAGGTCGCGATAGGCATCCTCCGCATCGACGGCCGGCAGGCGCGCAACCAGCGCGTCGATCTCGCCGGAGAGTGCGATATCCGCGAAAGGGAAGGGCGAGGCCTCGTCTCGCGTCTCGGCGATGATGGCGGAGAGCCGCGCCACCGTCTCGGCCCGGGCGGCGGCGACCGCGACGCCGAGCTCGGCGACCTCGCGCTCGACGGCGTCGAGCCATTGTCCCTGATTGGGGCTCTCTTCAAGGATGCGGTTGCGCGAGCGCAGAGCCCGCTCCAGCGCGTTCGAGCGGGTCGCATGGCCGGGATCGATCGCCAGCACGAGACGGTCGAGGAAACGGCGCCGGTCGCCGGCGGCGCCGCGGAACAGCCCGTCGAGATCGGGCGTCAGCCAGACCAGCCGCAGATATTCGCTGAAGGCCAGCGCCGAGCCGGCGGTCGTGCCGTCGATGCGGGCGATGCGCGGGCGGCGCCCCTCCGCATCGAGCGGTCCGAGCCCGATACCAAGCCGGCCGGCCTCATCGGCCAAGGTGATGGACGCGGCGAAGCTGCCGTCGCCGCCCTGGCGCGCCATGCCGGGCAGCTCGGCCCGGCGCAGGCCACGGCCGGGCGCGAAGAGCGAGAGCGCTTCGAGGATATTGGTCTTGCCGGCACCGTTCTCGCCGATCAGCGCAACGATTTGACCCTCGACCGGGAGATCGAGGGCCTCGTAGGAACGGAAATCCTGCAGGATCAGGCGCGTAACGGCCGTCACGGCCGAAAGCCCTTCACACGCGCATCGGCATCAGCACATAGAGCGCGGAGGCGCCTTCGCGGTCCTGGATCACGGTCGGCGAACCCGGGTCGGCGAGCTTCAGCAGCGCCGTGTCGCCGTCGAGCTGGGCGGCGATGTCCATCAGGTAGCGGGCGTTGAAACCGATATCGAGCGGGCTCGCCTCGTAATCGACCTCGATCTCCTCGGTCGCCGAGCCGGAATCCGGATTGGTGACCGAGAGCGTCATGCGTCCGTCGGCCATGGAGAGCTTCACGGCGCGGCCGCGCTCGGAGGAGATCGTCGAGACGCGGTCGACGGAAGCGGCGAAATCGCCCCTGTCCACCGTCAGCCGCTTGTCGTTGCCGGAGGGGATGACGCGCTGATAGTCGGGGAAGGTGCCGTCGATCAGCTTCGACGTCAGTACGACATCGGCGGCGGCAATGCGGATCTTCGAGCCGGAAAGCTCGACCGCGACCTCGCTCTCGCCATCCTCCAGCAGCTTCTGGATCTCGGCCACGGCCTTGCGCGGCACGATCACGCCGGGCATGCCGGCCGAGCCCTGCGGGGCGGCGGTGTCGACCCGGGCGAGCCGGTGCCCGTCGGTCGCGACGGCGCGCAGCACCGGGCGGCCATCGACATCGATGGTGTGGAGATAGATGCCGTTGAGATAGTAGCGCGTTTCCTCGGTCGAGATCGCGAACTGGGTCTTGTCGATCAGGCGCTTGAGCTCGCCGGCCGGCAGCACGAAGCGATGCGCCATCTCGCCGGCGGTGATGTCTGGGAAATCGCTTTCCGGCAAGGTCTGGAGCTGGAAGCGCGAGCGGCCCGAGCGCAGCACGAGGCCGGTGTCGCCGGTGGTCTCCAGCGAGACCTGTGCGCCGTCCGACAGCTTGCGGACGATGTCATAGAGGGTGTGCGCCGGCACGGTCGTCGCGCCGGGCTCGGTGACATCGGCCGGAATCGTCTCCACCACCTCGATGTCGAGATCGGTCGCCTTGAGGCGCAGGCCTCCATCAGTGGCGCTGAGCAGCAGGTTCGACAGGATCGGGATGGTGTTGCGGCGCTCCACCACGCGATGCACGTGGCCGAGCGATTTGAGCAGCGTGGAACGTTCGACCGTGACCTTCATGATTGTCTAGTCTTCTGACGCTAGCCGCCCAGGCATGACGGCCCGGGCCCGAATGAATGGCCAGCGACATTGCCGGACAGCAGCCGGGCGCGCAAGGGCCGCGCATCCCGGCAACCACAACCATTTGGCAGGACAGGCGCGAGCGGCCGCTCCCTCACTCCTGCAGCATGCGCTTCAGGAGATCGACCTCCTCATGCAGCGAGCGGTCCTCGCTGATCGCTTTCTCGATCTTGCGCACGGCATGCAGCACCGTGGTGTGATCGCGCCCGCCGAAGCGCCGGCCGATCTCGGGCAGCGAACGCGGGGTCAGCGCCTTCGACAGATACATCGCGATCTGGCGCGGCTTCACGACCGCGGCCGTGCGGCGCTCGGAGAGGATATCGGCGCGGCTGACATTGTAGCGCGTCGCGACGAGCTTCTGGATGTCCTCGATCTTGACCCGGCGCGGCTCGCGCGTCCGCACGAGGTCGCGGATGGCCGCCTCCGCCGTCTCCAGCGTCACGAACTGGCCGGACAGCGTCGCATGGGCGAGCAGCCGGTTGGCGGCGCCGTCGAGATCGCGGCCATTGGTGGCGACGACGCGGGCGACATAGGCCACCACATCCGGGCTGACCTGGAAGTTGGGATGGGCGCTCTGCAGCGCTTCCAGCCGGGTCGCCAGGATCTTGGCGCGCAAGGCTTCGTCGAGTTCGCCCACTTCGACAACCAGACCGCCGCCCAGCCGCGAACGGATGCGCTCGTCGAGGGCCTCGAGCTCGCCGGCAAGGCGGTCGCCGGCGACGACGATCTGCTTGCCCGCATCGAGCAGCGCGTTGATCGTGTGGCCGAACTCCTGCTGGATCGACTTGCCCTGGATGAACTGCACGTCGTCGACGACGAGCAGGTCGATGCCGCGCAGCTTCTCCTTGAAGGCCAGCGCCGTCTGCGACTTCAGCGCCGCGACGAAGCCGTACATGAAGCGGTCCGCCGTGAAATAGGCGACGCGCTTGCCCAGCCGCCTGGCTTCCTGCGCGATGGCCTGCAGCAGATGCGTCTTACCCAGGCCGACACCGGCATGGAGATAGAGCGGGTTGTAAGGGCTCTGTCCGGCCGGCGCCGCCGCGATGCGCTCGGCCGCGGCGAAGGAGAGCTGGTTCGACTTGCCGACGACGAAGTTCTGGAAGCTCATCCGCCTGTCGAGCGTCGTGCCGCAGACATCGACCAGCTCGGGTTCGCCGGACTGGGCGGTCGCCGCGCCGGGCTTGGCCGCCTCGGCCGGGACCGGTGTCGTCGAAGAGGCGGGGCGGCTGCGCATCACGGCTTCCGCCAGCGGGGCCGGCGTGGTGTCGCGCGAAGCCTGGCGGACTGAGAGCAGCACGCCCTTCGGCGCCGGCAGCTCGGCGATGCAGTTCACCCGCAGCCGCTCGGCGTAATGGGCCTCGAGCCAGCTTTTCAGGAAGCGGGTCGGGACGGTGAGATAGGCGATGCCCCCGACGATGCCGGCGATTTCGAGCCGGGCGAACCAGCTCGAGAAGACATCCTCGCCGAGTTCGGCACGCAGGCGCCGGCGCACACGCTCCCAGGCGTCCTGGAGCGACGCGTCCTCTGCTCCGACCGGAGCAGTCTCCTCGACCGCCATTGTCACCACCACCGACGCTGCCTCGACCGTATCTCCGATTTGCTGCCGCTCGAACATCAATGGCCCCATTTGCTTCAAAATTGAACACGCCTTCGGAGGGGCGATTGCAGAGGCAACCGCCTTCCCGGCGCTGTTGTCCGGTTAAAAAGGATCCCGGCCCGGCAGGCGCATCCGCCCGACAGGTCAGGAAATCCCGGTTCTGTCGATTACGCTTGGAAGGCTCGCCGCTGGCTGGAGCCGCGCTTCATCTCAATACAGAAGACAAAGAGCCGCATTCTCCAACCTCCCTGGTCGCGAGCCAAAACACCGATAATCTATGGAAACCGCCACCGCGTTCATTGCTGTCCGCCCGGCGATGAAGTGACCTTACAGGGCGCGCTCGACGGGCTGCAATATCCCTTTCAGCCGGCTTCGGAGCGAGGTGGCTTCCGCCCCCCCGGATCGAACGGGGTCGGGGGGCTGCAATTGGTTGGGGAACTTAATCTTTTCTTTACAGCGGGCGCGCTCGCGGCGGCCGAATCTTTTTTTTCAAAGGGGCGAATGGGTGCCTTGGAGTCGCCGCGATTCTCTCGCCTCAAAATCCTTTGCCCGCTAAGATGATGAAAAATAATGACTTTCCATGTGCGGCAGACTCCTGCTGAAGCAGCGATTCCGCGCCCCGAAAGCGCCCGGAGAGTCAAGTCCGTAAAGCCGTGGAAAGATTGCCGAATCGGCTTGCCGTAACGATTTTTTTCTTCCGTGGCGGCGCGTGGCGAGGCGGCAACAGGGGGCCTTGAAGCCAACAAAAAAGCCCGGCGTCGAGCCGGGCTTTTAAGCGATGCGATGCGGTCCGCGAAGGTGGCTCAGGAGGCCAGCGCGCCGATGCGATGGGCGAGACGCGAAACCTTGCGCGAGGCGGTGTTCTTGTGAACCACGCCCTTCTGCGCGGCGCGCATGATCTCGGGCTGGGCAGCCTTGAGCGCCTCGGCCGCGGCGGCCTTGTTGCCCGTGGCGATCGCCTCTTCGACCTTGCGCAGGAAGGTGCGCATGCGCGAGCGGCGGTTCTTGTTGACCTCGGTGCGCCGCGCGATCTTGCGCGTGGCCTTCTTGGCCGACGTCGTATTGGCCATCCAAACGTCCTCGTCTTCATCACGGTCCGTCGCCTGGCGTTGAGCCGGCGGTTCTGACCGCTACCTTGCTGGAAACACGTGAGCGGCGGCCGAGCTTGCGCGGGCCGCCGCGAGTGGTGGGGCTATAATCGCTCGCGCGGCCGCCGTCAACGCGGAATCCGCGTGAGCTTTACCATGAGGCTCACACTGACGGCGCGATGAAGCGGGCGAAGCTCGCCAGATCGACATTGCCACCGGAGAGAATGACGCCGACGCGCCGCCCTTCGACGGGCACGGCGCCGGTGAAGGCGGCCGCCGCGGCGAGGCAGCCGGTCGGCTCGACGACGAGCTTCATGCGCTCCGCGAAGAAGCGCATCGCGTCGATCAGCGCCGCGTCGCTCACCGTGACGATGTCCTCGACGTCGCGCTGGATGATCGGGAAGGTGAGATCGCCGAGGAAGGCGGTCTGCGCCCCGTCCGCGATCGTCTTGGGCACGCCGATCTTCACGATCTCGCCCTTGCGCAGCGACTGCTGCCCGTCATTGCCGGCCTCCGGCTCGACGCCGAAGATCCGGCAGCCCGGATTGAGCGTCTTCGCCGCGAGCGCCGCGCCGGCGAGCAGCCCGCCGCCGCCGAGCGGCACGATCAGGATGTCGAAGGGGCCGGCATCCTCGATCAGCTCCTTCGTCGCTGTGCCCTGGCCGGCGATGACGTGGGGATGGTCGTAAGGGGGGATGATCGTCAGCCCGCGCTCGCTGGCGAGGCGATCCCCGATGGCGAGCCGGTCCTGCGTATAGCGGTCATAGCGCACGACCTGCCCGCCATAGCCCTCCGTCGCCGCCACCTTCGCGGCCGGCGCGTCGTTGGGCATGATGATCGTGGTCGGCACGCCCAAGAGCTGGCCCGCATAGGCGATGGCCTGGGCATGGTTGCCGGAGGAGAAGGTGACGACGCCGGCCTTCTTCTGCGCGGGTGAGAGCGAGGCGATCGCGTTGTAGCCGCCGCGGAACTTGAAGGCGCCCATGCGCTGCAAATTCTCGGGCTTGAAGACCAGGCTCGCATTCGTCCGCCGGTTGGCGGTGGCGGAGCTCATCGCCGGCGTGTGGTGGGCGATGCCCTTCAGCCGCTCGGCCGCCGCCTCGACATCGGCATAGGTCGGGAGGGACGGTCCGGTCTGGGCGTTCATGGCGGGAAATCCTGCTGGCGAAAGACGTGTTCTATCTGCCAGCAGGAGCGCCGGTCCATCAAGGCGGGGCCGCTCGACGCCGCCATGCGGCAGGCGATGGCCGGTTGCTCAGGCGTTCCTGAAATCCGGCTTCCGCTTCTCGGCGAAGGCGGACATGCCTTCCTTCTGGTCGGCGGTGGCGAAGAGCGAGGAGAAGACGCGGCGCTCGAAGCGCAATCCCTCCTGAAGAGTTACCTCGAAAGCGCGCTCGACCGCCTCCTTCGCCATCAGCACGGAGGGCAGTGACTTCGTGGCGATCGCCTCGGCCGCCTTCAGCGTCTCGGTCAGCAGGTCGGCGAGCGGCACGACGCGCGCGACGAGTCCGGAGCGCTCGGCTTCCTCGGCATTCATCATCCGGCCGGTGAGGATCAGGTCCATCGCCTTGGCCTTGCCGACCGCCTTGGTCAGGCGCTGCGTGCCGCCGGCGCCGGGGATGACGCCAAGATTGATCTCGGGCTGGCCGAACTTCGCGTTATCCGCCGCGATGATGAAGTCGCACATCATGGCGAGCTCGCAGCCGCCGCCCAGCGCGAAGCCGGCGACCGCGGCGATGATCGGCTTGCGGCGCTGGCCGATCCGGTCCCAATCCGCGAATTTGTCGTCGAGATAGGTGCCTGGGAAGGTGCGGCTCTGCATCTCCTTGATGTCGGCGCCGGCGGCGAAGGCCTTTTCCGAGCCGGTGAGGACGACGCAGCCGATGCCGTCATCCCCACCGAAGCCGTCGAGCGCCGCGTTGATCTCGCCGATGAGCTGGCCGTTCAGCGCGTTCAGCGCCTGCGGGCGGTTGAGCGTGATCAGCCCGACCTTGCCCTTCGTCTCGACGAGAATGGTCTCATAAGCCATGGCGGCCTCCCGGATGGTCCTGCTCCGCCAGCTTTAGCGAGCGGCGCGAGAGCGGTCCATGCGCGTTGCGCACATCCGCGCATTCGCTGTCTCCCCCAGCGCGTCATGCTCGGGCTTGACCTGAGCATCTCGTGCAAGAGGAGGCTCCAGTGTCACTTCCGGCCGGAGATTCTCGAGTCAAGCCCGAGAATGACGCGTGTCTCTACCGCCTCGGCTGGCAGCTCTCGCAATAAAAGGTCGAGCGGCCCGACTGCACCAATCGCTTCACCAGCTTGCCGCAGCCGGGCGTGACGCAGGTCTCGCCCTCGCGGTCATAGACCTTGAAGCGATGCTGGAAATAGCCGAGCGAGCCGTCGGCATGGGCGAAGTCGCGCAGCGTCGAGCCGCCGGCCGCGACCGCTTCCTCCAGCACCTCGCGGATGATGCGGGCGAGCTCATGCGCCTTCTCGCGCGGCCGCCCCGTCGGCGTCGCGATCGTTCCGGCTTCCGCCTCTGGATGGAGCCCGGCCCGGAACAGCGCCTCGCAGACATAGATATTGCCCAAGCCCGCCACGAGCCGCTGGTCGAGCAATGCGGCCTTCAGCGGCGCGAACTTGCCGGCGAACAGCTTCGCCAGCGTCTCGCCGGAGAGTTCGTTGCCGAGCGGCTCGATGCCCATGCCCGCGAAATGCTTCGATGTCGCCAGTTCGGCGCGGGGAACGAGATCCATGAAGCCGAAGCGGCGCACGTCATTATAGGTGACGCGCGCGCCCGTCCCCATCTCGAACACGACATGGTCGTGGATCAGATGCCGGCCGATATCGTTGTAGTAGCTGCCGGGTTCGGTCGGCGGCGTTCCGGGCGCCTCGACGATGAAGCGCCCGCTCATACCCAGATGCATCACGAGCGCCGCGCCGTCGTCGAGATCGGCGATCAGGTATTTCGCCCGCCGCGACAGGGCCTCGATCCGCCGGCCTGTCAGGCGCTCAGTGAAGCGCTCCGGCAGGGGAAAGCGCAGGTTCGGCCGGCGCAGCTCGACCCGCGCGAAGCGCTCGCCCAGCATGGCCGGCTCCAGCCCGCGCCGGACGGTTTCGACCTCGGGGAGCTCCGGCATATCAGCGACCTCAAATAAAGCCTGCGTCGAGAGGGCCCGCGACAAGCCCGCCGCCTTTGGCTATTGATCGGCTCAGGCGAATACAAGACAGATTTGCACAAGGCCGGCCCGACCGTGACAGCAGCTTCCGACACCACCCATTTCGGCTTCGAGACGGTGAAGCTCGCCGAGAAGCAGGCCAAGGTCGACGACGTCTTCCACAAGGTCGCAGACCGTTACGACCTGATGAACGACATGATGTCGGGCGGGCTGCACCGGGCCTGGAAGAGCGCGCTGCTGACCGCGATCAACCCACCGAAGGATCGTGCCTTCCATCATCTCGACGTGGCCGGCGGCACGGGCGACGTCGCCTTCTCGGTGCTGGAGGCCGGCGGCCCGCTGACTGATGTTACCGTGCTCGACATCAACGCGGACATGCTGCGCGTCGGGCGCGAGCGGGGCGAGAAGCGCTTCCCGGATAATGATCGCATCCGCTTCGTCCAGGGCAATGCCGAGGAACTCGGCCTGCCCGACAACCATTTTGATTGCTACACGATCGCCTTCGGCATCCGGAACGTGCCGCGCATCGACAAGGCCTTGGCCGAGGCCTATCGCGTGCTGAAGCGCGGCGGGCGCTTTCTCTGCCTCGAATTCAGCCATGTCGACGTGCCCCTGCTCGACAAGATCTACGAGACCTATTCCTTCAGGGTGATCCCGCCGATGGGCCGGATGGTTACCGGCGAGGCCGAGCCCTACCAGTACCTCGTCGAATCGATCCGCAAATTCCCGAAGCCGCAGGCCTTCGCCAACATGATCGAGGATGCCGGCTTCCGCCGCGCGAAATTCACGCCGATGACCGGCGGCGTCGTGGCGCTGCATTCCGGCTGGAAGCTGTGATGCTGGCTGCGGCGGCATGATCTCCTCCTTCTTCCACATGCTGCGCGGCGTGCGCGTCGGCTTCGTGCTGGCGCGCGAGGGTGCGCTGGCGCTCGTCGACCCCTCCGTGCTGCCGCCGCTGGCACGAGGCCTGATCCGCGTCGGGCGGCTGATCGAGCGGCGCGGCGCCGGCTCTTCCGCGACGCGGCTTGCGGCGGCGTTGACGCGGCTGGGGCCCTCCTACGTCAAGTTCGGCCAGTTCCTGGCGACGCGTCCCGATGTCGTCGGCATGAAGATCGCCGAGGACCTATCCGCTTTGCAGGACCGGATGCCGGCCTTTTCGATGGCAGAGGCGCGCGCCATCGTCGAGGCTGCGCATGGCGTGCCGCTGGAGACGCTGTTTCCCGAGTTCAGCGAGCCGGTCGCGGCCGCCTCGATCGCTCAGGTCCACCGCGCCCGGCTGAAGGATGGCCGCGAGGTTGCGGTGAAAATCCTGCGGCCGGGCATCCGCGACCGCTTCAACCGCGACCTCGCCGCGATGCGCTTCGGCGCCGAGATGGCCGAGATGCGTTCGGCCGAGGCGCGCCGTCTGCGCTTCACCGGCGTGGTCGAGACCCTGGCGCGCTCGGTCGCGATGGAGATGGACCTCAGGCTCGAGGCCGCCGCCCTCTCCGAATTCGCCGAGAATACCAAGGAAGACACCGATTTCCGCGTGCCGGAGCCGGATTGGCAGCTCACCGCGCGCGAGATGCTGGTCGACGAATGGATCGACGGCGTTCGCCTCTCCGATGTCGAGGGCCTGCGCGCCGCCGGCCACGACCTGCCGGAGCTGGCCCGCAAGATCATCCAGTCCTTCCTGAAGCATGCGATCCGCGACGGTTTCTTCCATGCCGACATGCATCCCGGAAACCTGTTCGTCGATGCGGAGGGGCGCCTCGTCGCGGTCGATGGCGGCATCATGGGTCGGCTCGGCCTGAAGGAGCGGCGCTTCCTCGCGGAAATCCTGCTCGGCTTCATCACCCGCGACTACACGCGCGTCGCACAGGTGCATTTCGAGGCGGGCTATGTCCCCGCCCATCACGATGTCGCGGATTTCGCCCAGGCGATCCGCGCCGTCGGCGAGCCGATCCACGACAAGCGCGCCGACCAGATCTCGATGGCCAAGGTCCTGACCCTGCTCTTCGAGATCACCGGCATGTTCGACATGGCGACGCGCACCGAGCTCGTCATGCTGCAGAAGACCATGGTGGTGGTCGAGGGCGTGGCGCGCTCGCTCGATCCGCATCTCGATATGTGGGGCACGGCCGACCCCGTCGTGCGCAGCTGGATCACCCATAATCTCGGGCCGATCGGCAAGCTGGAGGAGGCCGGGCGCGGCGCCCGCTCCCTGCTCGGCTCGCTGGCGGCGCTGCCCGACACGGTCGTTCGGGCCGAGCGCGTCCTCGGGCAGCTGGAAGACGCCTCGCGCCACGGTTTTGCGCTCGACGAGCGCAGCGTCGCCGCGATCGGCCGGGCCGAGGCGCAGCGCAATCGCTGGGGCACGGCGGCGCTCTGGGTGATCGCGGCGCTGGTCGCCTACGGCGTGTTCGGCTAGGTCAAGCCTCAGCCGTCATTCTCGGGCGAAGTACAGCTTCGACCCGAGAATCTCTCGCAGGAAGAGGCGCCTTTCCGTCCTGAGATGCTCGGGTCAAGCCCGAGCATGACGCGCCTCTCTGAGTTACCGAAACGGCGGCTCGTCAAAGCTCCTGAGCTTGCGCGAATGGATCGCCGAGCCGGTCTCCTTGAGCTTCTTCAGCGCGTCGAGCCCGATGCGCAGATGCTCGCCCACCGCCCGTTCGTAGAAGGCGTTGGCGGCGCCGGGCAGCTTGATCTCGCCGTGCAGCGGCTTGTCGGAGACGCAGAGCAGCGTGCCGTAGGGCACCCGCAAGCGATAGCCCTGCGCTGCGATGGTGCCCGATTCCATGTCGACGGCGATGGCGCGCGACAGGTTGATGCGGCGGCGCTCCTTGGTCCAGCGCAGCTCCCAGTTGCGGTCGTCCTGCGTCACGACGGTGCCGGTGCGCAGCCGCTGCTTCAGCGTATCGCCCTTCTCGCCGGTGATGTCGGCCGCGGCCTGCTGCAGCGCGACCTGCACCTCGGCCAGGGCCGGGATCGGGATGTCCGGCGGCACCAGCTCGTCCAGGATGCCGTCCTGCCGGAGATAGGCATGGGCGAGGACATAGTCGCCGATGATCTGCGTCTGGCGCAGGCCGCCGCAATGGCCGACCATCAGCCAGCAATTCGGCCTGAGCACCGCCAGATGGTCGGTGATGTTCTTCGCATTGGACGGGCCGACGCCGATATTGACCAGGGTGACGCCGTCGCCATCCTTCCGGATCAGGTGATAGGCCGGCATCTGGAAGCGGTGCCAGGGCGCCGACATCACCCGCTCGGCCGCCGAGACGTCGACGCCGTCGCGGTCGATGCGAATGCCGCCGGGCGCGACCAGCGCCTCGGCCGTGCCGGCCTCGATCTCGGCCAGGCCCAGCCGGACGAACTGGTCGACATAGCGATGGTAGTTGGTCAGCAGCACCCAGGGCTGCACCGCCCGCCAGTCGGTGCCGGTGTAATGCACCAGCCGGCGCAGCGAATAGTCGACACGCACCGCGTCGAAGAGCGAAAGCGGCCGCGGCTCGCCCTCGACGATGTCGAAGGTGCCGTCGGCGATCTCGTCCCCGACCAGCGCGAGCAGCGGGGTCGGGAAATAGCGCGCGAGCTCGGCGGCGGTGATCTTGCCGCGCCCCAGCTCGTCGCCACCTTCGAGCGCATAGGGATAGGGGATTTCCTGCTGGCTGATGCCGGTCTCGATCATCGCGCCGTATTCGGCGACGAGCGGCTTGAGCTGGTCGAGCAGATAGCTCCTGAACTCGGCCGGCTGGGTCACCGTCGTCGAGTAGATGCCCGGCGCGGCGAATTTGGCGTAGCCGCGCCGCGTCGCCGCCGGCAGCTTGGAGGGCTCGTAGCTCACCCGCAGCATGGGGTAGCGATAGCGCTCCCGCTGCTCCGGGGTCGGCGGCTCTCCGGTCTCGAAGAAGCGCTGGAGATCGCCGCGCAGCGCGCCGCGCGCCTCCTCATAGAGCCGTTCGAGGCGGTCGATGGCGGCTTCGGGCGTCGCGGCGGTCTCGAAGCTCATGGGCGGCGGCATCCTTCTCTCCCGTCGGTTCTAACCATGCGCCCTCGGTCCTGACAACAACCGGCAGTCCGCCCCGCCAGATTGGGGGAAAGGACGGCTTGACGCGGGTGGAATTCGGCATTACTAAACCGATCAGTTAATTAACTGATCGGTTTCATAGATGTCGACGGACCCGCTCAGCCTGACCTTCGCCGCCCTCGCCGACCCGACCCGCCGCGCCATCCTGGCCCGGCTGTCGGAGGGCGAGAGCTCGGTGAAGGAGCTGGCCGAGCCCTTCGCGATGAGCCTGCCGGCCGTCTCCAAGCATCTGAAGGTGCTGGAGCGGGCCGGGCTGATCACGCGAGGGCGGGAGGCGCAGTGGCGACCCTGCCGGCTCGATCCCGGCCCGTTGCAGGACGTCTCGGAATGGCTGGAGCATTACAGCCGTTTCTGGGACCAGAGCCTGGGGCGGCTGGACGAGGTCCTGCGCGCGATCAAGGCGAAACCGCCGGGTGAACCGGGCGTTTGACGTCCAGATCTCTTCAATTGGATCAAAAGGCTTCTCGTCATGCTTAAGACAGCTCTCCTCAGCCTGCTCGGCCTCGTCGTGATCGCCGTTGCGGTGGTGCTGATCCTTGCCGCCCGCAAGCCCGACACCTTCCAGGTCACGCGCACGGCCACGATCAATGCGCCGCCGGAGCGGATCTATCCGCTCATCGCCGATTTCAAGGCCTGGGGCGCCTGGTCGCCCTGGGAGAAGAAGGATCCCGCCATGACGCGCAGCTATGGCGGGCCGGAAAGCGGGGTCGGCGCGACCTATGCCTGGGCCGGCGACAAGAATGTCGGCGAGGGAGGCATGCGCATCCTCGAGGCCAACCCGCCCGCCAGGATCGCGCTCAAGCTCGATTTTCTCAAGCCATTCGAGGCGCATAACGACGTCGTCTTCGCTCTCGCCCCGCAGGGCTCCGCGACGAATGTCACCTGGACCATGACCGGCCCGACGCCCTTCATCGGCAAGATCATGCATGTCTTCATGGATATGGACCGCATGGTCGGCGGCGATTTCGAATCCGGTCTGGCAGCGATGAAGGCGGCCGCCGAGCGGCCCGCCTGACGCCTGCCGCCGCAGGGCCTGAACGCCGCCGATACGCGATAATCAAAGGAGGAGACGACGATGAAACTCTCGACCTATCTGATGTTCGGCGGCAATTGCCGCGAGGCCTTCACCCACTACGAGAAGGTGCTCGGCGGCAAGATGCTCGCCATGATGGATCACAAGGGTACGCCGGCCGAGGAGCATGTTTCGCCGGAATGGCGCGACAAGATCCTGCACGCCTGCCTGGAGATCGACGGCCAGATGCTGATGGCCTCGGACGCGCCGCCGGATCGCAGCGACGGCCCGATGCGCTCGGTCTCTGTCAGCGTCGGGGTCAAGACGCCGGAGGAGGCGGAACGCATCTTCGCAGGGCTCTCCGAAGGTGGCGCCAAGGTCACCATGCCGATGGCCGAGACCTTCTGGTCGCCGCGCTTCGGCATGCTGACCGACCGGTTCGGCACGAGCTGGATGGTCGGGGCGGAGATGCCGGCGGATCAGGCGAATTGCGGTTGACGCTGCCGGTTTCCCGAGGAAACACGCCGTCATCCCGGGCTTGACCCGGGATCCATCGTAAGGCTCTGCGCTCTGTGATGGATCCCGGATCTGCGCGGCTTGGCCGCTTGTCCGGGATGACGGCGGGTTTCCGAGCCGCCTCTACGAGCGCCCGCCGTCGACCGAGAGCACCTGCCCGCTGATCCAGCCGGCCTGCTCGCTCAGGAAGAACAGCGTCGCGTTGGCGATGTCCTGCGGCGTGCCGAGCCGGCGGGTGTGGATGCTCTCGACCAGCCGCTTCTGGCCCTCCGGCCCATAGCTCTGCCATTGCCGCTCGGTCGCGGGATTGGAGCGGACGAAGCCGGGCGCCACCGAATTTACCGTGATGCCATGCGGGCCGAACTCCCAGGCGAGCTGCCTGGTCAGCCCGACCAGAGCGTGCTTGGCGCTGGCATAGGCCTGGATGCCGGTGAGGCTCGGACGCAGGCCCGCGCCCGACGAGATCGTGACGATGCGGCCATAGCCGGCCCGTCGCATCACCGGAGCCGCGGCTTGCGCCAGGAAGAAGGCGGCATCGACATTGGCGGCGAAGATGGCGCGCCAATCCTCTTCCGAGATGTCCTCGATCGGCCGGCCGACCTGCCCGCGCACGCCGCCGGCGGCATGGACCAGGAGATCGAGCCCGTCATCCGCGGAGGCGATGCTAAGGACCAGAGCCTGCGCCGCCTCGGGCGAGCCGAGATCGACGGCATGGGCGGTAGCGCCGAGGCTCTGGGCGGTCTCTTTGACGCCATCCGCATCGATGTCGGCGAGATGGACACGCGCGCCGACCTCTGCCAGCGCCGTGGCAATGGCGCGCCCGATGCCCTGAGCGGCACCGGTGACGAGGGCTACGCGGCCGTCGAAACGGATCTGCATCGGTCGATCAGCACCTTCAGCGTCTCGAAGGCCATCGGGCGGCGGCCTTCCTCGATGTCGTGGATGAGCGAGATCAGGGTCTCCAGCGCCGGCGTCGCGACGCCGGCCTCGCGTCCGAGCGTGGCGATGATGCCGATCTGCGGATCGACCTCGGTCCTGCGCTTGCGCACCGCAAGGTCGCGCCAGATGCCGGAATGGGTCTTGGCCGTCCGCGAGGTGTAGTCGGCGAGCCATGCGATCGTCGCGACCTGCGGCCCCTCGGGCGCGCCCGGCGCGAACACCATCGGGTCGAATTCGCCGAAGCCGAGCGAGGTGATTCCGCGCTTGCTCGCCACCGCGCCGACCTCGCGGCCGAGCGCGAGCCAGACCGGCAGGCGCTGCGGATCGGCGAAGTTCGCCGACATCGAATCATCGGTCAGGGCCGTGGCGAACAGCATCGCGCCATAGGCGAGCTTGCCCCAGAGATAGCCCCAGATGTTGTCGGTCAGGATCGAATCCGGCTCGAACAGGCTGAGCAGGCGATGCATCTCGGCCGCCCGTTCGCTGATCGAGCCGTCGATCTCGCCGACGACCACGGCACCGCGATTGCCATAGAGAATCTCGCCGTCGCCCAGCCAGTCGGCCCCGAAATTGACGAAGCAGCCGAGCGTGCGCCGCTCGCCGACCGCTCTGGCGATGGCGAGCTCGTTGAGCCCGTTCTGGGCGGAGAGCACGAAACCGTCCTCGGCCAGATGCGGCTTCAGCGCGGCGAGCGCCGCTTCCGTCGCGCCTGCCTTCACGGCGAGCACGATGCGGCGATAGCGGCCGTCCAGCTCCTGCGGCGTCACGGCCGGCACGACCTGCCGGAATTCGGCAACCGGTCCGGTGGTCGAGAGCCCCCGTGTCCGGCAGGCCTCGACATGGCCGGGTACGACATCGACGAGGAGCACAGGCACGCCGGCCCGCGCCCAATAGGCGCCGAGCGTCCCGCCGATCGCGCCGGCGCCCCAGATCAGGATCGGTTCGCTCATCCGCGCCGGCTCATCAGGCCTGCCCGACCATCTCGACATCGCCATGGGTGGCGACGTGCAAAAGCCCGTCCGGCGTCACCCAGCCGCGATACATGCCTTCGGTGTTGTAGGGCGCGACGATCGTGCCGTCGGCGCCGACAGCCACCAGCCCGGCGCCGATCTTGTGGTCGGAAAGCTCGCCCAGAACCTCCTGCGTCGCCTGATTCAGCGTGAGGCCCTTATAGGCGATCAGGGATGCGATCTCGTGACCGACGCAATAGCGGATGAAGTACTCACCTTTGCCGGTGCCGGAGACGGCGCAGCGCCCGTCACGGGCGTAGGTGCCGGCGCCGATGATCGGCGAATCGCCGACGCGGCCGGTGGGCTTGTTGGTGTAGCCGCCGGTCGAGGTCGCGGCGGCGAGATGGCCCTGCGCGTCGCAGGCGACGGCGCCGACCGTGCCGTGCTTCTCGGCCTCGCTGGCTTCGGAAGCCGTGCCGACGATTTCGCGGATCTTCATCGAGGCGAGGTTCTTACGTCGCCGCTCGGTCGAGAAATATTCGTTGGGGACGGTGTCGACGCCCTCATGCTCGGCGAAGACGTCGGCGGCCGGACCGGCCAGCAGCAGCGGATCGCCGCGCAGCATCAACGCCTTGGCCGCGACGATCGGATTGCGGATGTGCTTGGCGGCGCAGATCGCGCCGGCAGCGAGCGTCGCCCCATCCATGATCGAGGCGTCAAGTTCATGCTCGCCATCGGCGTTGAAGGCGGCGCCGTGGCCGGCATTGAAATGCGGCGAATCCTCCATGACGCGCACGGCGGCCTCGACGGCGTCCACCGCCGGCCCACCCTTGGCGAGGATGGTCCAGCCGGCGCGCAACGCGCCGGCGAGGTCGGAGCGGGCCTGCGCCCATTCGGCTTCGGTCATCTCGGCCTTCGGCAAGGTGCCGCAGCCGCCGTGGATGGCGAGAGCAAGTGTCATGAAAGAGGTTCCGTCGAAGTGATCTGGTCCGTCCCGGCCTGCACGGGGCCGGCCGGGAGGCGGAGGCGAAGGGTCACTTCTTAACAGGCTTGATGTCCATCGCCAGCGTGTCCTCGTCGACGCGCGGCGCGATGGTGACCTTGTCCTTCTGCATCGCCCAGGCCGAGCCGACGGCCGTGATCGGCAGGCGCGGCCGGTCCTTGGCGACGATCGCGGCGACATCCGAGAGCATCTTGTTGCGCTTGGCCTCGTCCATCTCGATGGCCGCGTCCTCGATCAGCTTGTCGACCTGCGGGTTGGCGTAGTTCTGGACGTTGAAGGCGCCGAGCTTCTTGGCCGGGTCGTTCGAATGCACCAGCGAGGACAGCGTGTAGTTGGCCTCGCCCGTCAGCGTGCCCCAGCCGGACATCGCCATCGAGAAATCCCCGCGCAGGCGGGCCGGGAAGAAGACGGCGCCGGGCTGGGCGTTGGCGTTCACCTCGATGCCGATGCGCGCCAGCATCTGGGCGAGCGAGGTGCCGACCTGCCGGTCGCCGGGCAGGCGGTCATTGGTGAAGGAGAAGGTGACCTTGAAGCCGTTGGGGTAGCCGGCCTCCTCCATCAGCTTCTTCGCTTTGGCGAGGTCGGGCTTCAGCGCCGGCAGCTCCTTGTTGAAGCCGGCGATGGTCGGCGTCACCAGCTGGTTGGCCGGGGCGCCCAGCCCTTCCATGGCGATCTCGGCGAGCGCCGGCCGGTCGATGGCGAGGTCGATCGCCTCGCGCACCCGGACGTCCTGCATCGGGTTCTTCGGCAGGGGCGAGCCGTCCTTGGCGCTGACCTGCGGGGACTTGTCCCGCATGTCGAGCTCCATGTTGAAGAGATAGACGCTTTCGATGGTGGTGACGGTGAGCTTCGGGTCGCGCTTGAGCGTCGGCACGTCGGAAGCCGGCGCGCGCACGATGATGTCGACCTGGCCCGCCTTGAGCTGCGCGACGCGGGCGGCGTCGTTCGGCAGTTCCTTGCGCACGACCTTGGCCCAGGGCTCCTTCGGGCCCCAATAGCCGTCGAAGCGCTCGAGCACGAGCTGGTCCTTCGGCGTCCAGGACACGAATTTATAGGGGCCGGTGCCGATCGCGGCCTTGCCGGAGTTGAACGCCTCGTTGGCATTGTCCTTGGTCAGGCCGGCGGCCGCCTTGTGCGAGACGATGAAGAGGCGGATGAAGTCGTTCGGCAGGTTCGGCGCGGGCCCGTCGGTGACGACCTGCACCGTCAGCGGATCGACGATCTTCACATCCTTGACGCGGCGGACATAGATCGTCGTCGGGTTCGGGCCGGCGACGACCGGAATGCGCTCGATCGAGAACTTCACGTCCTCCGCCGTGAAGTCCGAGCCGTCATGGAATTTCACGCCGGGGCGCAGCTTGAACTCCCAGACATTGGGCTCGATCGCCTTCCAGCTCGTGGCGAGCCGCGGTTCGAGTTGCAGCTTGTCGCCCGACCAGATCAGCGTGTCGAAGACCTGCTTCAGCGCTTCGGCATGGGTGCCGGTCGCGGTGAAGTGCGGGTCGATCGATTCCGGGCCGGCGCGGACGCCGATCGTCAGCGTCTGGGCCAGCGCGCCGGTCGAGACGGTGGCGCCGAGCAGGGCGGCGAAGGCGGCGAGACGAAAGCTGCGTGCCAGATTCATCATGGATCCCCTGTTGTTGGCGTTGATGTCGTCTAGAGTTCTTGCGGCCAGTCGGGCGAGGCGATGACGAGCTTGTCCATCAGCGTGCGGAGCTGGCGCTGCTCTTCGGAGCTGAGGCAGGCGAGCATGGCCTGCTGCTGCTCCACCATCAGCGGCATGGTCTCGTCGAAGATCTTGCGGCCGGCCGGGGTCAGATGCAGCACGTAGCTGCGCAGATCGGCCGGGTCGCTTTCGCGCTTCAGGAGGCGTCGCTGCAGCAGCTTCTGGATCGCGCGCGAGAGCGTGTTCTTCGGCAGGCCGGCCGAGGCGACGATGTTCTTCGCCGCCACGCCCTCCTTGAGGCCGACCGCATAGAGCGCGACGAAATCCGGCCGGACCAGGCCGTAGCGCGTCTCGATCCAGCGATAGACCGGGTCGTTGAAGCGGAAGGCGACGAAGTTCAGCCTGAAGGACAGCCAGCAGGGGTTTTCCCAGAGCTTGGTCACGATCAAGGGATCGAGCGCGCCCAGCGCCGCTTCGCGTGCGGGATCGACAGGCGAAAGGGGGCTCGGAGAGCGGCTCATGACGGCTGTCTCTTCGGTCAAATTAGTTCCAGATGGAACTTGACCATATCTTGGGACGGAGTCAAGGGTAGTGTCGGGATCGCGCCATCGCAATCCATTTAGTCTATCGCATTAGTAGTTTGTCCGTCGCTCCAATGACCCAAGCAAGGAACGCACCGTGCTGGTTGCCGAGATGAACTGGATGCAGATCGAGGCGCAGGCGCGCCGCGACGATCGCTGCGTCCTGCCCCTCGGCAGCGTCGAGCAGCACGCCTATCTCAGCCTCGCGACCGATGTGATCCTGTCCGAGCGCGTGGCACAGGAGGCGGCCGAGCCGCTCGGCATTCCCGTCTTTCCCGTGCTCGCCTATGGGCTGACGCCGGGCTTCCTGAATTTCCCCGGCAGTATTTCGCTGCGCATGAGCACCTATGCGGCTCTGCTCGGTGACATCTTCGACGGCTTCTACCGCTCGGGCTTCCGCCGGATCGTGCTGGTCAACGGCCATGGCGGCAATTCGCCGGCTCTCAACTTCGCGACCGAATGGCTGGACAAGCACCCGGATGCCAGCATCCGCCTGCATAATTGGTGGGCGGCGCCGCAATTCCAGGCGGCGGTCAAGGCGGTCGATCCGGCCGCCTCGCACGCCTCCTGGATGGAGAACTTCCCCTGGACGCGGCTTGCGGGCGTGGCCATGCCCGATACGCTGAAGCCGCCCTTCAACGCCGCCGAATATCAGGCCGCCAGCCCGGCGAAGCGGCGCGAGATCCTCGGAGACGGCAATTTCCACGGCCTTTACCAGCGGCCGGATGAGGAAATGCTGGAGCTCTGGCAGGTCGGCGTCGAGGAGACCCGTGCAGCGATGGTGGAGAACTGGCCGTGACGTCGCGCCGAAGGCTTCACGCATGCTAGGCCACATCGCCTCCCGCCTGGCTCAGGCCCTCGTCGTCATGCTCGTCATGTCGGTGCTGGTCTTCGTCGGCGTCTACGCGATCGGCAATCCCATCGATGTCCTGATCGGCCCCGATGTCAGCCAGGAGCTCCGGCTCCAGACCATCGCGCATTACGGGCTCGACCGGCCGCTTTGGGAGCAGTACCTCACCTTCCTCGGCCGCGTGCTGCACGGCGATTTCGGCCGCTCCTTCGTCTTCGGCATGCCGGTGATGGATCTCATCCTGTCGCGCCTGCCGGCGACGCTGGAACTGACGCTGGCTGCGGTCTGCGGCGCGGCGCTGATCGGCATCCCCGCCGGCATCTATGCGGGCTACAGACCAGACAGCTTCGCCTCCCGGCTAATCATGACGGTCTCGATCCTCGGCTTCTCGGTGCCGACCTTCTGGATCGGCCTCGTGCTGATCATGGCCTTCGCCGTCGAACTGCAATGGCTGCCGGCCGGCGGGCGCGGCGATACCGTTTCCGTCTTCGGCGTCGAGTGGAGCTTCCTCACCTTGAACGGCTTGAGCCACCTCCTGCTGCCGGCGCTGAACCTCGCCCTCTTCAAGCTCGCCCTGATGACGCGCCTCGCCCGGGCCGGAACGCGCGAGACCATGCTCTCCGACACCGTGAAATTCGCCCGAGCAGCCGGCTTGTCCGAGTGGACCGTGCTGCGCCGCCATGTGCTGCGGCTGATCGCGATCCCGCTGGTCACCGTCTTCGGCCTCGAATTCGGCTCGACTCTGGCTTTCGCCGTTGTCACCGAGACGATCTTCTCCTGGCCGGGCATCGGCAAGCTGATCATCGATTCGATCCAGTCGCTCGACCGGCCGGTGATGGTCGCCTATCTCATGCTCGTCGCCTTCGTCTTCATCACCATCAACTTCCTCGTCGACCTCGCCTATGTCGGGCTCGATCCGCGACTCAGGAAGGGGGGCGCGCGATGACCGACGCTTCTCCAGCAGCCCGCTTCTGGGCCGAGTTCCGCGAGAGCAAGGTCGCGGTCGTGGCGCTCGCCGTGGTCGTGCTGATGATCGGCATCGCCTTGCTGGCACCGCTCGTCGCGCCGCAGGACCCTTACGACCTCGCCAATCTCTCGCTTTCCGATGCGCGCCGTCCGCCGGGTTTCGTCGGCGAGGGCGGCTATACCCATTGGCTCGGCACGGATGCGCAGGGGCGCGATCTCCTCTCGGCCATCCTCTACGGCCTGCGGATCTCGCTGGAGATGGGCCTGGTGGCGGGCGCGCTCGCCTTCACGCTCGGCGTCGCGCTCGGCATCGGCGCGGCCTATATCGGCGGGCGCTGGGAAGCCTTCATCATGCGCGTCATCGACCTGCAGCTCGCCTTCCCGGCGATCCTGCTGGCGCTCGTGCTTTCGGCGCTGCTGGGCCAGGGCAAGCTCCAGCTCATCGCGGCGCTGGCCTGCGCGCAATACGCCTATTTCGCCCGCACCGCCCATGGCGCGGCCTCGGCCGAGCGCGGCAAGGACTATGTCGAGGCCGTGCTCTCGACGCCGTTGCCCGGCTGGCGCGTCGTCCTGCGCCATATCTTTCCGAACTGCCTGCCGCCCTTGATCGTCGTCGCGACCGTGCAAGTGGCCAATGCCATCGCGCTGGAGGCGACGCTCTCCTTCCTCGGCGTCGGCCTGCCGGTGACGGAGCCCTCGCTTGGCATGCTGATCTCGAACGGCTTCCAGTACATGCTGTCCGGCCGCTACTGGATCTCGATCTATCCCGGCATCGCGCTCATCGTGCTGATCGTCGCCATCAACCTCGTCGGCGACCGCATCCGCGACCAGGTCAATCCGAGGCTGAAGCGATGAGCGACGCGCCTCTCCTTCAGGTCACCGACCTCGCCACCCATTTCCACACCCGCAACGGCGTGGTGAAGGCGGTCGACGGCGTCTCCTTTGCGCTGAAGCGCGGCGAGGTGATGGGGCTCGTCGGCGAGTCCGGCTCGGGCAAGAGCATCACCGGCTTCTCGATCATCGGGCTGATCGACGCGCCCGGCCGCGTTGAAACCGGCTCGTCGGTGAAGCTGGAGGAGCGCGAACTCGTCGGCTTGCCTTCGGCGGAACTGCGAAAAATCCGCGGCAAGCAGATCTCGATGGTCTTCCAGGACCCGATGATGACGCTGAACCCGATGCTGACCATCGGCACGCAGATCCGGCTCGCCCTGGAAGCGCATGAAACGGTCTCCGGTGCCCAGGCCCGCCGCCGCTCCGTCGCGGCGCTGGCGCAGGTCCGCATTCCCGATCCCGAGGCCAAGGTCGATTTCTACCCGCACCAGTTCTCGGGCGGCATGCGCCAGCGCGTCGCCATCGCCATCGCGCTGCTGCACCGGCCGAAACTGATCATCTGCGACGAGCCGACGACCGCGCTCGATGTCTCCGTCCAGGCCGAGATTCTCGTCGAGATGAAGGAGCTCGTCGCCGAGCTCGGCACGGCGCTGATCTGGATCAGCCACGACCTCGCCGTCGTCGCCTCGCTCGCCGACCATGTCTGCGTCATGCGCTACGGCAAGATCGTCGAGGCCGGGCCGACGCTCGATGTCCTGACCCATCCGCAGCATCCTTATACGCGGGGCTTGCTCGATGCGCTGCCCTCCCGCTCCGAGCCCGGAACACTGCTGGCTGGCGGCGCCGGCGCGGAGGCTGCTCCGCCACCACGTGTCGCGAAGGAGACCGCACCGCAAACCGGCGACGCCGTGCATTACGTCCGCATCGAGCATGTCGCCAAGCGCTTTGCCCAGACGCCCGGCCTGTTCCGGAAGCTCGCGCAGAAGGCCGGCCTGTCGAAGGCACCGGCCGCTGTGCAGGCCGTCGACGACGTCACGCTGGTGCTCAAGCGCGGCGAGGCGCTCGGTCTCGTCGGTGAATCCGGCTCGGGCAAATCGACGCTCGGACGCGTCGCGGCCGGCATCTATGCGCCGGACAGTGGTTTCGTGCGCATCGACGATGCGCCGGTGATGAGCGCGGGCGACCATCCGCACAAGGTCACGACCCGCGTCCAGACGATCTTCCAGGACCCCTTTGCCTCGCTTAACCCCCGCATGAGGGTGGGTGACAGCATCGCCGAAGGTCCGCTGGCGCACGGGCTCATCAAAAGCGGCGAGGCGAAGACTTACGTCCGGCAATGGCTGGCGGCGGTCGGGCTCGATCCGGATTTCGCGGACCGCTACCCACACCAGTTCTCCGGCGGCCAGCGCCAGCGCGTCGCCATTGCCCGCGCGCTCGCCATGCAGCCCGATGTCGTGGTCTGCGACGAGCCGGTCGCCTCGCTCGACGTCTCCATTCAGGCGCAGATCATCAACCTGCTGATCCGCCTGCGGCAGGAGCTCGATCTCACGCTGATCTTCATCTCGCATGACCTCTCGGTCGTCCGCCATCTCTGCGACCGCGTCGCGATCATGTATCGCGGCAAGATCGTCGAGAGCGGCCCGGCCGGCCAGGTCTACGATCATCCGCAGCACGACTACACCAAGCGCCTGCTCGCCGCCGTGCCGGTGCTACCGGGCGCTGTGACGACCTGAGGAGAGCGACCATGACAAGCCAGTCCGATGAACTCCTGCCCTGGCAATGGCCGGAAGAGGTCTGGCGCGGCAAGGTCGAGCAGGTTCGCGCCGGCCGCAATCTCAAGCCGGCCAGATGGAAGAACGGCGCCCGTTGCGCCGTGGCCCTCTCCTTCGATGTCGATCACGAGACCAACGAACTGCGCGACGGCGGCAAGTCGGTCGGGCGCCTCTCCTGGGGCCAGTACGGAAACCGCGTCGGCGTGCCCCGCATCCTCGACCTGCTGAAGCGGCAGGATATCCCCGCAAGCTTCTTCGTGCCCGCCGTCACGGCCCTGCTCTATCCGGAAGAGCAGCGCCGCATCATCGGTGCCGGCCACGAGATCGGCCTTCATGGCTGGATCCACGAGGTCAATACGGCGGTGCCACCTGAGAACGAGCGCGAATTGCACCTGCGCTCGGCCGATACGCTGGAGAAGGTCACCGGTGTCCGCCCGGTCGGCATGCGCACGCCGTCCTGGGATTTCTCCGACGTGACGCTCGCGATCGAGCGCGAGCTCGGCCTGCTCTACGATTCCTCGCTCTTTGCCGATGACGATCCCTATGAGATCGTCGAGAAGGGCGAGCCCACCGGCATCGTCGAACTGCCGGTCGAGTGGATTCGCGACGACGCGCCCTATCTCAGCATGAACCGCTTCCAGGCGCTCCGGCCCTATACGCCGCCGGAAGCGGTCTTCGACATCTTCCGGCGCGAATTCGAGGGCGCCTATGCCGAGGGCGGGCTCTTCCTGCTGACCATGCACCCGCATGTCATCACCTACCGCTCGCGCTTCTGGATCCTCGAGGAGCTGGTTCGCCTCGCCAAGGCCAAGGGCGATTGCTGGTTCGCGACCCATGCCGAGATCGCGGCCTATGTGAAGGACGAGGCCGGCATCTGACCCGCTCGGGCGGTGGAACCGCTGCCCGATTCCCGCCGTTTTCGCTTCATCGCCGGTTCAGGCCGCAAGGGCCCTGATACCGCGCAGGTTGAACGAATGACGGGAATCGCGATGCGCACGAAACGCTTGCTGCTGGTCGGAACGGTCCTGCCGGCCCTTATCCTCTCCCAGGCGGGGCAGGCCTTCGCGCCGTTGGGCGTCCAGCTCGCCCAGGCGCCGGGAGGCGACGACGATCGTGGCCGCGGCCAGCGTGAGCGCCAGCCCGGTCCCGGAGGAGGCCAGCCCGGTCAGCCGGGGCATCCAGGAGCCGGCGGCCAGCCGGGGCGTGCCGGAGCCGGCGGTCAACCCGGCCAGCCCGGCCGCCCGGGACAGCCGGGACAACCTCCTGGCGAGCGCGCGCCCGCAGCGCCCCGCCCGCCCATGCCTTCCGCGCCGGCACCGGCCGAGCGGACCGCCCCGCCGCCTCCGCCGCAGAGCCAGCCACGGCCTGCGCCGCCGGCCCTGCAGCCCCGGCCCGAGCGCCCGGCGCCGCCGAGCGCCGCGCCGGCTCCTCAGGAACGCCTCGCGCCGCCTGCCGCGCCTGCGCCGTCGCGGCCTGCGCCCGTGCCGCCGCCGGCAGCACAGCCCGGCGTGCCCCCGGTGCAGCGTCCGGCCGTTCCGCCTGCGCCGCAGCCCGGCGCTCAGCCGACCCAGCGACCCGTGCCTCCCGCGGCACCGACGGCTCCGGCCCAGCCCAACGCGGCTTCGCCCGGTGCGCCCCAGCCCGGCCTCAGGCCAGATCAGCGCCCGGCTGCGCCCGGTGCGATTGCGCCTGCGCCGCAACCCGGCGCGCAGCCGTCACAGCGCCCCCTGCCGCCGCCGGGAGCACCCGTGCAGCGGCCCGTGCCTCCGCCCGCGCCGACGGCTCCGGCCCAGCCCAACGCGGCGACGCCGGGCGCGCCCCAGCCCGGCCTCAGGCCGGATCAGCGTCCGGCTGCCCCCGGCGCGATTGCGCCTGCGCCGCAACCCGGCGCGCAGCCGACGCAGCGTCCCCTGCCGCCTCTGGGAGCGCCGACACAGCCGAACGCCGCTACGCCCGGCGCAACCCAGCCCGGCGCCCGGCCCGATCAGCGGCCCGTGCCGCCGAATCCGCCCGCCGTTCCCGGCCAGCCCTCGACCCCGGCTCAACCGGGTGCGGTTCCTCCTGCTGCGGCCCCGGTTCAGGGCCAGCCGAACCCGGCCGTGCCGCCCGGAGCTGCGCCCGGTGCCGCCGTGCCCGGCCGTCCCGGTGTCGCCCCGCCTGCGCCCGGCGCCGTGCAGGGTCAGCCGCCGGCAGGTCTTCCCGGCCAACTTCCCGGTCAGCCGCCCCAGCGTGAGGGGCGTCGCGGCGGCATTTCGCCCGGCGTCGCCGGGGCGATCGGCCTGGGCGCCGGCGTCATCGGTGGCATCATGGCGACCCAGGGCGCCGAGCGCTTCGACGACATCCGCAGGGAACGGCAGGAGCAGCGCGAAGGTGACCTCACCATCATCCGTGAACCCGGCCGCACCATCATCCGCGACGATGACGGCCGCGCCATCATCCGCCGCGACGAGGACCAGCGCTTCCGGGATCTCGGCTGGCAGGGCCGCGCCGAGCGCCGCGACGGCGAGACGCGCACCGTCTTCGAGCGGCCCGACGGAACGCGCATCGTCACCGTCACCGACGAGGAGGGCCGGCTGATCCGCCGCAGCCGCATCGGCCGCGACGATCGCGAGGTGATCATCATCGACAACACGCTGCGGGACCGTCCGGGGCGCTTTGCGGACGATGTCGTGGTGCTGCCCCCGCCGCCGCTGCCGATCCCGCGCGAGCGCTATATCGTCAATGCGGACCAGGCCGATGAGAGCCTGATCTACGAAACGATCATGGCCCCGCCGATCGCCGCGATCCCGCGTCGCTACACGCTGGACGAGGTCCGCTACTCGCCCGACCTGCGTGCCCGCATGCGCAGCGTCGATATCGACACGATCAACTTCGAGACGGGCTCCTGGCAGGTCACGGCCGACCAGGCGCAGCGCCTCGCGGTGATCGCGGATTCGGTGCGGCGTGTGCTGCAGGGCTCGCCGAACGAGGTCTTCCTCGTCGAGGGCCATACCGATGCCGTGGGTTCCGACATCGACAACCTCTCGCTCTCCGACCGCCGGGCCCAGTCCGTCGCCGAGATCCTGACGCGCGACTTCCAGATCCCGCCCGAGAACCTGACGACCCAGGGCTATGGCGAGCAGTATCTGAAGGTGCAGACGCAAGCTGCCTCGCGCGAGAACCGGCGCGTCACGCTTAGGCGCATCACGCCGCTGCTGACGGGCCAGAGTCGCTGACCGGCGCGGCGTCGAAACGCCGCTATCGCACAGAGCGGGGCTGCACTTTGTGCAGCCCCGCTCTTCGTCGGAAGCAAGGAACCGCCGCTTCGTTTCGCCAGTTCTATGTTCCGGAGGAGTAGTCCGAAGGGAGATGAAGCCATGAAGAAGCTCTCCTTGATGCTGGCATGCCTGCTTCTGGCCGGATCGCTTCTGGCGCCGGCCGCGCAGGCCCAGAGCACCTCGTCGCCCGGCCCTGCGGTCAAGCAGCGGGCGCCCGGCGTGCCGATCGCCCCGCAACCGGGGGAGGTTTCCCGCTTGCGGTCCGAGGAGCGAGGGCTGTTCCATCAATACGGGCGCGTGGCGCAGGACGGACGCGCGGCGCAGGAGGCCAATCGCGATCTGCCGATGCCGCGCGGCGTGCCTTCGATCATCGCGCCCTGAGAGGCGTTCAGGATTGTTCAACGCTTGCGGCCTAAGCATCGCCGCATGAGTGACGTTGCCGCCATCGCCCAAAGCCTCGTCTCGATGCAGTCAGCCTCGACGCAGCAGGCCCTCGGCACCGAGATGCTGCGGCAGAATGCCGAGGCCGAGCGCGGCGTCGTCGCCATGCTCGAGCAGGGCGCTGAGCAGGCGAAGGCCGTCCTCCCCGCAGGCCAGGGCCTGCGGGTCGATCGCACGGCCTGACGTTTTTTGCATGCCGGCCCCTGCGTGCCGGCTTTCCTTTGCCGGTTGCGTCTCCCCGGTCGAAGCCCTACCCTTGGAATCGTTCCGAGGGGTGCTCGCAAGGGCTGAGATGGCTGATGAGGCCGAACCCGTCGAACCTGATCCGGGTCATACCGGCGGAGGGACTGGAACGCGGGTCGGGCCGTACCTTATCCGCAGACAGCGACTGGACCGCTTCCAAACCCGGATCTCCTGAACCTTGGACCAAGGAGGAGATCCCGCATGAACGCCCATACCAAGCCGCAGAAGAACAGCGTCAAGACCGCGCCGCAAAGCGTGACCACGGGGCCAATCATCGGCTCGCGCAAGATCTATGTGCCGACACCCGAGGATGGCTCGATCCGGGTGCCGTTCCGTGAGGTGCAGCTCACCACGGACGCCGAACCGCCGGTGCGGATCTACGACCCGTCCGGCCCCTTTACCGAGACCGACGCGAAGATCGACCTCGATGCGGGCCTGCCCCAGCCGCGTCGTGCCTGGCTCGACGCCCGCGGCTTCGAGCGGGTCGCCGGGCGCGCGGTCACCGCCGCCGATAACGGCCATATCAGCGAAGCGCAGCTGGTTCCGGCCTGCCCGGCTGAGCGCCCGATCCTCGAGGCGAAGCCCGGCCAGATGGCGACGCAGTACGAATTCGCCAAGGCCGGCATCATCACGCCCGAGATGATCTATGTCGCCCATCGCGAGAATCTCGGCCGCGCCGCGATGCTCGAAGGCGCGCGCGAGCGTCATGCCGATGGCGAGAGCTTCGGCGCCAGCGTGCCGGAATTCGTCACGCCCGAATTCGTCCGCGAGGAGATCGCCCGCGGCCGCGCCATCATCCCGGCCAACATCAACCACCCCGAGCTCGAGCCGATGGCGATCGGCCGCAATTTCCTGGTCAAGATCAACGCCAATATCGGCAACTCGGCCGTCACCTCCGGCGCGGCCGAGGAGGTCGAGAAGCTGGTCTGGGCGATCCGCTGGGGCGCCGATACGGTGATGGACCTCTCCACCGGCCGCAACATCCACAACATCCGCTCCTGGATCCTGCGCAATTCACCGGTGCCGATCGGCACGGTGCCGATCTATCAGGCGCTGGAGAAGGTCGGCGGCGATCCGATCAAGCTCGACTGGGAGGTGTTCAAGGACACCCTCATCGAGCAGGCCGAGCAGGGCGTCGACTACTTCACCATCCATGCCGGCGTCAGACTTCCCTATGTTCCGCTCACGGCATCGCGAGTTACCGGCATCGTCTCGCGCGGCGGCTCGATCATGGCGCGCTGGTGCCTGGCGCATCACAAGGAGAGCTTCCTCTACGAGCGCTTCGACGAGATTTGCGACATCATGCGCAAATACGACGTCTCCTTCTCGCTGGGCGATGGCCTGCGTCCGGGCTCGATCGCCGACGCCAATGACCGCGCCCAGTTCGCCGAGCTGGAGACGCTGGGCGAGCTGACCCAGGTCGCCTGGAAGAAGGGCTGCCAGGTGATGATCGAGGGCCCCGGCCATGTGCCGATGCACAAGATCAAGGAGAACATGGACAAGCAGCTGCGCGAATGCGGCGAGGCGCCCTTCTATACGCTCGGACCGCTGACCACCGACATCGCGCCGGGCTACGACCACATCACCTCGGGCATCGGGGCTGCGATGATCGGTTGGTATGGCTGCGCCATGCTCTGCTACGTCACGCCGAAGGAGCATCTGGGCCTGCCGAACCGCGACGACGTCAAGACCGGCGTCATCACCTATCGCATCGCGGCCCATGCCGCCGACCTCGCCAAGGGCCATCCGGCCGCGAAGATCCGGGACGACGCGGTCTCCCGCGCCCGTTTCGACTTCCGCTGGGAGGACCAGTTCAACCTGGCGCTCGACCCCGACACGGCGCGCGAGTTCCACGACGAGACCTTGCCGAAGGACGCCCACAAGGTCGCGCATTTCTGCTCGATGTGCGGGCCGAAATTCTGCTCGATGAAGATCACGCAGGATCTGCGCGCCGAGGTTCTGGCGATGGGCGAGAACGAGCGCAAGGCGCTCGAAGCGCTCGCGGATGAAGGCATGGCGGCCAAGTCGAAGGAGTTCCTCGACAAGGGCGGCAGCATCTACCTCCCCGCGGCGGAGTGAACAGAGCCTCCGGAGGTCGCGACGCGGCTCGCGTTGCGGCCTTCGGGCGGCCGGAATAACCCGCCGGCTGTCGCGGACCGGGAAATCGCTACTGCGTGGGCGTAAGCGGGAGCGGCGCGGGTTTCGGCGCTGCCGGGCGCGGTTTCGGCTTGGCCGCCTGCTTCGGCTCGGTGCCGAGCCCGAGCCTCGCCCGCAGCTCGGCCGCGCGCCCCTCCGTGACCCGCGCGGCGCAGAAGCCGTATTGGCCCTCGCGCTGGAAATCGCGGCAGATCATCTCGCGCTCGCCCGAGAAGCCGGCCTGCTCGCGGGCAAGCGTCCGCTGGTCGACCGCGTTCGCCTTCGCCGTCAGCGTCCGGTAGCCGTCGCGCAGTGCGCGCTCGGCCGCGCCGCGCGCACGTTCGATCGCCTTGGCCTGGCTCGCGACGACACCCTGATCCGGCCCCCAGAGCCCGCGCGGATCGATCCGGCATTGCGCGGCTTCGACGATGCAGGGCGCGGCTGGCTCCGTCACCAGCAGGGCGCCGTCGAGCACGTCGAAGACGATCGGGCAAATCGGCGCCTCCAGCCTGTAGCGTGGCAGGCCCGCCGGCTTGCCGAGGGGGGTGACGGGAAGGGGCGCATCGCCGAAAGAAACGGCGCAGGGCTCGACCAGATTGGCGGCCTGATAGCCGTCGAGATTGAGCTTCAGCCCGTAGCCGCTGCCGAGCTTCTCGAAGACGGCGGTACCATGGTGGCCGTTCAGATGCAGGGTCTTGCCGAGGATCGCCTCCTCGCCCGCGATCTTGAGGGCCGGCAGGCTCTGCTGGCGCGGCGCCGCAGGCGCGCCCGCCGCCGGCGGGGCGGCCTGGTGGGTTCCCGGAGCGTTGAAGGGCTGGGCGCCCGGCAGTTGCAGTGGCTGCGCCCATGCGGCGGTGCCGGCGGCTGCCTGAAGCAGCGCTGCGAGGCCGAGGACGATGCGCTTGCGTGCTTTCATCGGGTTCATGTCAAGCCAAACGGCCTTTTGAATGAGCCGTGCTTTTGGCGTGCGCAAGGACGCAAAGGCCACACTCGGCCGGGAAAGCGCCGCAAAGATAACGTTAGGGCAAGTCCCGCCGCATACTCGGGAATGTGTAATCCCCGATTCTTAATCGGCTCGCCTGTCTTGCAAGGGCGGGAACACCCTCACTATATACGCGCCCAAGGGGCGGTTTCACCACCGTCAAACGTGGAATGCCGGGTCGTTCGCCGCTGAAGCGGGTGCGAGCCGGTCCATGGGCCGGCAGGCGGCGTGAACGCGTCGCAGGTCGGCGATCTGCTCAGTCGAAAGGGATCCCATCCATGGGTAAAGTCATCGGTATCGACCTTGGCACGACCAATAGCTGCGTCGCAGTGATGGAAGGCTCTACACCGAAGGTCATCGAGAATTCGGAAGGCGCGCGCACCACGCCCTCCATCGTCGCCATCACGGATGACGGCGAACGCCTTGTCGGCCAGCCCGCGAAGCGGCAGGCCGTCACCAATCCGGAGCGCACCTTCTTTGCGATCAAGCGCCTCATCGGTCGGACCTACGACGATCCGATGACGCAGAAGGATCTCAAGCTGGTCCCCTACAAGATCGTCAAGGCCCCGAACGGCGACGCCTGGGTCTCGGCCGACGGCAAGGAATATTCGCCGTCGCAGATCTCGGCCTTCACGCTGACCAAGATGAAGGAAACGGCGGAGGCCTATCTCGGCCAGCCCGTCACCCAGGCCGTCATCACGGTTCCCGCCTATTTCAACGACGCCCAGCGCCAGGCGACCAAGGATGCCGGCAAGATCGCCGGCCTTGAGGTCCTGCGCATCATCAACGAGCCGACTGCGGCCGCGCTGGCCTATGGTCTCGAGAAGAAGTCGTCCGGCACCATCGCGGTCTATGACCTCGGCGGCGGCACCTTCGACGTCTCGATCCTCGAGATCGGCGACGGCGTCTTCGAGGTGAAGTCGACCAACGGCGACACCTTCCTCGGCGGCGAGGATTTCGACATGCGCCTCGTCGAGTATCTCGCGGACGAGTTCAAGCGCGAGCAGGGCATCGACCTGAAGAAGGACAAGCTCGCCCTCCAGCGCCTGAAGGAAGCGGCCGAGAAGGCCAAGATCGAGCTGTCGAGCGCCGCGCAGACCGAAATCAACCTGCCCTACATCACGGCGGATGCCTCCGGTCCCAAGCACCTCGCCATCAAGCTTTCGCGCGCCAAGTTCGAGAGCCTGGTCGACGACCTGATCCAGCGCACCATCGAGCCCTGCAAGAAGGCGCTCAAGGATGCCGGCCTCTCGGCGGGCCAGATCGACGAGGTCGTCCTCGTCGGCGGCATGACCCGCATGCCGAAGGTGCAGGAGGTCGTGAAGCAGTTCTTCGGCAAGGAGCCGCACAAGGGTGTGAACCCTGACGAGGTCGTCGCCATCGGCGCCGCGATCCAGGCCGGCGTGCTCCAGGGTGACGTCAAGGACGTGCTGCTGCTCGACGTGACCCCGCTCTCGCTCGGCATCGAGACGCTGGGTGGAGTCTTTACGCGTCTTATTGACCGCAACACCACGATCCCGACCAAGAAGAGCCAGGTCTTCTCCACCGCCGAGGACAACCAGAACGCGGTGACGATCCGGGTCTTCCAGGGCGAGCGCGAGATGGCGGCCGACAACAAGCTGCTTGGCCAGTTCGACCTGATGGGCATTCCGCCGGCCCCGCGCGGCATGCCGCAGATCGAGGTGACCTTTGACATCGACGCCAACGGCATCGTGTCCGTGACGGCGAAGGACAAGGCCACCAACAAGGAGCAGCAGATCAAGATCCAGGCTTCGGGCGGTCTCTCCGAGGCCGATATCCAGAAGATGGTGAAGGATGCCGAGGCCAATGCCGCCGAGGACAAGAAGCGCCGCGAGCTGGTCGAGGCCAAGAACCAGGGCGAGAGCCTGGTGCATTCGACCGAGAAGTCGCTGAAGGACTTCGGCGACAAGGTTTCGGAAGCCGACAAGTCGGCGATCGAGACGGCGGTCGAGGCGCTCAAGACCGCGCTCACGGGCGAGGACGCCGAGGCGATCAAGGCCCGCACCAACGAGGTGATGCAGGCTTCGATGAAGCTCGGCGAGGCGATGTATGCGGCCAGCCAGGCCGAAGGCGCTGCCGCCGAGGGCGAGCATCACGAGGAAGCCAAGAAGGACGACGTCATCGACGCCGACTTCAAGGATGTCTCGGACGACAAGAAGAAGAGCGCGTAACCGCGCGCTCGGGATGACGACGTCATGGCCGGGCTTGACCCGGCCACCACGTTCGGGAATGGCGTTGAGGCCAACTGACGACGCTTGACGCGCGGATGGCCGGGCTTTCGAGTCCGGCCGTCTTGCGTCGGGACCACAGGGACAGAACGTTTCGATGTCGAAGCGCGATTACTACGAGATCCTCGGCGTCAGCCGGACCGTGACGGATGTCGAGCTCAAGGGCTCCTTCCGCAAGCTCGCGATGCAGCATCATCCGGACAAGAATCCCGGCGACCACGAAGCCGAGGTCAAGTTCAAGGAAATCAACGAGGCCTATCAGGTCCTCTCCGACGGCCAGAAGCGCGCCGCCTATGACCGCTTCGGCCATCAGGCTTTCGAGAATGGCGGCGGAGCCGCCGGCGGGGCCGATTTTTCCGACTTCATGTCGGATATCTTCGATTCCTTCTTCGGCGACGCCCGTCGCGGTGGGCCGCGGGGAGCCAATGCCCGCGAGCGTGGCGCCGATCTGCGTTACAACCTCGAGATCGGGCTGGAGGACGCCTTTACCGGCAAGAACGCCTCGATCCGCGTGCCGACCTCGGTTTCCTGCGAGGCCTGCACCGGCAGCGGCGCCAAGCCCGGCTCGAAATCGCGCCAGTGCCCGACCTGCGGCGGCCATGGCCGCGTGCGCGCCAATCAGGGCTTCTTCTCGGTCGAGCGGACATGCCCGACCTGCAATGGCCGTGGCGAGGTCATCGACGACCCTTGCAAGAATTGCCAGGGCTCGGGCCGGGTCACCCGCGAGCGCACGCTTTCGGTCAACATCCCCGCCGGCGTCGAAGACGGTACGCGCATCCGCTTGGCCGGCGAGGGCGAGGCCGGCCTGCGCGGCGGCCCGGCGGGCGATCTCTACATCTTCCTGTCGATCAAGCCGCACGCGATCTTCCAGCGCGACGGTGCTGATCTGTTCTGCCGCGTGCCGATCGGCCTGGTCTCGGCCGCGCTCGGCGGCGAGATCGAGGTGCCGACGCTGTCGGGCGAACAGGCCCGGGTGAAGGTCCCGGAGGGCACGCAGACCGGCAAGCAGTTCCGCCTCAAGGGCAAGGGCATGAGCGTGCTGCGCTCGCGCGAGGTCGGCGACCTCTATATCCAGGTCGTGATCGAGACCCCACAGAAGCTGACGGCGCGCCAGCGCGAACTGCTCGAGGAGTTCGAGCGCGAGAGCTCGCACAACAACCATCCGGAGACCGCGGGCTTCTTCGGCCGGGTCAAGGATTTCCTCGGCGGGCTCGGCGGCACGGCCTGAGCCACGCCGAAGCGAGGCATGAAAAAAGGGCCGCCCTCGGGGCGGCCCTTTCCGTTTCTGCGGGCTTGCGCCTCAAGCCTTGTCGACGACCTTCTTGATCGCGTCCTTGCCCTTGCCGATCGCCTGCTGGGCCTCGCCCTTGAGCTCCTGCGCCTTGCCCTCGGCTTCCCATTCCGGCTTGTTCACCGCCTTGCCGGCGGCCTGCTTGATGTTGCCGGCGGCCTCATTGGCCAGGCCCTTGATCTTGTCGGTCGTGCTGCCCATGGCGTGGGATCCTTTCGATGTCGATGCCGCTCGCGCGGCCTTCGCATAGGCAACCGGGCTTGCCGCGAAAGGTTCCGGCCCGGTTCTCAAGCGCGTCCCGCGCCCGTCGCCGCCAGCACGCGCAAGGCCTCGGCTGTCGCCGGGTCGGCCGGGAAGAAGGTTTCCAGGGCGAGCTCCGACAGGGTCACGTCGACCGGCGTGCCGAACACCGTCGTCGTCGAGATCAGCGACAGCGTGGCGTCGCCGAGCCTGAGCTTGAGCGGCACGGCGATGGCGGGCTCGGTGCCCGCATCGTGCTGGGGCGGCGCAGAGCCTTTCGGATCGGGATAGGCCGAGAGCTCGGTGAGCAAGGCGCCGAGTTGCGTATCCGCCGTAGCCCGGACCTGCTGGCGCAGCCTTGCGAGCAGATGCCCCTTCCATTCCGCGAAGTTGACGATGAAGGCCGCGAGCCCGCCCGGATGCAGCGAAAGCCTGAGGACATTGACCGGGGGCTCCAGCAATTCCGCCTCCGCGACAAGGCCGAGGAAGCCGGCCACGGCGCCGTTGGCCGCCAGCAGGTTCCAGTGCCGGTCGACCGCGAGCGCCGGATAGGGCTCGTGGCCTTTCAGAATGAGGTCGATCGCCGTGCGGGCGGCCTGCAAGGAAGGATCCTCCAGCGACCGCTCGCGGTAGACCGGGGCATAGCCGGCCGCCAGCAGCAGGGCGTTGCGCTCGCGCAGCGGGACAGTGAGGTGTTCAGCCAGCAGCAGCACCATCTCGCGGCTTGGCCGGGCGCGGCCGCTTTCGATGAAGCTCAGATGCTTCTGGGAGATCTCGGCTTCCAGCGCGAGATCGAGCTGGCAGAAGCGGCGAAGCTGGCGCCAGTCGCGCAGCAGCGAGCCGATGGGCGGAGCGTGATGTGTCGTCATGCCGACAAGCTAGCCGGGCGGCCGGCCGGTTCCAATTACCTCCCGCTTAATCGACGGGCTGCCGTGAAGGCGCCAGCATTTCCTCATCGCAACGGGCATTCGGCCCAGACGAGAAGGAGACTGCCATGTCGACGATCCGCTCCTTGCGCTTCCTGCGCAACGCCCTGGCCCTCGATGCCGCCGCCTGTGCCGGCATGGGCCTCGTGCTCGCCGGCGCCGCCGGCGCGCTTGCCGGCCCGCTCGGCTTGCCCACGGGCTTCCTGCGTGGGGCGGGGCTTGTCCTGCTGCCTTGCGCGGCCTTGCTCGCCTGGTTCGCCAGCCGCGAGACGCTGCCGCGCTGGGCGATCCATCTCGTCGTTGCGGTCAATCTGATCTGGATCGCCGACAGTGTCCTGATCCTGCTGGCGGGCTGGTTCGCCCCCTCCTCGCTCGGCATCGCCTTCGTCCTGGGGCAGGCGCTCGCCGTCGCGGTCGTGACGGAGCTGGAGGTCATCGGCCTGAAGCGTTCGGTTGAGGTTCCGGCTCCGATGATCCCGGCCTGAGGATCCGTCACGCGGCTGTCGCACAGGCCCACTAGCCGACGGGTTTCCCCTTCAGCCAGCGGATCCGACCCATGCGCCAGCCCCTCGCCCTCGCGGCTCTCGCTTCGTTGCTCCTCGCCGGTACCGCCGGCGCGGAGCCGCTGTTCAACCGCATCGCGACCTTCTCGGTGCCGGACAACCTTCCGGCCGACCGTGATCGCAGCAAGAAGACCGTCTCCGAGATCATCGCCGTCAGCGAGGACGGCATGCTGCTCGCTTACACCGACGCGGAGCAGAAGGCGCTCGGCCTCATCGACATCGCCGACCCGGCCAATCCCAAGCCCGCCGGCTTCGTGTCGCTGGAAGGTGAATCGACCTCTGTGACCGTCCTCGGCGACAAGGCCTTCGTTGCCGTCGTCACCTCCGGCGACAATTTCAAGGAGCCGGCCGGCCATCTCGCCACGGTCGATCTCAAGACGAAGCAGGTCGTGGCGACATGCGACCTCGGCGGCCAGCCGGATTCGGTCACGCTGACCAAGGACAAGGGCAAGATCGTCATCGCCATCGAGAACGAGCGCGACGAGAAGCTCAACAAGGGCGCCCTGCCGCAGCTTCCGGCCGGCAACCTGACGCTGATCGGCATCAAGGACGGCGCCATCGACTGCGCCTCGCGCCAAATCGTCGATGTGACCGGCCTCGCCACGGTCGAGCCGACCGATCCGGAGCCGGAATTCGTCGATGCCAACCAGGACGGCCTCGTCGTGGTGACGCTGCAGGAGAACAATCACCTCGTCATCGTCGACAGCAAGACCGGCAAGGTGGTGACGCATTTCTCGGCCGGAACGGTCGATCTCAAGAACATCGACAAGACCCGCGACGGCAAGATCAGCCCGACCGAGGAGCTGAAGGGTGTGCCGCGCGAGCCGGACGCCGTGCGCTGGCTCGACAATGATCGCTTCGTCACCGCCAATGAAGGCGACTGGAAGGGCGGCTCGCGCGGCTTCACGATCTTCCGCAAGGACGGCACGGTCGAGTTCGACTCCGCCTCGGATGTCGACCACCTCGCCATGCGGCTGGGCCATTACCCGGAGCGGCGCTCGGCCGCCAAGGGCAGCGAGCCCGAGGGCATCGAGGTCGCGACCTACGGCAACGACCGGCTGATCTTCGTCGGGCTGGAGCGTGCCTCGCTGGTGCTGGTCTACAAGGACGAAGGCCCGGGCAAGGCGCCGCGCTACCTCCAGGCGCTGCCGACCGGCATCGGCCCGGAAGGCCTGCTCGCCATCCCGCAGCGCGACCTCTTCGTCTCGGCCTCGGAAACCGATGTCGGCGAGAAGGGCGGGGCGCGTTCGGCCGTGATGATCTATCGTCGCGCCGAGCAGACCGCCGCTTATCCGACCATCCAGTCCGAGAACGAGAACGGCCTGCCGATCGGCTGGGGCGCGCTCTCCGGTCTCGCGGCCCGCGCGGATGAACCCGGCAAGCTCTTCTCGATCACCGACAGCGCCTATACGCCCTCGCGCATCCTGGAGATCGACGCGACGGCGAAGCCCGCCCGCATCACCGGCGCGATCACGGTGACGAAGGACGGCAAGCCCGCCTCCTACGATCTCGAAGGCATCGCGACGCGCAGCGGTGGCGGCTTCTGGCTGGCGTCCGAGGGCAATCCGGAGAAGAAGGATGCCGTCCTGCCTGACCTGCTCCTGCGCGTCTCGGCCAAGGGCGAGGTCGAGGAGGAGATCCGTCTGCCGGAGGCGCTGGCGAAGCACGCCGTGCGCTTCGGCTTCGAGGGCGTCACCGTCACCGGCACCGGCGCTGATGAGACCGTCTGGCTCGCCGTGCAGCGCGAATGGCAGGACGATCCGAAGGGCAAGACCAAGATCCTGTCCTACAAGCCCGCCACCAGGGAATGGGGCGTGCTGCACTATCCGCTGAGCCAGCCGGCGAAGGGGCACTGGATGGGCCTCTCGGAGCTCGTCGCGCTCGGCGACGACCGTTTCGCCGTGCTGGAGCGCGACAACGCCTTCGGAGCCAAGGCCTTCAAGACGATCCAGGCCTTCTCGGTGAAGGGGCTCAAGCCCGCCGCGATCGGCGCAAGCGAGATCCCGACCGTCTCCAAGACCCTGCTGCGCGATCTGACGCCGGACCTGATGAAGGCCGGCGGCTACGGTCTCGACAAGGTCGAGGGCATGGCGGTGGACAAGGCCGGCCACCTCTTCGTCGTGACCGACAATGACGGCGTCGAGGATTCCTCGGGCGAGACGCAGTTCTTCGCTTTCGGCAAGCTCGGAAACTGAGCGAATCCATCGCGTCATGCTCCGGGCAAGCCCGACCATGACGCGCAAACAAAAAAGCCCGGATGCGTGAGCATCCGGGCAGGTGCCTGGCTGATGATCGAAAAGCCAGGTGGGAGGAGAGGGTTACCAGCCGGCGAGGACGGCGCCCTTGAAGCGCTCGGCGACGAAAGCCTTGATCTCGGGCGTGTGGTAGGCGCCGAGCAGGGTCTTGACCCAGGGCTTGTCCTTGTCGGCGCTGCGCACGGCGATGACGTTGACATAGGGACCCTTGGCGTCCTCGCGCAGGATGGCGGAGGCCGGGTCGATCTTGGCGTCGACGGCGTAGTTGGTGTTGATCGCGGCGGCGGCGACGTCATCGAGCGAGCGCGGCGTCTGGGCGGCCTCGATCTCGATGATCTTGAGCTTCTTCGGATTGGCGGTGATGTCGGCGACGGTCGGCTTGAAGCCGACGCCGTCCTTCAGCTTGATGATGCCCTTGTCCTGCAGCAGCAGCAGCGAGCGCCCGCCATTGGTCGGGTCGTTCTGGATCGCAACGCTCGCGCCGTCCGGCACCTCGCTCCAGCTCTTGTATTTCGACGAGTAGATGCCGAGCGGGAAGTTCACCGTCAGCCCGACGGTCTCGATCTTGAAGCCGCGATCCTTCACCTGATTGTCGAGATAGGGCTGGTTCTGGAAGGAATTGGCCTCCAGCTCGCCGGCGTCGAGCGCCTGGTTCGGCACGACGTAATCGGAGAACTCGATGATCTTGAGCTCGACGCCCTGCTTGGCCAGCAGCGGCTTCACCTTCTCCAGGATCTCGGCATGGGGGCCGGGCGAGACGCCGATGCGGACGACCTGATTCTGCTGGGCGAGCGCGGGCACGGCCGGGCCGAGCGCCAAAGCGAGGCCGGCGGCGAGCGTGAGGCGGCGGGTGAGGGAGATCGTCATGGTCGATGGTCCTTTGGATGGAAGACGGGATGGCTGGAATCAGGCTTGGCGGTGATCAGGCCTGGCGCAGGCGCTTGTTGAGGCGGCGCGCCAGGCGGTCGCCGAAGCTCTGCACGAACTGGACGAGGACGATGAGTACGGCGACGACGGTCGCCATCACCTCGGGCATGAAGCGCTGATAGCCGTAGCGGATGCCGAGATCGCCGAGCCCGCCGCCGCCGACCGCGCCGACCATGGCCGAGAAGCCGATCAGGCTGACGATGGCCAGCGTCAGGCCGAGCACGATGGCGGGCAGTGCTTCCGGCGCCAGCACCTTTCTGACGATCTGGAGGGGCGTCGCCCCCATGGCGCGCGCTGCCTCGACCAGCCCCTGATCGACCTCGCGCACCGCACCCTCGATCAATCGCGCTATGAAGGGCACGGATGCGACCGTCAGCGGCACGATCGCCGCCGTGGTGCCGATCGAGGTGCCGGCGATCAGCCGCGTGAACGGGATGATCGCGACGACGAGGATGATGAAGGGCGTCGAGCGCGTGGCGTTGACCAGCACGCCGAGCGCGGCGTTGAGGGCCGGCGCCGCGAAGAGCTCGCCGCGCTTGCTGGTGGCGAGGAAGACGCCGAGCGGCAGGCCGAGCAGTGTACCGATGCCGGCGGCGACGGCGACCATGCTCAGCGTGTCGAGCGTCGCCTGCCCGATCAGGCGCAGGATTTCAGGAGACATGGCCGATCACCTCCGCCTTGAGACCGAGATTCCGGAGCGCGCCAAGCACGGCCTCGCTCTCCGGGATGCGCGACGGCACCGAGACGAGCAGGCTGCCGAAAGGCTTGCCGGCAATGGCGTCGATCCGCCCGGCCAGGATGTTGACGTCGACCCCGACCACTGAGCTCAGCCGGCTGATGACGGGGGCGGTGGCGTTCTCGCCGGTGAAGGTGATGCGCAGCACGATCTCGGAGCCGGGACGGGCCTCCGGCCGGATGCGATCCGCGAGATGGGCGGGAACCTCGACGCCGGTGACGGCCTCGACGAAGCGCGCCGTCGTCGGATGCTGCGGGTTGGTGAAGACGGCGAAGGTCTCGCCCTCCTCGACGATCCGGCCGCCCTCGATAACCGCGACGCGGTCGCAGATTTCCTTGATCACTGGGATCTCGTGGGTGATCAGCAGGATCGTGATGCCGAGCTCGCGATTGACCTGCCGCAGCAGCGCGAGGATCGATTGCGTCGTCTCGGGATCGAGCGCCGAGGTCGCCTCGTCGCAGAGCAGCAGCTTCGGGTCGGTCGCGAGCGCGCGGGCAATGCCGACGCGCTGCTTCTGCCCGCCGGAGAGCTCGGCCGGGTAGCGCCCGCTCTTGTCGGCGAGCCCGACCAGCGCCAGCAGCTTCTCGACCTTGCTGGCGATGGCCGCCTTGGGCGTCCCGGCGATTTCGAGCGGCAGGGCGACATTGTCGAACACCGTGCGCGAGGACAGCAGGTTGAAATGCTGGAAGATCATGCCGATCTCGCGCCGGCGGCGACGCCATCCGGCCTCGTTCAGCGCGGTCACATCCTCGCCCTCGATCAGGATCCGGCCGGCGGTGGCGCGCTCCAGCCCGTTGACGAGCCGGATCAGCGTCGATTTGCCGGCGCCGGAGCGGCCGATGACGCCGACGATGGCGCCGGCCGGCACGGTGAGGTCGATGCCCGACAATGCGGCCACGGCCTGCTGCCGGCTGCGGCCGGCATAGGTCTTGCCGACCTGCTCGAAACGGATGATCGGATCGGGAACGGCAAAAGGCCGTGCGCCGATGCCCAGAGCATCGGGTTTGACGGGGGCGTTCATCATGTCCTCAGAAATGCGGATGGCAGGACCAGTGGCTGATGCCGAGCTGTTCCAGCGTCACGGCCTGCACCGAGCAACGCTGATCCTCATTGCCGGCCGGCTCCGTTTCCGGAACCGCCCGGCGGAACCAGGCACTGAGCGCCTGCCACAGGGAGAAGAAAGTCCGCATGGCCGTTACGACGCCAGGCGGAAGGCCGGCGTACCCCGGCGGGGCCCGGCCAGCATGCGCGCGGCCAGTTCCGCGGCGCCGGGGGTGGCGAAGCGGTGGCCGTCGAGGGCGCGGAAGGCGGCGCTCGCCGCGATGAAGGTGAAGAAGCGCTCATCGGCGCGCCGGTTGACGAGGCCGGCCTGCGTCTCGCCGACCTCGATGACATAGGCTTGCTGGGCCGGGCTGTGCCGGCCGGTGGATGGCAATGGAAAGGACATGGCTCTGCTCTCGGGCCGCGTTGCGGCGTTGAAGGTGACGATGGAACGAAGGGGCTTGAGGCGCCCGATGGTCTCAGCGTCGACAGCGGCAGAGCGGGGAACGGAAGCGCGGTCGGTTTCGGAGGTCGTTCGCGTCGGTCATGTCAGTCTCCTCGATCTGGAGCCCACGACCCAGTCGTGGCGCTTTAGCGTTTGGTGACGCGGCGCAAGCTGCTGCTCAAATCTCCGCGGCTCCCGGCACGCCGGAAGCACCGCCAATCTGGTTCAGGAAGTCCTGTTTGTCAATCGCTCCGTTCTTTTAAAGAAACGAGCCGTCGGAGAATAATCTTCTCCGCGACGAGAGGGCGAACGCTGCCGGGGCAGGCACGCTGCGGCAAGAGGTGGGCTTGACCACCGCCTCGAACGAGCGCCATGGATGCCGCATGCCGGCCCGTGCCCGCCTTTTCCAACGGCTGCGCCACTCCGTTCTCGGGGCGTGGTTCGCTGCCGCCTATGCGCTGACGGTGCTGGCGCTCGCTCTGGCGCCGACGCCTTCCGTCGCGTTCGGGCTGCCCGGCGGCGTTCTGCTCTGCTCGGGCGTGCCGGCGCCGGATGGCCGTTCGGAGATCCCCGCGACGCCGCTCGGCGATCTCGCCCATTGCAAGGGCTGTCCGCATAATCCCGTTCTCGGTGCCCCTCCCGTGCTCGCGGCGCTTCTCGTTGCGCGCCCGGGTGTCCGTCAGGCGCTTTCGCGGCAATGGGATGAGGGTCAGCTCTCCGTCGCCGCGACCGGCCTGCCGCCGTCGCGTGCGCCGCCTGCCATCTGAGCGGCACGTCTTTTCTTTTCGTGATTCCCTTTGATGCCGAAGTGCCGCCGAAAGCGCTGTCGCGCCGGCCGCCGTTCCGCAGGACCATTCCGATGAAGCTCTCGCTTTCCCTCGCCGCCGCCATGCTGGCGCTCTCGGCCGGTTTCGCCTCCGCCCATGATTTCAAGGTCGGGCCGCTCAAGATCGGCCATCCCTGGTCGCGTGCCACGCCGGCTGGCGCCAAGGTCGGCGGCGGCTACCTCACCCTCGAAAATACCGGGACGACGCCGGACCGGCTGGTCTCGATCGCGGTTCCCTTCGCCGCACGCGCTGAAATGCACGAGATGGCGACCAAGGACGGCATCATGACCATGCGCCCGCTGGAGAACGGCATCGAGGTGCCGGCCGGCGGCAAGGTCGAGTTCAAGCCCGGCGGGTACCACATCATGTTCATGGAGCTGAAGCAGCCGCTGAAGCAGGGCGAGATGATGAAGGGTTCGCTGACCTTCGAGAAGGCCGGCACGGTCGATGTCGAGTTCAAGGTGGATTCGATCGCCGCCAAGGGCGGCGAGGGCGAGCACAAGGGGCACTGAGTCAAGCTTCAGGGGAGATGCCCGGGCTCGACCCGGGCATCTCCTCGACGAGAGTCTCGGGCCGCCGCGGCGCGGCGCGCCCGAGAATGACGCTGTCGTCTCAGATCTTCGCGCGCGGGTCGTGCTTGGCGATCCGGGCCAGCAGATAGTCGACCTCGGCCTTCGCCGCTGCGCTCAAGGCGGAGCCCGGCTTGCGCTGGGCGTCATGGGCCAGGATGCCGCGCTTGGCCATCACATATTTGCGCACGGCCAGGCCGACGCCCTGCTGCTGCTCGTAGCGCATCAGCGGCAGGTGCAGGTCGAAGATGTCATGCGCCGCATCGCGCTGGCCGGCCTTCTGCAGCCTGACCACGTCGATCAGCAATTCCGGGAAGGCATAGCCGGTATTGGCGCCATCGGCGCCGCGCTCCATCTCGAAATCGAGGAAGAGCCCGCCATTGCCGGTCACGATCGAGATCGGCCGCAGCGATCCCTCTTTCTGGAATTTGCGCAGCGTCGAGATCTTCTCCAGCCCCGGCCAGTCCTCGTGCTTCAGCATCACGCAGGAGGGATTGTCCATGACGATCTTGCGGATCACCGCCGGCGTCATCACCACCGAGAGCGTCAGCGGATAGTCCTGGATGACGAAGGGGATGTCGGTGCCGATCGCCTCGACGGCCTGCGCGTAATAGCCGGTGATCTGGTCGTCGGTGCGCAGAGAAGGCGGCGGGGCGATCATCACGCCGCCGGCGCCGAGATCCATCACCTGCCGGGCGAGCGAGCGCATTGCCGCGAAGCCCGGTGCCGAGACGCCGACGATGATCGGCTTAGCCCCCATCCTGGCGACGCAACGCTTGACCAGCTCGACCGATTCCTCCGGCTCGAGCTTGGGCGCCTCGCCCATGATGCCGAGCACGGTGACGCCGTCCGAGCCGATGTCGTGATAGAACTGGAACAGCCGGTCGGCTGAGGCCCAGTCGATGCTGCCATCCGGGTTGAACGGGGTCGGCGCGATCGGGAAGACGCCCGAGGCGTCGGAGGTCAGCGGCATGATGGTTCCTCGTCCTGCGCGTGTGATCAGACGATGCGGGTGCGGACGGTGCCGACGCCGGCGATCTCGCCTTCGAGCACGTCGCCCTTGGCGACCGCGGCCACACCCTCGGGCGTGCCGGTGAAGATCAGATCGCCGGGCTTGAGCTCGACGAGGCCGGAGAGATAGGCGATCGTCTCCTCGACGTTCCAGATCTGCTTGGCGAGATCGGAGCTCTGGCGCACGACGCCATTGACGGTGAGCGCGATCTTGCCGGCGCTGGGATGGCCGGCCTGGCTTGCCGGCACGATCTCGCCGACCGGGCCGGACAGGTCGAAGCCCTTGCTCATGTCCCAGGGGCGCCCGGTCTTCTTCGCCGCGTTCTGCAGGTCGCGCCGCGTCATGTCGAGCCCGGCGGCGTAGCCGTAGACATGGGCGAGCGCCTCGGATTCGGGGATGTCCCTGCCGCCGGTGCCGATCGCGACGACGAGCTCCATCTCGTGGTGGAGATCCCCGGTCTTCGTCGGATAGGGCATGTCGGCGCCGTTGATCAGCAGCGCGTCGGCGGGCTTGGTGAAGAAGAACGGCTCCTCGCGGTCGGGGTCGCCGCCCATCTCGCGGGTGTGCTCGGCATAATTGCGCCCGACGCAGAAGACGCGGCGGACCGGGAAGGAGCCGCCGCCGGCAACCGGCACGGCGGTGATCGCCGGCGGGTCGATCACATAGTTGCTCATCGGATGTCTCCCTCTCGATTATCTCCGCGCCGTTCATGCGGGAGCGGCCGCGTTGCCGCAAGGGCTCCCGTTCCGGGAACGGGCCTGCGCGGGAGGCATTGCGCCTAAAGATCGAGGGGCTTTTCGCTCTCGCGGCAAGGTTTTGTGCACCGCGTCGTTGCAACCTCGGCGAAATGCCCCCTACAGTGTCGCGCCGGGTCGATCCGGCTGACGCGTATAGGAAGGGAACACACGTGAGCACGGGAACCGTCAAATGGTTCAACGAGACGAAGGGTTACGGCTTCATCACCCCTGATCAGGGCGGCGGCGACATCTTCGTTCATATCAGCGCTGTCGAGCGCTCGGGCCTGCGCGGTCTGAACGAGGGGCAGAAGATCAGCTATGATCTCGAGCCCGATCGCAAGACCGGCAAGAGCTCGGCGGTCAATCTGAAGGTAGCCTGAAGCGGCGGACCGGAAAGCGCAATCCGCTTTCCGGAGACATCCGGCGCTGAAACAACAGGATAGATCGCCAGTTTGCGCCTGATAAGGGCGCATGGCGATCTAGCGACCAACGACTACGGGAAGACGGGCGGCGGCGGCATCGTTTCCCAAGCCACGGCGAATCTCGATCGCACGGATTCGATTGCTAGGATTCCGGGCCTGTCCGTCGCCTATGGCGGCGGAACGAAGGGGAGGCGCCTCAGGAGCGCCCGGGCGCCGGATGGAAGAGCCGGCCCTTCTCGACGATCAGCACGATGCCGAGCGCGACCAGCCCGCACAGGAAGAAGCCGAGCGTGATCGGCACGACCGTGCCGTCGAAATGCTGGCCGATATAGAAGCCGAGCAGCGCGCCGACCACCGTGGTCACGAAACCCTGGACCGAGGAAGCCGTGCCGGCGACATGGCCGAGCGGATCCATGGCGAGTGCGCCGAAATTCGGGCCGATCAGGCCGAAGCAGAACATGGCGCCGCCCTGGAAGAGCGCGAACAGCAGCAGCGTCTCATGGCCCGAGAGCGCGACCAGCGCATGAGTTCCGGTGAAGAGGATGTAGCCGATCAGCGCGCCATGCGAGACGCGGCGCATGCCGAGCCGCCCGACGATGCGCGAGTTCAGCAGTGAGGCGGCGGCCATGAACAGCGCGATCCCGGCGAAGACGATCGTGAAGAGGTGCGGCACGTTGAAGACGTCGACGAAGACCTGCTGCGCCGAGTTGATGAAGCCGAACAGCCCGCCGAGCACGAAGGCCATGGCCAGCATGTAGCCGACGCCGATGCGGCTCGTGAGGGTGGTGCGGAAGGCGGCCGAGACATTGGCGACGTCGATCGGCTTGCGGTCCTCCGGGTGCTGCGTCTCGGGCAGCTTGAACATCACCCAGATCATCACCGCGGCGCCGAACGCCGTCAGGATGCCGAAGATCCAGCGCCAGGGCGCTACCAGCAGGATCGCCTGGCCGATCGAGGGGGCGAGGATCGGCACGGCGAGGAAGACGATCAGGGCCAGCGACATCACCCGCGCCATGTCGCGGCCGGAATAGCAGTCGCGCACGATCGAGACGGTGAGGACGCGCGTCGCGGCCGCCCCGATGCCCTGCACCACCCGGGCGATCATCATCGCTTCGAAGGAGCCGGACAGGGCCGCGCCGATGCTCGCCAGCACATAGACGCTGAGCCCGAACAGCAGCACCGGCCGCCGTCCGTAGCGATCGGAGATCGTGCCGTAGAAGATCTGCGAGACGCCGAAGCCGAGCAGATAGGCCGTGATGATCCATTGCCGCTGATTGGCGGCGGCGATGCCGAGCGCCTCGGCCATCTCCGGCAGGGCCGGCAGCATGGAATCGATCGCGAGCGCGTTCGTCGCCATCAGCGCGGCGGTCAGCCCTACGAAAGGATAAAAGCCCATGCCGTGGCGCGGCCGGACGATGGCTGTCATGTCGTTCATGGCGAAACTGCGAGGTAGGCGCGCAAAATGGCGCGCAAAGGCAAGCTGCCCAGCTTGCCTTCACCGTGTAAATCGGCCGGCAAGACGCGGCAACCCGCGATGTCGGCGGCGCGCCATGCGCTGGGCGCGAGGCCGGGCGTCATCCGGCCTTCTGCATCTGCGCCATCAGCTCGTCGTCGATCTGCTTGGCCCGCAGGGCCGCCGGCCGTGCGGCGAGCCGCGCGCCATAGGCTTCGAAGGCGGGGCGCTTCTCCATCGTGCCGAACTGCAACCCCCACAGGACCTGCGAGCCGACATAGACATCCGCCGCGCTGAAGCGGTCGCCAGCGATATATTCGCTTTGCGAGACCGCGTATTCGAGCGTGTCCATCGCATCGGCATAGGTGCCATAGCCGACCGATCTTGCCCGTTCGGGCGGAGCTTCCAGCCCGAAGGCCTTGTTGGTCACGGCAGCCTCGACCGGCCCGGCGGCGAAGAACATCCAGCGGTAATACGGTCCGCGCCGATGGTCGCCGGGCGCGGGCGCAAGCCCCGCCTGCGGGAAGGCGTCGGCGAGATAGGCGCAGATCGCGGCGCATTCGGTGACGACCGTCGCGCCGTGCACCAGGGCCGGCACCTTGCCCATTGGGTTGATTGCCTTGTAGGCGGCGCCCTTCATCGGCCCGCCGAAGCCGACGATCTCGGCACGGTAGGGCTGGCCGAGCTCCTCCATCATCCAGCGCGCGATGCGGCCGCGCGACATCGGGTTAGTGTAGAGCACGAGTTCGTCGGACATGGGTTCCGCTCCTGAGAGATCGCGCGGCTTCTATCCTGCGATAGTGACACGCTCCTGTCAGGAGCGTGCCTGACGCGCCGGTGCCGAACTGTTAGTCTGCGCGCGAAGCAGGGCGGGAGCATGAACGAATCACAGCCAATACCCAGCGTCTCCGTCAGCGATGGATGGATGACGATCGATGGGCTGCCGCATCGGTATCAGCAGGGCGCGGCGCGCCGTTTCCGGCTCGATGCAGCGGCGCTGCGCGTCATCCGCGGCTATGCCAGCCGCGACGGGCGGCTCGAGGATGTGCAGCGGCTCGAGGCGGAGGCGCGGATCGTCGGGGGCGCGCTGCGCCGAGCCGGGCTGGATGGAGCGGTGGGCCAGCTGCATCTGACGCTGCGCCCGCTTGCGACCTCGAGCGAGGCGGCGCGGCTCCTGCTGCTGCTCGGCTATCGCGACGAGAACGGCGAGGCCGAGCCTTTCGCCGAGGGCTTTCTCGCGCCTTCCGTCTTCGAGGCCCTGAAAGCCGACATCTTGAGCGGCCTCGCGCAGGAGCTCTCGCTGGAGGCGACGACCAGCCTCTGGATTCGCGAGGAGGACCGTGACACCCCGGCGGGGCAACCGGTCGACTGGTATCTGGGGCCGGCGGCGGATGGGCAGGGCAGCGCGCCCGCCCGTGGCTTCATCGAGAGCATCGAGTGGCGCCAGGCCGTTGCCGTCGCCCCTGAGGCGCCTCATCCGGCCGGATCGGAACCGGCGGCTCCGCTCGATCACGCCGAGTCGGAGGACCACCATCTGGATGACAGCGCCGACCAGCTCCGCCGCATCAACTGGAGCCTCAAGCAGCTCCTGCTCGTTCTGGCCTTCATGCTGATCATCATCGCGATGAAATAGATCTCAGCGCTCGCGGCGCCGGATGCGGCGGATCATCTCGTTGAGCGCCAGCAGCACCAGCGCGAGGATGAAGGGCAGCAGGTAGTAGATCACCCGGAACAGCAAGAGCGCGCCCAGCACATATTCGAAGGGCAACCGGTTGAGCGCGACGAGCATCGTCGCCTCGAACACGCCCAGCCCGCCCGGCGAATGGCTGGCGATGCCGATCAGGCAGCCGAAGATATAGGCGGCGAGGAAGGTCGGGTAGTCGAGATTGTAGCCGCCCGGCAGCAGCACGAAGAGCACGGCGGCGGCGGCGCAGACCTCGCTGGCACCGAGCGCCATCTGGCCGAGCGTCGTGCCGAGGCCGGGCAGGTGCAGGTTCCAGCCCTTGACCCGCAGCGTCCGCTCATCGGTCGCGACCCAGACGAGATAGCCGAGGATGCCGGCCGAGATCAGCCCGCCCACCGCCTGGACGACGAGCGGCGAGGTCCGCGCCAGCATCGCGACCGAATCGGCCGAATAGAACAGGCTGACGCTGAGGATGGCGCCGAGGCCGAGCCAGAAGGTGAGCCCGGCGATCACGGTCAGGCTCGCGACCTCCGAGGCGCGCACGCCCTTGGGCGCATAGATCCAGTAGCGCACCGTGCCGCCGGTCACGATCGGGAAGCCGAGCGTGAAGGACACCGAGTAGCTGGTGAAGGAGGCCAGCGCGGTGGTTCGGTAGGGGATCGACAAGCCCAGCCGGCGCAGCGCCAGGGCGTCGTAGCCGGTGAGCAGCAGATAGCTCAGCGCCGTGAAACAGGCGGCGAGGCCGAGCTGGCGCGGGCTGGCGTTGGAGAAGGCCGCGGCGAGATCGCCCGGATTCATCTGGCCGATGATGTGCCAGAGAACCGCGAGCGAGGCGCCGAAGATCAGGATGCTCGCCAGCGGCCCGAGCCACCACCAGCGGCTGCGCCTGCGCAGGTGCATTCCTGGCTCATGCGGGCCGAAGGACATACGCTCTCTTGGTCGGTTGCGCGCCGCCGGCGGGGAAGGCGGCGCGGTTGCGGAAGCGAGGTCGCCGATGGCGTCCCGGCCCGAGACATAGCGCTTCGACGGCGATGCACAAGCCGTCGAAGCGAATGGAGCGCATGAGGCGGGCGCCGGCCCGCCCCACGCGTTGGGCCTCAGCCGCCGATATTGAAGGCAGCGAGCGCAGCCATGTTGACGATGTCGGAATCCTTGGCGCCGAGCGGCACGATCTGCACCGGCTTGTCGAGGCCGACGATCAGCGGGCCGATCACAGTCGCCCCGCCGAGCTCCTGCAGCAGCTTGGTCGAGATCGAGGCGGAGTGGAAGGCCGGCATCACCAGCACATTCGCCGGCCCGGAGAGGCGGCAGAACGGATACTGGCTCATGATCTCGCGGTTGAGCGCGACATCGGCGGCCATTTCGCCGTCATATTCGAAATCGACGCGCTGGCCGTCGAGGATCTTCACGGCCTCGCGCACCTTCTCGGAGCGTTCGCCGGCCGGATGGCCGAAGGTCGAGAAGGCGAGCATCGCGACCCGAGGCTCGTAGCCGAGCCGCCGGCCGACGCCGGCGGCCTCGATCGCGATCTCGGCCAGCTCCTGCGCCGTCGGCATCTCGGTGATCGCGGTGTCGGCGACGAGCACGGTGCGCTCACGCGAGATCACCACCGAGACGCCGATCAGCCGATGACCGGGTTTCTCGTCGATGACGCGGCGGACCTCGTCGAGCGCGATCGAATAGTTCCGGGTCACGCCCGTCACCATCGCATCGGCATCGCCGAGCGCCACCATCGCGGCGGCGAAATGGTTGCGGTCCTGATTGATCAGGCGCTGGCAGTCGCGGAAGAGATAGCCTTCGCGCTGCAGACGCTCGTAAAGATATTGCGCATAGGCCGAATTGCGGTGCGAGAGCCGCGCATTCTGGACCTCGATGCCCTTGCCTTCGAGATCGACGCCGAGGAAGGTCGCCGTCTCGTAGATGCGCTCGTCGCGGCCGACCAGGATGGCCTGGCCGAGCCCCTGATTGACGAAGGAGGCGGCGGCACGGATGACCTGCTCCTCCTCGCCCTCGGCGAAGACCACGCGTTTCGGATAGCGCCGGACACGCTCGAAGATGCCGTTCAGCGTGCCCGCGATCGGGTCGCGACGGGCCGAGAGCTGGGCCTTGTAGGCCTTGGTGTCGACGATCGGCTTGCCGGCGACGCCGGAATCCATCGCGGCCTTCGCGACCGCCATCGGCACGACATGGATCAGCCGCGGGTCGAACGGCACCGGGATGATGTAATCCTTGCCGTAGCGCGGACGGGTGCCCTGATAGGCGGCGGCGACCTCGTCGGGCACGTCCTCGCGGGCGAGCGCCGCCAGCGACTCGGCGGCGGCGATCTTCATCTCCATGTTGATGGTGGTGGCGCGCACGTCGAGCGCGCCCCGGAAGATGAAGGGGAAGCCGAGGACATTGTTGACCTGATTGGGATAGTCCGAGCGGCCCGTCGCCATGATCGCGTCGTCGCGGATGGCATGGACCTCCTCCGGCGTGATTTCCGGATCGGGGTTGGCCATGGCGAAGATGATCGGGTTCGGTGCCATCGAGGCGACCATCTCCGGCGTCACCGCGCCCTTCTGCGACAGGCCGAAGAAGGCGTCCGCCCCCTCCATCGCCTGCGCCAGCGTGCGCCGGTCGGTGACGGCGGCATGGGCCGATTTCCACTGGTTCATGCCCTCGGTGCGGCCCTGGTAGATCACGCCCTTGGTGTCGCAGAGGATGACGTTGTCGGGCTTGAAGCCCATCGCCTTCAGGAGCTCGATGCAGGCGATGGCGGCAGCGCCCGCGCCGTTGATCACGAGCTTCGCCGAGGTGATGTCGCGCCCGGTCAGGTCGAGCGCGTTGATCAGGCCGGCAGCGGCGATGATCGCGGTGCCGTGCTGGTCGTCATGGAAGACCGGGATGTCCATCAATTCGCGCAGGCGCTGCTCGATGATGAAGCACTCGGGGGCCTTGATGTCCTCGAGATTGATGCCGCCGAAGGAGGGGCCGAGATAGCGCACCGCGTCGATGAACTTGTCCGGATCCTCGGTATCGACCTCGAGATCGATCGAGTCGACATCGGCGAAGCGCTTGAACAGGACGGATTTGCCCTCCATCACCGGCTTCGAGGCGAGCGCCCCGAGATTGCCGAGGCCGAGGATGGCCGTGCCGTTCGAGATCACCGCGACGAGGTTCGAGCGGGTCGTGTAGTCATAGGCGCGCGACGGGTCTTCCGCGATCGCCAGCACCGGCACGGCCACGCCCGGCGAATAGGCGAGCGAGAGGTCGCGCTGCGTCGCCATCGGCTTGGTGGGAACGATTTCGAGCTTGCCGGGCCGCCCTTGCGAGTGGAACAGCAGCGCCTCCTGGTCGGTGAAGGTCGGGCGTGAGCGCTTCGTCGGTCGGTCGGTCATGAAAGGCGTCTTTGTTCTTGAGCGTTTCCTCAGGGGCCGCGACCATAGGGCAGCGCGCCGCCGCACCACAAGCAGCGCCGTTCGACAATACCCATGCCGGAATGGATAAAATCGCGGAGGGGTCAGAGCCTGCTGCGGACGCGCCGCGCGAATTCGCCGACATAGCGGTCGAGCGCCTCGGTCTGCTCGTCGACCTTGCGCGCGGCGGCGGCGACCCGGATGGCGGCGTCGCCCGTGACGCGCGCCTCGGTTCCCACGGCGCCGATATTGGCGCTGACGGTGTTCGCGCTCGCGGCGACGGCCTGGGCGTCGGCCGCGATGCCGGTCGCGATGTCGGCCTGGCGATTGACCACGCTGGCGATGGCGCCGGAGGTTTCCTCGATCGTCGTCATCGTATCCTGGATATGGGCCACGGCTTCGAAGGTCGTGGCGGCGGCGTGGCGGATCTCGCCCAGCGTCGCGGCGATGTCGCGCGTCGCCTTCTGCGTCTGCTCGGCCAGCGTCTTCACCTCGCTTGCGACCACCGCGAAGCCGCGACCGGCCGCTCCGGCACGGGCCGCCTCGATCGTGGCGTTGAGCGCGAGCAGATTGGTGCGGGCCGCGATCTCCTCGATGAAGTCGAGCACGGCGCGGACCTTGTCGGCGGCTTCCGCGAGGCCGGCCACGTCCTGGCGCGTGCTGCGGACATAGCTGGCGGCGGCGCGCACCGTCTCGTCGGCATGGCCGGTCTGGCGGGTCAGTTCGCGGATCGAGGCCTCGATCTCCTCGGCCGCCCGCGCCACGCTGCCGACGCGCAGGGAGGCCGTGCCCGCCTCCTGCGTCACGCCGTCGGCGCGGTGGGTGGTCTTGTTGGCGCTGTCGACCATCTGGCCGGCGGCCTGATGCATGTCGTGGATCGCCTCGCTGACATCGCCCAGCGCCCTGCCGACCGTGCGTTCGAGGTCGCCGGCGAGCTCGTCGAGCGCGGTCCGGCGCAGCGCTTCGATCTCGTCGCGGCGCGTCACCAGCGTCTTCTCGGCGGTGACGTCGAGCAGGATGCCGTCCCAGACATAGGTTCCGTCGGGAAGCCTGCGCCGCGTTGATTCGCTGCGCAGCCAGACCGTGCCGCCATCGGGGGCGTGATAGCGCCCCTCGAAGCGCCAGACCCCGTCATCGGTCATGTCCTCGCGGCGCTGGCCGTCGAAGCGGGCGCGGTCCTCGGCGAACATCTTGCCGAGCCAGACCTCCGGATCGCGTTCGACCTCCTCCCGCGTGATGCCGAGGGCCTTGTCGATGGCAAAGGAGGCGAACTGATAGAACAGCCTGCCATCCGGCTTCAGGATGCACTGGTAGAGCGTGCCGGGGGCGCGCCGGATCAGCGTCCGCAGCCGATAGGCGGTTTCGCGGCGATCATTGTCATGGATGACGACGATGCCGGTGAGGATGATGCCGACCGTGCTGACCAGGATCATGGCCGGCACGGCCTCGCGCAGGAAGCGCTCACCCGCCTCGCCCGGGATGAGGGGCACGGAGGCCAGAAGGCAGACGGCATCGAGCGAACATAGCAGGATCAGGTCGCGCGCCATCAGCGGGCGCCTGCGCCGTGCCAGCCAGATCGCGAAGGCGATGCCGATCAGCATGCGCATCACGATGCCGCTGATGCCGGTGGTGACGCCGACGCCGCCCGTCAGGTAGCGCGCGATGACGAGGGGCACTGCGGTCAGCACCGAGGCCCATGGGCCGCCGATCGGGCCTGCCAGAATGGCGAAGGTGTTGCGCGAATCGACCACCAGCCCTGGCTGGAGCGTGACCGGGTTGGCCATGCTGACGAGCGCGCCGCCCGCGAAGAGCAGGCCGACGACGCAGGAGCGCAGCCAGCTCCGCCCGGCGAACCAGGGAGCGATCACTGTCAGCACCAGCCCGGCGAACAGCAGGAAGAACAGGCTCTGGACGAGATTGATCAGCAAGCGGGCGGCCTTCCGCCGGAAACGATGGAGCCACCCTGCTTTCAATTGTTGAAAGCCGTCCTAACGGATGGCCTTGGCCGCGCATTTTGCTAGCTTGCGCGGCCCATGCGTCACAGCCCTCCCCGCGAAGCCACCCGTTCCGCCGCCCCGGCCGAGGCTGCGCCCGAGCGCGTCACGCCGATGATGGCGCAGTATGTCGAGATCAAGGCCGCGAATCCGGACTGCCTGCTGTTCTACCGGATGGGCGATTTCTACGAATTGTTCTTCCGGGACGCGGAAATCGCCTCGCGCACGCTCGGCATCGTCCTGACCAAGCGCGGCAAGCACCAGGGCGATGACATCCCGATGTGCGGCGTCCCCGTGGACCGCGCCGACGACTATCTCCAGCGCCTGATCGCCGCTGGCCATCGCGTCGCCGTCTGCGAGCAGACCGAGGATCCGGCCGAGGCCAGGAAGCGCGGCAACAAATCGGTGGTGAAGCGCGATGTCGTGCGCCTCGTCACGCCCGGCACCATCACCGAGGAGCGCCTGCTCGAGCCCGGCCGTGCCAGCCTGTTCGTCGCCGTGGCGCGCCGCAAGACCGGCGAGGCCGCCGCCCTCTATGGCGTCGCCGCCATCGACATCTCGACCGGCCGCTTCACCGTGATGGAGACGCCGCAGGAACGGCTTTCCATCGAGTTCTCGCGTCTGGAGCCGCGCGAGATCGTCTGCCCCGATGCGATCCATGACGATCCCGAGCTGAAGGAGTTCTGGCGCGAGATCGCAGTGCCGGTGACGCCGCTCGCCCGCGACGGGCTCGATGCGGCTTCCGCCGAGCGCCGCCTCAAGGAATTCTTCGGCGTCGCGACGCTCGACGCCTTCGGCAGCTTCAGCCGCGCCGAGATCGCGGCGGCCGGTGCGGCCTTGGCCTATGTCGAGCGCACCCAGCTCGGTGCCCGCCCGCCGCTCTCCGCCCCGGTGCGCGATTCGGGTTCCGCGACGATGCTGATCGACGCGGCGACCCGCGCCAATCTGGAGCTGACCCGCACTTTGGGCGGCGAGCGCCAGGGCAGCCTGCTCGCCGCGATCGACCGCACCGTGACGCCGGGTGGCGCCCGCCTGCTGGCCGAATGGCTCGCCGGGCCGCTGACGGAGCAGGGCGCGATCGCCGCGCGCCATGACGCCGTGGAGCTGCTGGTCGCGGATGGCGCGTTGCGCGAGGATCTGCGGCGGGCTTTGGAAAAGGTGCCGGATGTGGCGCGCGCGCTGGCGCGGCTCTCGCTCGACCGTGGCGGCCCGCGCGATCTGGCTGCGCTCGGGGCCGGCCTGACCGCGGCGCGCGACATCGCGGCCCTGCTCCTTCGCCGCGGCGACCTGCCGGACGAACTCGCCCGCGCCATCCGGGCGCTCGGCGAGACCGACCCCGACCTGCCCCTGCGTCTGACCGAGGCGCTTGCCGAGGAGCTGCCGCTCAACCGCCGCGACGGCCGCTTCGTGCGCGAGGGCTACGATGCGGCGCTGGACGAATTGCGCCTGCTGCAGGTCGATTCGCGCAAGGTCATCGCCCAGCTCCAGGCGCGCTACGCCACCGAGACCGGCTGCCGCACCCTGCGCATCAAGCACAACGCCATGCTCGGCTATTTCGTCGAGGTGCCCCAGGCGATCGGCGAGGAGTTCCTGAAGGACCCCTGGCGCGCGACCTTCGTGCATCGCCAGACCATGTCGGACGCGATGCGCTTCTCCTCGGTCGAGCTCGGCGAGCTCGAGGCCAAGATCGCCTCAGCCGCCGACCGGGCGCTGAAGCTCGAGCTCGCCATCTTCGCCCGGCTGACCGAGGCGGTGCTGGCCCAGGCCGAGCCGGTCAAGGCGGCGGCGCTGGCGCTGGCGGCGCTCGACGTCGTCGCGGCGCTGGCCGATCTCGCCGCCCGCGAGGGCTGGAGCCGACCCATCGTCGATGCGGGCGCGGCCTTCTCCATCGAGCGCGGCCGCCATCCGGTCGTCGAAGCCGCGCTGAAGCGCGATGGAAAGCCCTTCGTCGCCAACGATACCGAATTGTCACCGCCCGGCACCGAGGCGACTGGCGGGCGCATCTGCCTGATCACCGGTCCGAACATGGCCGGTAAGTCGACCTTCCTGCGCCAGAACGCGCTGATCGCGGTTCTCGCGCAGATGGGCTCCTTCGTGCCGGCGGCAAAAGCCCATATCGGCATCGTCGACCGTCTGTTCTCGCGCGTCGGCGCCGCCGACGATCTGGCGCGTGGCCGTTCGACCTTCATGGTCGAGATGGTCGAGACCGCCGCGATCCTGAATCAGGCCGGCCCGCGCGCGCTCGTCATCCTCGACGAGATCGGGCGGGGAACCGCGACCTTCGATGGCCTCTCCATCGCCTGGGCGGCGATCGAGCATCTGCATGAGGTCAATCGCTGCCGCAGCCTGTTCGCGACGCATTATCACGAGCTGACGGCATTGGGAGACCGGCTCGACCGCGTCGCCAACGCGACCGTGCGCGTCACCGAATGGAAGGGCGAGGTCGTCTTCCTGCATGAGGTCGTGCCGGGCGCGGCCGATCGCTCCTACGGCATCCAGGTCGCCAAGCTCGCCGGCCTGCCGCCGGCGGTGGTCGAGCGCGCCCGCGCCATTCTCGGCGAGCTGGAGAAGACCGAGCGTGAGAAGCCGGTCGCTTCGCTGGTCGACGACCTCCCGCTCTTCGCCGCGCCGCTCCGGCGCCCGGCCCCCGTCGTCACCGAGGATCAGCCCGACGGCTTGCGCGACGAACTGGCCGGGATCGAGCCGGACGAGATGACCCCGCGCGAGGCGCTGGAAGCGCTCTATCGGCTGAAGGGGCTGGCCTGAAGCCTGCTCTATCCCAGCCGCTTGATGCTGGTGATCGCGCCGAAGCTCTTGTCGCGGATGCGGTCGCGCGCCTCGCGCAGCGGCTCGCGATGCACGTCCATCGTATGGCCATTGGCGTGCAGCAGCGTGTCGGGAGCGGTCAGGATGCCGACATGGCCCTTCCAGAAGACCAGGTCGCCGCGCTTGAGCCCGGACAGGCTCTCGTCGAAGGCGACGGCCGCGCCGAGCCCGGCCTCCTGCATGTCGGAATCGCGCGGCGCGGCGATGCCGGCGGCCGCGAGGGCGAGCTGCGTCAGCCCGGAGCAGTCGAGCCCGAGGCTGGTCTTGCCGCCCCAGAGATAGGGCACGCCGAGGAAGCGCTCGGCGACCCCAACGTAATTGGGCTCGAAGCGGTCGAGCGCGGCGAGATGCTTCAGGAAGACATGGCCGCCATCGCTGAGGACAGCGAAGTCGCCCGTTTCTCCTGCCACCGTGACCGCGGCGTTGAGCGAGAGCGCCGCGAGCGGCGGCAATTTGATCGAGGGGCCGGGATAGACGAAGGTCCTGAGCGCGCTGACGCGATGCGTCGGAGCCGGAGCATCGGCTCGCAGGCAATCATCCGGCAGATAGCCGACATAGCCATCGCCTGCGAGTTGAACCCAGGCCCAGCCCTCATAACGCTCATAGACCTGCACCAGCTCGCCCGCGAGCGCCTCGGTATCGAGGGCGGCGTCCGGTCGCGGTTCGCGCCGCAGCGGCGCGGAGGCTGCGACCACGCGCATCGGCTGCGGCTCGGCGAAGGCGGGTGCCTTGACCTGCCCGCGCAGATGGCTGGCGGCGAGATCGGGACGGAAAGCGGTGATGCGACGGTCGAGAATCACGGTCATGGCGGCAATCTAGAGCATGTCGGACCAGATCGTCATTGCGGGAGCGCAGGCACCGAAGCGATTCAGGGCGGAGGAGGCCTCAACCCGCCCCGATCTCCTTCGCATGCTCGGTGACGAGGTCTCCCAGCCGCTCCACGGCCAACGCCCCTGCGACGGTGCGCTGGATCACGACATTGCGCCGGTCCTCCTCGTCGCGCTTGCGGGTGAGCAGGCCGAGCTTGCCGAGCGTGTCGAGCGCGCGGGTGATGACCGGCTTGGTCACGCCGAGCTGCCTCGCCAGCCCCCTGACCGTATGCGGCGGCAATTCGAGATAGACCGTGAGCAGGATCGCGGTCTGGCGGGCCGAGAGATCGGCCTGCCCGTCCCGCACCAGATCGAGATGCACCTGCCGCCAGAGCCTGAGTGCCTGCGAGGGCCTGATCTCCAACGGCATGCGGACGGGGTTCCAGATCGTTACGGACCCGTATCATTATCCTGCAGGGGGAAAGGCGCAATCGGCTTCGCCGATCAGCCTTAACCGGCCGGGTAGAGTTGCTTCGCCAGCGCATAGCTCAATCGCGCCGCCTGGCATTCGCCGCCTTCCGGGCGGCCGGGTTTGGTTGTGGGGTTCCAGCCATAGATGTCGAAATGGGCGTAGGACTGCGTGCGTTCGACGAAGCGGTTGAGGAAGAGCGCCGCCGTGATGGAGCCGGCCATGCCGCCGCTCGAAACATGGTTCACATCGGCGATCTTGGAATCGAGCATGCGGTCATAGGGAGCCCAGAGCGGCAGTCGCCAGACCGGATCGTTCACCGCGAGGCCGATCCGCGCGATCTCGGCAGCGAGCCCTTCGTCATGCGTGTAGAAGGGCGGCAATTCCGGCCCCAGCGCCGTGCGGGCCGCGCCGGTCAGCGTGGCAAAGTCGATCAGCAGCTCCGGCGCCTCCTCGTCGGCGAGCGCCAGTGCATCGGCGAGGATCAGCCGCCCCTCCGCATCGGTGTTGCCGATCTCCACGGTGAGGCCCTTGCGGCTGGGCAGGATGTCGCCGGGGCGAAAGGCCGAGCCGGAGATCGCGTTTTCGACCGCCGGCACCAGCAATCGCAGGCGCACGGGCAGCTTCGCCAGCATGATCATCCGGGCGGCGGCGATGGCGGCGGCCGCCCCGCCCATATCCTTCTTCATCAGCAGCATGGCGGCCGCGGGCTTGATGTCGAGCCCGCCAGTGTCGAAGGCGACGCCCTTGCCGACGAGCGTGACCTTCGGATGGGCCGGATCGCCCCAGATCAGATCGATGAGGCGCGGCGCCCGTGGCGAGGCCCGGCCGACCGCATGGATCATCGGCAGGTTCTCGGCGATCAACTCGTCGCCGGCGATGCTGGTGACGCTCGCGCCGCATTCGGCCGCGAGCACCTGGATCGCCGCCTCGATCTCGTCGGGGCCCATGTCGTTGGCCGGCGTGTTGACGAGGTCACGCGCCAGCATCGCCGATTCGGCGATCAGGCTGATCTCCGCCCCGTCCACGCCCGCGGGCAGGACGAGCCGGGCCTTCGCCGGCGCAGGCTTGCGGTAGCGGTCGAAACGATAGCCCTGCAGCAGCCAGCCGAGCGTGGCCAGGTCGGGATCGTCGATCTCTCCCGCGAGCGCATAGTCCCCCGCCGGCAATTGCGCCGCCAGTCGCGCGGGCGCGAAGGGATCGCGGTTGCGGCCCGGCCTGTCGAGGCCGAGCAGCACGGCGGCGAGCCGCCCTTGGGCATCCGGCAGGAAGCAATGCTGCCCCGTCCGCGCCGTGAAGCCCTGCGCCAGCGCGAAGCTCCCCTGCTCGGACGTCAGGCGTTCCTGAAGATCGGGCCAGCCCGGCGCGGAAACGGCATGAACGGGGATCGCGGCGGCGGTGGCGGAGGTCAGGAGGCTGTGCACGGGCGGGAACCGGTTTCGGAGCGGCGGGAGCGGCTGGTTAACAATGCATTAGGGTTAACGCTTTATCACCGGAGCGACCAGACGAACCCATCAGGACGTAAGTCCGCGAGGCTATCCGGCCCATGTCGCAAACACAGCCCGCTTCCCGCCCTCCGTTCCCGCATCGCCGGCGTGCCGGTCTCGGTTTCGCCGTTGGCCTTGCGGCGCTGGCGCTCGCCGGCTGCCAGAGCCGCGGCGGCCCCGGCGACATCACCGGCTCGATCGGCCGCAGCCAGCCGGCTCAGCCGCGCACGGCCTCCGACTGGCAGGCCGAGCGCGATAGCTGGGCCAGGCGCTACGACGCCAATCCGAAGGACCGTGACGCGGCGTTCTACTATGCCCGTGCCTTGCGCGCCTCCGAACAACATGCCCAGGCTCTCGCCGTTCTCCAGAACGCGGTGCTCGTGCATCAGGACGATCGCGAACTGCTCGGGGCCTATGGCCGTTCGCTCGCCGACAATGGCCGGCTGCGCGAGGCCGACGAAGTGCTCTCCCGCGCGCATTCGCCGGAGCGGCCGGATTGGCGCATCCTCTCGGCCCAGGGCACCGTCGCCGACCAGCTCGGCGAGCACGACCGGGCGCAGCAGCTCTACCAGACCGCATTGAAGCTCGTGCCGAACGAGCCGACGGTGATGTCCAATCTCGGCCTCTCGCTGGCGCTGTCGCGGAACCTGCCGGAGGCGGAGCGCGTCCTGCGCGAGGCGGCGGCTACGCCCGCGGCCGATGTGCGCGTCCGCCAGAATCTGGTCCTCGTCCTCGGGCTGCAGGGCCGCTTCGGCGAGGCGGAGACGCTCGCTCGCCAGGACCAGAGCCCGGCGGAAGCGGCGGCGGCCATCGCCTATCTCAAGCGCAGCGTCAGCCAGCAGAACAGCTGGGAGCTGCTGAAGGGAAAAGCCCGCGCGCAACCGGCGCCGAAGCCGCCCTTGGCGCGAGGGCCGGGCGCGGCCAGCACACAGGATCAAGGCTGACCCGTCGAGGAGGACGCCGGCGATCGGCCGGCTACGAGCGTGGCCCGATCAGGGCCAGCTAATGAAGACTGAACAAGGGTGATGAAGCCGCCGCCGCTCCGAGTTCGTTGGCGCTCGCCTGCAGCCAGGGGGCAATCTCGGCCATCCGTTCCCGGGTCATCCGGATTGTCGGGCCTGCTACGCTGATCGTTCCGACCGGATGCCCGACGCCGCGCTTGCGGATCGCGGTGGCCATGGCTGATGTGCCGACCTCGTAGGCCTCGGTCACGCAGGCGTAGCCGAGCCTGCGCGTCTGCTCGATTTGCTCGAGCAGCTGATCGATCGTGCGCGGCGCGTTGGGCCCCAGATCCGGCCGATGCAAGCCTTGTCTTTCGACCACCATGCGCAGCTGCGCATCGTCGAGGCTCGCGAGCCAGGCCTGCCCGTTCGCGGTGGCGGCAAGATAGACTTCGGTCTCGGTATGGGGGACGTAGAACAGTCCGCTTTGCGCGCTCTGGGATTTGGCGACCCAGGTCAGATGGTCGCTTTCGACGACCGCGAGCCTCACCAATTCCCCCGTTCGTTTGGCGAGGTCGTCGAGAATGGGCTGGACGAGGTCGGTGATGCCGCTGGTTCCGAGATAGGCGAGCCCCAGCGCCGCGAGCTTGACGCTGAGGCGCACCGCGCCATCGGGCGAGCGGAAGACGAAGCCGCCTTCGACGAGCCCCTGAACCGTCCGCTCGGCTGCGGCCTGTGGAATCTTCAGCAGTTGCGCCAGTTCGCGCGGGGCAAGGCCGTTCGGATACTGCGCCAATGTTTCAAGCATGCCGAGAGCCCGGATTCGACTGGACATGTCAGTGCGCCGTCCCGGGGAATAAGGGCAGTTCCTCGCTGGCCTTGGCGATCGCCTCCGCCGTTTCGCGCAGCGGCGGCAGGATGCGATCCATCGCTTCGCTCGTCATGCGGATGACGGGGCCGGCAACGCTGATCGTGCCGATCGGGCGTTTCGAGCGCTCGCTGAAAGCCGCGACGGCGATGGCCGCGGTTCCTGGCTCGTAGGTCTCGAAGATCTTGGCGTAGCCCAGTTCCCGTGCGGTCTCGACGAAGCCCAGCAGCTCGCGCATCGTCCGCGGCGCGTTGGGGCCGTATCCCTCGCGCTTCAGGCCCTGCCGGGCCGCCAATTGCAGCGCCTCGTCCTCGTCCAGGCAGGACAACCAGGCATGGCCGTTCGAGGTCGCGGCCAGATAGACCTCGGCGCCTTCATCGGGGTTGTAGAGCAGCCCGCGCCGCGCACCTTGCGCCTTCGCGACGCGGATCAGTTTCTCGTCGTGGATCACGGCCAGCGTCACCAGCTCGCCGGTCTTGTCGGCGAGCTGGTCGAGAAGCGGCTGGATCCGGGTGGTCACCCCGGCGGAAGCCAGGTGGCTGAAGCCGAGCGCGACGATCTTGGCCGTCAGCCGATAGGCCCCGCCCTCGAACTCCTGGCGGACATAGCCTTCGTCCTTGAGATCGGCGAGCAGCCTGTGCGTCGCACTGCGGGGGATCGCCAATGCGTCGGCGATCGCCATCAGCGGCAGGCCGCCGGCGTGGCGCGACAGCATCTCGATAATCGCGATCGCCCGATCCATGGCGCCTCCATTCCAATTGGAAGCTTATTCAAATTGGAACGCAGTGTCACTTCTCTTGACCGCAGTGGAACTATGATATTTATGGAACCAGTTCCACTTTATCGAACGGGCCCGATCCGTGGCGGTAGCCTCCTTCGTCAACGACAAGCGCGATGCTCCGGCCGTGGAGTCGATCACCGGTCGCACGCGCCTCTTCGCCGTGCTCGGCGACCCGGTGGCGCAGGTCATGGCGCCGGCCATGATGAACCGGCTCTTCCGCGAGCGGGGCGTGGATGCCGCACTGATTCCGGTGGAGGTGCCGCCCGGCGATCTGGCTGCCGTCGTCGAAGGCCTGAAGCGGATCGGCAATCTCGACGGCTTCCTCGTCACGGTGCCGCACAAGCTCGCGGTCTGCCATCACGCGGATCGGCTCAGCGAGGCCGCGCGGCTGGCGGGGTCCGTCAATGCGATGCGGCGCGAGGCAGACGGCAGTTGGTCTGGCGACAATTTCGACGGGGCGGGCTTTGTGCGGGGTCTTCTCGGCGCCGGCCACGCCATCGCGGGCAGGCGCCTCACCCTCGTCGGCGCGGGAGGGGCGGGCGTCGCGATCGCCGCCGCGGTCCTGCAGGCGGGGGCATCGGCAGTGTCGGTCGTCGATATCGATCCGGCGCGGGCAGAAGCGCTCGCGGACCGTCTTGGCGAGCGCTGGCCGGGTCTTGCGCGGGCCGCAAGCTCTCTCGATCCGGCGAGCGACGTGGTGGTGAACGCCACGCCGCAGGGCTTGCGCGAGGATGACCCGCTGCCCTTCGCGCTGGATGGCCTGCGCGCCGAAGCGATCGTCGCCGACATCATCATGAAGCCGGCGCAGACGCGGCTTCTGCGCGAGGCTGCTGCGCGCGGCCTGCGGACGCATCCCGGACTTCCGATGCTGAACGAGCAGATTCCCCTCTACCGGGAGTTCTTCCGCATCCCCTGAGACACCGACCCCGGCGAAAGACCGGGGCGCCTGGAGGAAACCTTGACGTATCAGTTCGATTTCTCGGTCCTGCTTCCCTATTGGGAGCAGCTGCTGCGCGGCTGCTGGCTGACGATCCTGCTCTCGGCGATCTCGATCTCGGCCGGGCTCACGATCGGCATCCTGACGGCGCTTGCCAAGCGAAGCCGGTCCACGGCGGCGCGGATCGCGGCCGGCACCTATGTCGAGATCATCCGGAACACGCCGTTCCTGGTGCAGGTCTTCTTCATCTTCTTCGGCCTGCCGGCGCTCGGCATCAGCTTCCAGCCCTGGAGCGCCGCCATCCTGGCGCTGAGCCTCAACTGCGGCGCCTTCTCGGCGGAGGTCATCCGCGGCGGCATCGACGCGATCGCGCGCGGCCAGTACGAGGCCGGCACGGCGCTCGGCCTCAAGCCGCTGCAGATCTTCCGCCACATCGTCCTGAAGCCGGCGCTGCGGATCATCTTCCCGGCTCTGTCCGGCCAGTTCGTGCTGACGCTGCTGACGACCAGCATCGTCTCCTCGATCTCGGCGGAGGAGCTGACCTCGATCGCCCAGTCGATCGATACGCTGACCTTCCGCAGCTTCGAGATCTACATCGTCGCGACGATCCTCTACCTGACGATGTCGTTCGGCTTCGCGACTTTGTTCAAGCTGATCGACCGCGTCTATTTCTCCTATCCGGTGAAGTGAGGGCGCCATGATCAGGCAATTCGGTCTGCCGGAAGCGCTCGCCATCCTCTCGGGTGTGCAGGCGACGATCCTTCTCTCCCTGATCGCCTTCGTCGGCGGCGGTGTCGTCGGGCTCGCGGTTGCGCTGATGCGGACCTCGGAACGGACATGGCTGCAGCGCTGCGCCGGCTTCTATATCGATTTCTTCCAGGGAACGCCGCTGCTGATGCAGCTCTTCCTCGTGTTCTACGGGTTGCCGGTGCTCGGCTACAAGGTGAACCCCTGGATCGCCGTCGCCATCGGCTTCACGCTGCATGCCAGCGCCTTCCTCGGAGAGATCTGGCGCGGCAGCATCCAGGCCGTGCCGCGCGGGCAGACCGAGGCCGCCTATGCTCTGGGCCTGAGCTATGCCTCCCGCATGCGCAACGTCGTGCTGCCGCAGGCGATGCGGATCTCCGTCGCGCCGACCGTCGGCTTCATGGTGCAGCTCATCAAGGGCACTTCGCTTGCCGCGATCATCGGCTTCGTCGAATTGTCCCGCGCCGCCCAGATCATCGCCAGCGCGACCTACAAGCCGCTGCTCGCCTATGGCTGCGCGGCGATCGTCTACTTCGTCCTCTGCTTCCCGCTTTCACGCCTGAGCATGCGCCTCGAGAAGCGCTTCGCCGTGAAGACCTGACGACCCCTGAAAACAACATCAACCGGAGGAAACACCCATGAACTGGATTCAGACGTTCCGGCGTATGGCGCTGGCTTCGGCCATCGTGCTGGCAGCCGCATCCGCGATGGCCGGAGCCGCTGCGGCGCAGACGGTGGAGTCGATCAAGAAGGGCGGCGTGCTCAAGATCGGCTCGCAGGTCTCCCAGGTGCCCTGGGGCTTCAGTGATGCTTCCGGCAAGCTGACGGGCTTCGACATCGAGCTCGGCGAGATGCTGGCGAAGGATCTCGGCGTGAAGGCCGAGGTCACGCCGGTCACGTCGAGCAACCGCGTCGCCGCGCTGCTGACCGGCCAGGTCGACGTGCTGGCGGCGGTGATGGGCATCTTCGCCGACCGGCAAAAGGTCGTGCTGTTCTCGCGGCCCTACACCACCAACGACACGATCTATATCGGCAAGGCCTCGGCCAACATCAAAGGCTGGAACGACCTGAAGGGCGTCCGGGTCGGCGTTCCGCGCGGCACGCCGCAGGACATCGCCATCACCAAGGCGGCGCCGGCGGGTGCCACCATCCAGCGCTTCGACGACGACGCCGCCACCGTGCAGGCGCTGATCGCGGGACAGGTCGACATGATCGGCGGCGCCGCGACCCAGGTTCCGAACATCGCCCAGGTGGCCGGTCCCGGCAAGTTCGAGCAGAAGTTCATCGTGGCGCGCGCCTACAACGCCTTCGCGGTGCGGCCCGGCTCGCGCGAATGGGCCGATTATCTCAGCGATTTCGTCGCCCGCAAGCTGGCGAGCGGCGAGTTGCCGGCGCTCTACAAGAAGTGGATCGGCGGTGAGCTCGCCGAGATGCCGAAGACGGGCGAGGGCGAAGCCGCGCTCCCGGTTTCGATGGTGCAGTAACCGCGCGCGGGCGGCGTCCCCGCCGCCCGCCACTCTTCGGAATGAGCAAGACCATGTCAGTCAATCCCGATCAACGAAGCCGCGCGAGTGCATCCGCCGACGCCCCGATCATCGAGATCGCGGGCCTGCGGAAATGGTTCGGCACCTTCCAGGTCCTGCAGGACATCGCGCTGACCGTTGCGCGCGGTGAGCGGATCGTCATCTGCGGGCCGTCGGGCTCCGGCAAATCGACGCTGATCCGCTGCGTCAACAGCCTCGAGCGCTATCAGGAAGGACGCCTCGTCGTCGACGGATACGATCTCGGCGCCGGGCAGAAGAACATCGACACCGTGCGCGCCGAAGTCGGCATGGTGTTCCAGCAGTTCAACCTCTTTCCCCATCTGACGGTGATGGAGAACTGCATGCTGGCGCCGATGAAGGTGCGCGGCACGCGGAAGAAGGAGGCGCAGGAGCTGGCGATGCGCTTTCTCACCCGCGTGCGGATCGCCGATCAGGCGCTGAAATATCCGGCGCAGCTTTCCGGCGGCCAGCAGCAGCGCGTCGCGATTGCCCGCGCGCTCTGCATGACGCCCAAGATCATGCTGTTCGACGAGCCGACCTCGGCGCTTGACCCCGAGATGGTCAAGGAGGTGCTCGACACCATGGTCGGCCTCGCCGAGGACGGCATGACGATGCTCTGCGTCACCCATGAGATGGGCTTCGCCCGCAAGGTCGCCGACCGCGTGATCTTCATGGATGCCGGACAGATCGTCGAGATGGGCAAGCCTGAGCCCTTCTTCGCGAACCCGCAGAATCCCCGGACGCAAGCCTTCCTCGGGCAGCTCCTGCACTGACGCATCGCAAGCCGCGCGGGCAGCGCCCATCGCCGCGGACGTTTTCCAAAGGGACCCATCATGCTTCCGGGCAAGTTCTACGAAGAGATCCAGATCGGCGACGAACGCCTGACGCCGCGCGTCACCGTCACCGAGGGCCATGTCCTGGCCTATGCCGGCGTCGCCGGCGACTTCTCGCCGATCCATATGGACGAGGTTTATGCCCGGTCGACGGTGTTCGGCGGACGCATCGCCCATGGGCTGATGGGTTTGTCGCTGACCGACGGCATGAAGGTGCAGTCCGGCTTCTTCCATGACGGCATCGCGCTCGGCTGGAGCTGGAACTTCAAGAAGCCGATCCGGATCGGTGACACCTTGCAGGTCAAGTTCCGCGTCGCCGATATGCGCATCCCGAAGAGCCGCAGCGACATGGGCATCCTGACCATCGCCATCGCGCTCCTCAACCAGCATGGCGAGGTGGTCCAGGAGGGCGAGCACCGGCTGATGGTGCCGCGCAAGCCGGACGCAGGCCAGGCGGAGGCCAACTGATGGCCCGCAACAAGTTCATGAGCGCCGATCAGGCCGTCGGACTGATCAAGGATGGCGACACCGTCGCGCTGGTCGGCGGCGGCGGCGGCTTGATGGAGGCGACACATACCTTCCGCGCGGTCTCCCGCCGCTTCCTCTCGACCGGCTATCCGCGCCAGCTCACCGTGCTCCATGCGCTCGGGATCGGCGACAAGAAGAGCGAGGGGATGAACCACTTCGCCCATGAGGGGCTGGTCAAGCGCGTCATCGGCGGCCACTGGGTCTGGTCGCCGAAGATGCAGGAGATGGCCCGCGACGAGAAGATCGAGGCCTATGTCCTGCCGAGCGGCTGTGTGATGCAGCTCTATCGCGAGATCGGCGGGCAGCGGCCGGGCCTGTTCACCCATGTTGGCCTCGGCACCTTCGTCGACCCGCGGCACCAGGGCGGCAAGATGAACGCCTCCGCCAAGGAGGATCTGGTCGAGGTCGTCAATCTCGGCGGGCAGGAATTGCTCTGGTACAAATCCTTCCCGATCAATGTTGCGATCATCCGCGGCTCCTTCGGCGATGCCGACGGCAATATCAGCCTCGATCAGGAGGCCGCGAATGTCGATGTCTATGCGGCGGCCCTCGCGGCGCATAATTCCGGTGGCATCGTCATCGCGCAGGTCCGCACGGCGGTGGATGTGAACTCGCTGCCGGCGCGATCGGTCCGGGTTCCCGGCGCCATCGTCGACGCGGTGGTGGTCGATCCCGATCAGCGCATGAGCTACGACCTGCCCTATGATCCGCTGATCTCCGGCGAGCGCCGCGGGCCCACCCCGCTCGATCCGCCGGAGCCGCTCAACATTCGTTCGCTGATCGCCCGGCGCGCCTACCAGGAATTGACCGAGGGCGATGTCATCAATTTCGGCGTCGGCATCGGCGAGGGCGTCGCCAAGATGGTCGCCGAGCGCGGCGAGGTCGGGCGCTATTACCAGACCATCGAGCACGGCACCTATGGCGGCTCGCTGCTCGTGGGCCTGCTCTTCGGCTTCGCGCGCAGCGCCTCGGCTATGATCGACGGCCCCTCGCAGTTCGACTTCTATGCCGGCGGCGGGCTCGACACGGCCTTCCTCGGCTTCGGCGAGCTCGACGAGGCGGGTGACGTCAACGTCTCCAAGCTCGGCGGCCTGACCGTCGGGCCCGGCGGCTTCATGGACATCGCGCAGAACGCGAAGAAGGTCGTGTTCTGCGGAACCTTCGATACCAAGGGCAGCAAGCTTCAGCTCGGCGACGGCAAGCTGACGATCGCACAGCACGGCCATGTGCGAAAGCTTGTCGGCAAGGTCGAGCAGATCACCTATTCCGGCCAGCAGGCGCTGAAGCGCGGCCACAAGGCGGTGTTCGTGACGGAGCGGGCTGTCTTCAACCTCGAAAACGAGGGGCTCGTCCTGAGCGAAGTCGCGCCCGGCGTCGATATCCGCCGCGACATCCTCGAGCGGATGGACTTCATGCCGCTCATTCCCCGCGATCCGCAGCTCATGGACAGCGCGATCTTCACCGACTGAACCGGCCTTCGATCCGTTCCGAGGACATCATGGACTATCGCAATCTCGGCCGCAGCGGCCTCAAAGTATCGCGCATCGCCCTGGGCTGCATGAGCTATGGCGACCCGACCCGCGGCAATCATAGCTGGGTGATGGGTGAGGAGGAGGGGCGCCCCTTCATCCGCAAGGCGCTGGAAGCCGGCATCAACTTCTTCGACACGGCGAATGTCTATTCGGACGGCGCCAGCGAGGAGGTGCTCGGCCGCGCCATCCGCGACTTCACGACGCGCGAGGCGGTCGTCATTGCCACCAAGGTCTATGGCCGGATGCGTCCCGACGCGAACGGCCAGGGCCTATCGCGCAAGGCGATCTTCTCCGAGATCGACGCCAGCCTGAAGCGCCTCGGCACCGACTATGTCGATCTCTACCAGATCCATCGCTGGGATTATGAGACGCCGATCGAGGAGACGCTGGAGGCGCTGAGCGACGTCGTGAAGGCGGGCAAGGCGCGCTATCTCGGCGCGTCCTCCATGCATGCCTGGCAATTCATGAAGGCGTTGGGCTTGCAGCGCCAGCATGGCTGGGCGCCGTTCGTTTCGATGCAGAACCATCTGAACCTCCTTTACCGTGAGGAGGAGCGCGAGATGCTGCCGCTCTGCCGCTCCGAGGGCATCGGCGTGGTGCCGTGGTCGCCGCTGGCGCGCGGCCGGCTGACGCGGCCCTGGCAGGACGAGCCGGCGACGGCGCGTGCCGCGGCCGATGAGGTCGGCAAGGGCTTTTACGACAAGTCAAAGAGCGCCGACCGTGCCGTGGTCGACCGGGTGGGGGACATCGCAGAACAGCGCGGGGTTCCGCGCGCCCAGATCGCGCTGGCCTGGCTGCTGCACAAGAACGGCGTCACGGCGCCTCTGATCGGCGCCACCAAGATGGCGCAGCTCGACGATGCGCTGGCGGCGCTGCCTTTGAGGCTCTCCGAGACGGATATCGCCGCCCTGGAGGAGCCCTATGTCGCCCATGAGCTTTCGGGTTTCGCTTAGGTCAGGGACCGTGCCTTCGGTCACGCGATCATAAAAGCGACCTCCGCGAGGCGGGTATGCCAATCGCGGTCGTCCAACGCCTTGGCGGGCCTCAAGCCGGCGCGATGACCACGGCCTCGCAGGAGCCCGCGGACGCAGCCGGCCGATGCTCGACGCCGTGCGGAATTACGATGAACTCGCCTTCGCGCACGGTTTCCTCGCGATCGCGGAACTCCATGAGCAGGGTGCCCCTGTGCACGAAGACGAGCTTGTCGTCGTTCAGCTCGAAGCGCCAGGCCGAGGGGGACTCGATGCGGACGAGCTTGATCGCCATTCCGTTGATGCGGCCGGGGACGATGGCCTCGCCGGAGGTCGGCAGCCCCGCGAAGGAGGCGGCGAGGTTGTTCTTGCTGAACGGCGAGAGATGGTTGTTCAGCCGCGCGACGTCGCGGATGATGGCGGAGAGCTGGTCGGGCACGCACTTGCTGCCGGCGGGGTACTTGCCGTCAAGAGCGGCAGTGCCGATGGTGAAGCCGGCTGCACCAGCCTCCTTCACGATGGCGATGCGCTCGGGCGTGTCGATCGACCCGGCGATGTAGACCGGCTTCGAGACCGCCTTACAGACCGCCATCATCAGAGCTGGAACGTCGCCCTTGGAGCGATAGGCGAGGAGATCGAGCCCATGCACGCCGTCGCGCGCGGCGAGCGACCTCGCGCTGTCGACGATCTCCTCGATGCTGCCTTCCAGCACGCTTGGGTGGCCGACGATGCGCCCAGGGAAGGGGCAGTATTGGATCGACGAGCCTGCAATGATCGGCAGCACATCCTCGGCGTGAGTGCCGCCGAGCAGCATGTCGACACCGATGTCGAGGGCGGCCCTGGCCGATGCGGTCTCGCTGTCGCGGTCGAGCGAGACGACCTCGAGATAGGAGGTCGCTCCCCCCGCCTTGATCGCAGCGTTCAGTGCCTTGAGCTGCGAGATCGGGAGACCGATATCCTTGAAGCCGATATGGCGGACGCCGAGGCTGAGCGCAGTCTGCAGCTGCTGCGCGGCGTCCTCGACCGTGCGGTCGTTGCGCGTCAGCATGAAGATGAAGCGAAGTCCCATGACGCTGCCTTTCAGATGCGGCTGTTCGTGGCCCCGCATGGCGAGAGGCGTTCGTCTCCATCGAGCGAATATTTGTGGAGTGGCCTCATGAGATTGCCGATTTGACCGCTGCCTGTGTGCGATAATTCAGCCCGAGTCGACGGAAGATCTGCAAACCGAGCCCGACCAGTGTCGAAAAAGCAGCTCTGCTTTTGCCGATGCCCCGGCCGACCGGAGGCGTCGGCATAGTCCGTGCGATCGATGCTGTGTCCCGTTGCGAGCTTACGAGCGATCCGCATCGAGGATCAATCGCTTCCGCTCAACACCGACACCCCATGTTCGCCGTCCGATTGGGAAAACCGTTCGGCGATATCTGCTATACCGGTGGTGGCGAAGTCGCACGGTACCTGGCGCGGCATGGCGGACTGGCAGGCCCGCCAGCATGCCGAGGGCGGCCGGGTCCGCGGGAAGCAGGACGATGGGGCCACTGACGACGTGGACCTCGGATCGAAGCGGATCGACGCCCGATTGCGAAGCCAGCCGCGGTCCGTCGAGCGCGGTTTCTGCTGCGCTTACTGCGCGCCTTTGGTCGTTTTCGTATGGCCGTCAAGCTGGGAGCCGGCTGCGTTCAGGATCCGGCGCGCCAGCGTTTCGTCGTTGACCGTCCTCGACAGCAGGACCGCACCGACCATCATCGACAGTTTTGCCAGAAGCGCATCGCTGTTCTCCTCACCGGACAGGCTTGCGATCATGTCGAGGTTCGCGCGGATGCCGGCTTCGAACTCGGCCTTCACCTCCGGGCCCTGCCGGGCCGCGTCGGATGCGAGCGCGACGAACGCGCATCCTTCGGCGCGCTCCGCGACGTGCTCCGGGCTGAGGTAGAACTCCGCCACGGCCGAGAGCGGGTCGTCCGGGCGAGAGGCGGCTGCGGACGACCAGCGCTCGGCCGAACTGGCGATCGCTCGCCGCGATGCCAGCGCTGTCAATTCATCCTTCGAGGCGAACTGCTTGTAGAAGCCGCCCTGCGTCAGGCCGGCTCCGGCCATCAGGTCCTTGAGGCCAATGCCGTCGAAGCCGTGCTCGCGAAAGAGCCGGCTCGCCGTCTCGATCACCCGCTCCCTGTTCTGTGCCGCTTGCTCTCGGGAGACCCGCATGCCGTGCTCCAAAAAATTAGATTGCGTTCACACTCTATAACCGTCATAGATGTCGGACGCAATCTATTTGGTAAGCATCATGACAAGGAAATCCCGGTTCGCCCTGCTCGCAGTCGGGGGCATCGTGGTCGCCGCCGGGATCGGGGGCGCCGTTATGCTGATCGGGCACAAAGCCGCTCCTTTGGCGGCTGTCGACTCCCGGCAGGAACCGCCGATCGTGCGCGTGTCGACGGCAAGCCCGGTCACAGGCGCCGACCGGCGCTTTACGGGCGTCATTGCGGCACGCGTCCAGAGCAATCTCGGCTTTCGCGTCCCGGGCAAGGTCGTCGAACGGCTGGTCAATATCGGCCAGTCCGTGAAGGCGGGACAGCCGCTGCTGCGGGTTGACGAGACCGATCTGCGGTTGGCGCTCACCGCCAAGCGCAACGCGGCCATCGCCGCCCGGGCCGTGCTGACGCAGGCGACGGCCGACGAGGCGCGCTACGCGGTGCTCGTGAAGAATGGATTCGCCGCCAGCCCCCAGCGCTATGAGCAGGCGAAGGCCGCGCTCGACACCGCCAAGGCCCAGGCCGCCGCGGCAGAAGCCGAGGCGAATGTCGCGGAAAACGAACTCAACTATGCCGTGCTGGTCGCCGACGCGGACGGGATCATCGTCGAGACCCTGGCGGAGCCCGGGCAGGTCGTCGCGTCAGGGCAGGTGGTCGCCCGCCTCGCGCAGACGGGCCCCCGAGAGGCGTTGGTGGTCCTGCCCGAAACGGTCAGGCCCCCGATCGGCTCCGCCGCGCAGGCGACGCTCTACGGCGTCGCGGGGCGCAGCTTCCGCGCCACTCTGCGCCAGCTGTCCGACTCGGCCGATCCGCAGACCCGGACCTATGAGGCTCGCTATGTCCTCGAAAGCGAGGCTGCGCTGGCGCCTTTGGGCGCGACCGTTACGGTCCGCTTGTCCGATATAGCGACTGACGCCGAGACGGAGATTCCGCTCGGAGCAGTTCTCGACGACGGACAGAAGACCGGCGTCTGGCTTCTCGACGATGCGGGCTCCGCCGTGACGTTCCAACCCGTGCGTCTCGTTCGCGTCACAAGCGAAACGGCGGTCGTCTCGGGGCTGCAGGCCGGCCGCCAGATCGTGTCGCTCGGGGCGCATCTCCTGCGCGAAGGCCAGCCGGTCCGGACTTCCTCGAACGTCAAGGCGGTCTCGCGATGAGCTTCAATCTCTCGGCCATCGCGGTCCGCGAACGCGCCGTCACCCTCTTCACGATCCTCCTGCTCGTCGCGGCTGGCGCCTACGCCTTCGTCAAGCTCGGGCGTGCCGAGGATCCGAGCTTCACCATCAAGACGCTGACGGTCACCTCCGTGTGGCCTGGCGCGACGGCCCGCGAGATGCAGGACCTTGTCGCCGAGCCGCTGGAGAAGCGGCTGCAGGAGCTCGCCTGGTACGACCGCGTCGAGACGACGACACGACCGGGCTATGCCTACCTCACGGTCAACCTGAAGGACGCCACGCCGCCTTCCAAGGTGCAGGAGGAGTTCTATCAGGCGAGGAAGAAGCTCGCCGACGAGGCGCGCAACCTGCCGCCCGGCGTGCTCGGTCCCTTCGTCAACGACGAGTATTCCGACGTCAGCTTCGCGCTCTATGCGCTGAAGGCGCAGGGTCTGCCCATGCGGGAGCTGGCGCGGCAAGCCGAAACCATTCGGCAGGATCTCCTGCACGTTCCCGGCGTCAAGAAGGTCAACATCCTCGGCGAGCGCCCCCAGCAGATCTTCGTCGAGTTTTCCTATGCGAAGCTCGCGACGCTGGGCGTTTCCGCCCAGGACATCGTCACCGCCCTGCAGCGTCAGAATACGGTCACGGCGGCGGGCTCGGTCGACACCAAGGGCCCGCGCGTCTTCATCCGGGTCGACGGCGCCTATGAGGGCGTCCAGGCCATCGCCGACACGCCGATCGTCGCCGGAGGCCGGACCCTCAAGCTGTCCGATATCGCGGATGTCCGCCGTGGCTACGAGGATCCGCCGAGCTTCATCATCCGGCATCAGGGCGAGCCCAGTCTCATGCTTGCCGCAGTGATGCAGGACGGCTGGAATGGGCTGACGCTCGGGAAGGATCTCGAGAACAAGACCGCCGCGATCGGCCGGACATTGCCGCTCGGCATGTCGCTCGAAAAGGTAACGGACCAGGCCGTCAACATTGCCGGGTCCGTCGACGAGTTCATGATGAAGTTCGCGATGGCGCTCGGCGTGGTGCTGCTCGTCAGCCTGCTCAGCCTCGGCTGGCGCGTCGGGATCGTGGTCGCAGCGGCGATCCCCATCACGCTCGCGGCCGTGTTTTTCATCATGCTGGAGACCGGCCGGTTCTTCGACCGCATCACGCTCGGCGCGCTGATCCTGGCGCTCGGCCTCCTCGTCGACGACGCCATCATCGCCATCGAGGTCATGGTCGTGAAGATGGAAGAGGGCATGGACCGCATCAAGGCGGCCGCCTATGCCTGGAGCCATACTGCCGCGCCCATGCTCTCGGGCACGCTGGTGACGATCGCCGGCTTCCTGCCCGTCGGCTTCGCCTCTTCCACGGCCGGCGAATACGCCGGCAACATCTTCTGGGTGGTCGGCTTCGCGCTGATCGTGTCCTGGATCGTGGCGGTGGTGTTCACGCCCTATCTCGGCGTCAAGATGCTGCCGGAGATCAAGCCGATCGAAGGCGGTACGCACGCGATCTACGACACGCCGAACTATCGGCGTCTGCGGCGGCTCATCACCTTCGCGGTCGACCACAAGTTTCTGACCTGCGCGATCGTCGGCATCGCTTTCGCTCTCTCCGGCGTCGGCATGGGCGGGCTGAAGCAGCAGTTCTTCCCCACCTCCGACCGGCCCGAGGTGCTCGTTGAAATCCGCCTGCCGGAAGGCAGCAGCATCGAGACCACGACCGCCGCAGTCCAAAAGGTCGAGCGCTGGCTCGAACGGCAGCCCGAAGCCAAGATTGTCACCAGCTATGTCGGTCAGGGCGCGCCGCGCTTCTTCCTCGCGCTTTCGCCGGAGCTGCCCGATCCGGCTTTCGCCAAGATCGTCGTGCTGACGCCGGATGCCCATGCGCGTGAAGAGCTCAAGCTTCGGCTGCGAGAGGAGATCTCGAACGGGCTCGCGCCCGAGGCCTATGTCCGCGCCACGCAATTCGTCTTCGGGCCTCCCTCGGTATTCCCCGTCGAGTTCCGCATCGTCGGTCCCGACCCGGCTGAACTCTACAAGATCTCCGAACAGGCCCTGCAGGTCATGCGGGGCATCCCCGATGTCCGGGAAGCGAACCGCGACTGGGGCAACCGCACGCCGGTCCTGCGCTTCGTGCCGGACCAGGACCGCCTCAACCTGATCGGCCTGTCGCCGGCGCAGGTCGGCCAGCAGCTCCAGTTCCTGCTGAGCGGGGTGCCGGTCACACAGGTCCGGGAAGACATCCGCAACGTGCCGGTCATCGCCCGCAGCGCCGGCGCCGAACGTCTCGACCCGACGCGTCTTGCCGACTTCTCCCTGATGAGTCGGGACGGGCGGCAGATCCCCCTCGACCAGATCGGACACTCCGAGATCCGCTACGAGGAGCCGGTGCTGAAGCGGCGCGATCGGATGCCGACGATCACGGTCCGTTCGGAAGTTAACGAGGCGACGCAGCCTCCAGAGGTCTCCAAGCAGGTGCGGGCCGCGCTCCAGCCGCTGATCGACGCGCTGCCGGCCGGCTATCGCATCGACATGGGCGGCTCGATCGAGGAGGCAGCCAAGGCGAACGATGCTCTCGGCAAGATTTTTCCTCTGATGATCGCCGTGACCCTGATCGTCGTCATGGTCCAGGTGCGGTCGTTCTCGATGATGACGATGGTGCTGTTCACAGCCCCGCTCGGCCTGATCGGCGTGGTGCCGACGCTGCTGGCCTTCAACCAGCCCTTCGGCTTCAACGCGATCCTGGGCCTCATCGGGCTGGCGGGCATCCTGATGCGCAACACCTTGATCCTGACCGACCAGATCAAGGAGAACCAGATCGCGGGGCTCGATGACTATCATGCCGTCATCGAAGCGACGGTTCAGCGCACGCGGCCGGTCATCCTGACGGCGCTCGCCGCGGTTCTGGCCTTCATTCCCCTGACCCACTCCGTCTTCTGGGGTTCGATGGCCTATACGCTGATCGGCGGCACGGCGGTCGGGACGGTGCTCATCCTGCTCTTCCTGCCGGCGCTCTATGCTGCGTGGTTCCGGATCAAGCCGACGGTCGCGACCGCCCATGAGGCTGAAGCCGCGCCGAGCGTCGAGACTTCGCCACTCGCCTATGCGCATGCGGCTGAGTAACCATGCGAGACGAGTGACAGTTCGCTCCGGTGTGCGACGTCCGATGGTGCCAACGTGATCGCCACGGCGAGAGGGGGGTCGCGGAGCTGATCGCGGCCGAGCAGAGCCTGTTCGATGCGCGTCGCTCGGCCCGTGACGGCCAGAAGGAGTATTCTGCGCATATCACGCTCAAATGCGCCATCGTCAGGCTCAAATCGAATGGGACAGGCTCATTTTCAGTGAGATCCTACAACGAGGTCTTGCCTGGCCCCGGCGCGCTTACTGCCACTTGAAGACCTGCACCAGCGCCGGGACCAGGATGATGACGAACAGCACCGGCAGGAAGAACAGGATCATCGGCACGGTGAGCTTCGGCGGCAGCGCGGCGGCCTTCTTCTCGGCGGCGTTCATGCGCTGGTCCCGGCTTTCCTGAGCGAGCGTCCTGAGCGCCGTGCCGAGCGGCGTGCCGTAGCGCTCCGCCTGGATCAGGGCGGTCGAGACGGATTTGACGCCCTCGAGCCCCGTTCGCAGCGCCAGGTTCTCATAGGCGAGCCTGCGTTCGGCGAGATAGGAGAGCTCGGCCGTGCACAGCGCGAATTCCTCGGCCAGCGCCACGGACTGGCTGCCGATCTCGGTCGAGACCTTGCGGAAGGCGAGCTCGATCGACATGCCGGATTCGACGCAGATCAGCAGGAGGTCGAGGGCATCGGGAAAGGCCTGGCGCATCGAGGCCTGGCGCTTGCTGATCTGATTGGACAGGAACAGCTCGGGAGCCTTGATGCCGAGATAGGCGGCTGCGATGGCGATGCCGCACCGGACCATGAAAGACTGGCCGAAATCGTTGAGCACGAAGACGTAGAGGAGGGTGAACAGGAAGAGGCCGACCGGGACGGCAAGCCGGAAGAACAGGAAGCCGATCTCCGCCTGCGGACCCCTGTAGCCCGCCATCGAGAGCTGCCGCTTGGCAGTCTCGGTGCCGAGCCAGTCGCCCAGTTTGAACTGTTCGACGATGCGTCGCATATAGGCCTTGGGTTCCTGGCGCAGGCTCACCTTCTCGCCTTGGCGGTTCAGCCTCTCGCGTTCGCGCGCGCGGATCTTGTCCCGTTCGGTCGCGACGTTCTTCATCCGCTTCTGCAGGCTGTTGCCCTCGGTCAGCGGGATCGCGATGGTCAGCACCGTGGCCGCCGCCGCGACGGCGGCCAGCAAGGCCAGCAGGAACTGCGGATCGGTGACTTTGGCGATGATCAGGGACAGCATCGCATCGCCTCAGATGTCGAAATTGATCATCTTGCGCATCACCAGCACGCCGATGAGCATCCAGATGCCGCTGGCGACCAGCGCGAATTTGCCGGCCTGGGTCAGCCAGAGCAACTCGATGTATTTCGGCGTCGTCAGATAGACGAGCCCAGCGACCACCGGTGGCAGCGACCCGATGATCGCCGCCGATGCCTTGGCCTCCATCGACACCGCCTGAATCTTGTCGCGCATCTTGCGGCGCTCGCGCAGCACGCGCGAGAGGTTGCCGAGGGTCTCGGACAGGTTGCCGCCCGTCTTCTGCTGGATCGCGATGACGATGCCGAAGAAATTCGCCTCGGCGCAGGGCATCCGCTCGAACAGTTTCACCGTCGCTTCCGAGAGCGGAAGGCCGAGCGCCTGCGCCTCGATGATCTGGCGGAACTCGCCGCGCACCGGCTCGGCCGCCTCGCTGGCGATGATGCGCAGGCAGTCATTGACGGGCAACCCGGCCTTGATGCCGCGCACGATCACGTCGATGGCATTGGGGAACTCGATCCCGAACTTCTTGAGCCGCCGGACCTTGCAGCGCTTGAGGAACCAGACCGGCAGGCCGAAACCGCCGATGAAGAGGCCGACGACGCCGAGGACCGGGTTGCCGCTGGCGATGAACAACAGGAAACCCAGCCCCGCCGCGCAGGCTGCGCTGACGACGTAGTATTTCTTCCGCGACCAGGTCAGGCCGGCCTGGGCGATGCGGGTTTCGAGCGTGACCTTATGGCGAGCGTTTTCCCGGTTCTCGATCTCTTTCAGGCTCTGCGCGATCTGGCCGCGCTTCATCCGCGCCTGGGTCTCCCGGTCCATGCCGCGCGCCGCGACCGGGGTCGCGAACTCCTTGCGTCGCTTCTCGGCGCGCTTCTCGCCGCTGAGCATCGGGTAGAACAGCGCGTAGAACACGCCGCCGACCGCGAGCATGGCCAGAGCGGCGACGGCGAGGACGCTCGTGTTCATGGCCTGCCCATCCTGCCGGGGCTGCTGCGATCAGGTGACATGGCCCTCGCCCATCTGTTCGAGCTGGTCGAGGGCGGCGGCCAGGCGCTGCTCTTCCCCGAAATAGCGGGCGCGCTCCCAGAAGCGGGGTCGCCCGACGCCGGTCGAGCGGTGGCGCCCGATCAGCTTTCCGGCGGCGTCCTCGCCGAGAATCTCGTAGGTCATCAGGTCCTGGGTGATGATGACCTCGCCTTCCATGCCCATCACCTCGGTGATGTGGGTGATGCGGCGCGAGCCGTCGCGCATGCGCTGGGCCTGGATGATCACGTCGATCGAGGAGCAGATCATCTCGCGCAACGTCTTCGAGGGTAGCGAGAAGCCGCCCATGGTGATCATCGATTCGATACGGCTCAGGCACTCGCGCGGCGTATTGGCATGCAGCGTTCCCATCGAGCCGTCATGGCCGGTGTTCATCGCCTGCAGCAGGTCGAAGGCCTCGGGCCCGCGCACCTCGCCGACGATGATGCGCTCGGGGCGCATGCGCAGGCAGTTCTTCACGAGATCGCGCATCGTTACCGCGCCGGTGCCTTCGAGATTGGGCGGGCGGGTCTCGAGGCGTACGACATGGGGCTGCTGGAGCTGAAGCTCGGCGGCGTCCTCGCAGGTGATGACGCGCTCGTCATGCTCGATATAGTTGGTCAGGCAGTTCAGCAGCGTCGTCTTGCCGGAGCCCGTGCCGCCGGAGATGACGATGTTGCAGCGGACCTTGCCCATGATCTTCAGGATCTCCGCGCCCGGCGGCGAGATCGCGCCGAACTTGGTGATCTGGTCGAGCGTCAGCTTGTCCTTCTTGAACTTGCGGATGGTGAGCGCGGGCCCGTCGATGGCCAGGGGTGGCGCGATGACGTTGACGCGGGAGCCGTCGGCGAGGCGCGCGTCGCAGATCGGCGAGCTCTCGTCGACGCGCCGGCCGACCTGGCTGACGATGCGCTGGCAGATGTTCATCAATTGCGCGTTGTCGCGGAAGCGGATGTTGGTGAGCTGGATCTTGCCGCCGGTCTCGATGAAGGTGCGGGATGCGCCGTTGACCATGATGTCGGCGATGTCGTCGCGCGCCAGCAGCGGCTCCAGAGGGCCGTAGCCGAGCACGTCGTTGCAGATGTCGTCGAGCAGTTCCTCCTGCTCGGCGATCGAGAGCACGACGTTCTTCAGCGAGATGATCTCGTTGATGATGTCGCGGATTTCCTCCCGCGCCGATTCGGCATCGAGCTTCGCGAGCTGCGACAGATCGATGGCCTCGATCAGCGCCCCGAAGATCATGCTCTTCATCTGGTAGTATTCTTCGGAGCGCGGCGTCTCCTGGGCCGCGACCTTGCGGTCCTCCGACAGGGCCGCGACCGGCTCCGGCTTGCGCGGCGCCGTGGCGGCGGCAGGAGCTCTCGGGGCCAGGGCCGGCGCGGTCGCAGGGCCTGCGGATCGCTTGCCGAACATCTCAATTGTCTCCGGCGCGGGCGCTCGCGGCGCCCGGCGCCGCGATGACGTCGAAATCTGGGAGGTCGCGGCGCGTCATGAGGCTTTGCGGCGCTTCAGCTTGGAAACCAGCGGCTCGAGCAGGCTGCGCCTGCCGCGCCGTGCCTCGCCACGTCCGGTGAGCGCGCTGGCGATCTGGGTAAAGGCCTCGTTGGCCTTGCTGCCGGCCTGCACCTCCGCGATCATCTGGCCGTTGTTCGCGGCCGTTCCGAAGAGCTGTGCATCGAAGGGGATCGTCGACAGCACCTCGACGCCGAGGGTCTTGGCGAATTCGGCGGCGGCGATCTCCGGCCGCTTCGGCATCCCGACCTGGTTGAGCACCAGCCTGGCGCCGGTGTCGTTGGGGCGCGCGGCGCGGGCGAGGTCGATGAAGTTCTTGGCGTTGCGCAGCGAGGCGAGCTCAGGCTCCGCCACGATCACGATTTCGTCCGCGCCCAGCAAGGTGCGCTTTACCCAGGCGCCCCATTGATGTGGAACGTCGAGCACGATGTAGGGCACGCTCGCGCGCAGCAGGTCGAGCAGTTGCTCGAGCGCTTCCTCACCGAGATCGATGGTCCGGTCGAGCATCGCCGGCGCCGCGAGCAGCGCGAGGTTGTCGCTGCAGCGCGAGAGCAGCCGGTCGAGCATATTGGCGTCGAGGCGCTCGGGAGCGAAGACCGCCTCGGCGATGCCTTGCGGCGGATCCTGGTTGAAGTTGAGGCCGGCCGTCCCGAAGGCGATGTCGAGATCGACGATGACGGTCGAGGCGTCGAGGCTGCGGGCGATCGCCCAGGAGATGTTGTGGGCGACCGTCGAAGCGCCGACGCCGCCCTTGGCGCCGGTCACGGCGATGACGCGCCCGAGATGGCGGGCCTCCGGCGCGATATAGAGCTCCGACAGGGTGCGCAGCACGTCGAGCGTTTCGAGCGGCGCGATGAGATACTCGCTGACGCCGCGACGGATCAGGTCGCGATAGAGCTGGACGTCGTTGACATGGCCGATGACGACCACCTTGGTGCCGGCATCGCAGCTCTCCGACAGCGCGTCGAGATTGGCGACCAGCGTCGCCGGATCGGAGACGGTTTCGAGCACGATGACATTGGGCGTGGGCGCGGCGCGGAAGGCTTCCACCGCCGCAGCGGGGCCGCCCATCTGGATGCGGGCATGGGCCTTGTCCATGCGCCGGTCCGCCACGACCCCCTGCATGGCGGCAGCCACCGCCGGCGTTTCGCAGAAGGCCTGAAGTGTGATGCGCGGCAGCGGCGCCACGATCTCCTCGCCGCCGGGCACGCCCGGCTGGATTTCGCCCGATTCGGGAAACGTCATGTCCCGCCTCCGACCGCGGAGTTGATCTGCGGCGTCGTCGACCGGTACTCCGTCGACGGATCCTTGCCTTCGCGGATCTTGGCGATGGCGCCCATGCGCTTGACGATGTCGGGCCGGCCCTCGTTGCGAGAGCGCACGAGATCAATCGGATCCGCGACCTGCGCGGCGAGCGTCGCCTGCGTCGAGCAGCCGAAGTTCCAGTAGGGCTCGTTGGAGGCGGAGAACTTGAAGTCCGAGCTGCCGAGATCGGTCGGCCATTGCCCGCATTCATGCGGCAGCGTCGCCTGCAGCGAGGCGAAGGTCAGCCGGATCGGCGAGGCCAGGCCGGGATCCCGGACCGGATAGGTCCGCACGGAGAGCGCACCGGGCGAGACGCCGCCGCGCGCCAGCGCCGCGCGGATGCCGCCCAGCGTGTCGCGGGCCGCGAGGTCGCGCCGATCGCCCGTCGGAACCTCGGCGACCATTCCGCCCCGTCCGGAGCGGCGATATTCGCGGGCGAAATCGGCGACGTCCTCGCTCTGGCGGTGGTCGAGCGCAGCGCCCGAACGGCCGACGAAGACGTCGAGGGAGCGGGGAGCGTCCTTCAGCACGATGGGATGTCTTTCGCGCACGTCGATGGGGGCGAGCGAGGCTGTCGTCTCGGCCTTGCCGGCGCATCCGGCAGCCAGTGCACCGGTGACGAGAAGAGCGGCGACCATCCGCGCGGAGGACGGGGAGCCGGATCGGGAGGGTGCGGTCATCGTCAGGCCATCCACTTCTTGTGACGCGCTCAGTCGGCGATGAAGCCCACCCGGCCCCGATAGGCCTGGGGAACCGCGCCGCCACCGCTGCCATAGATCTTGTTGAGACGGCCGAGCAGGATCGCCTGGGCGTCGTGGGATTCGACGAAGCCGTCATCGGGGCGCTGGACCTGGTTCGGCTGCATCGGCTTGGCGATGTAGGGCGTCGCCGTGATCATCAGCTCGGTCTCCTCGCGCTGGTAATCGCGCGAGCGGAACAGCGTGCCGATGACCGGCAGGTTCATCAGGCCGGGCAGGCCGTTCAGCGACTGCTTCGTGACGCGCTGGATCAGGCCGGCCGTGGCCAGCGTGCCGCCGGAGGGGAGCTCGACGGTCGTATCGGATTTGCGGACGCGGAAGGCCGGCATATTGAGGCCCGCATCGTCGGAGCCGCCCAACCGCAGCTGGTTCTCGAAGTCGAGCTCGGTGACCTCCGTGGCGATGCGCATGCTGATCTTGTTGTCGGACAGGACGATCGGCGTGAAATTGAGCGTGACGCCGACAGGCTTGTACTCGATCTGAATCTGGCAGCTGCGCCGATTGAAGGTGTCGTAGGAGCAGTTCTGGCCCTTCGGGACCGGAACCTCGCCGCCGGCGGTGAACTTCGCCGTCTCCCCCGAAATCGCGGTGACCGTCGGTTCGGCGAGGACGCGCGCCATGCCGGCGCGCTCCAGCGCGCGCAGCGTGAAGTTCTGGGCGTTGCCGAGGCCGGCCGTGATCGCCGTGGCGGAGAGCGCCTGCGGCTGGAGCGGCAGTGGATTGTCGATCGAGGGCGTGACCGAGAACTTGCCCAGCTTCCATTCGCCGGTGGAGTTGATGCCGAGCTGCTTGATCGCCTTGCGCTGTACCTCGGACACCACGACCTTGACCATGACTTGGTCGCGATCCCGGATCGTCAGCGAGTTGATCACCGAGCCTTTCTTGTCCGACTTGTCGGAGACACCGACGAAGGCGTTGGCGATGTCGACGGCCTGGGTCGCCTCGGAAGCGTTGGGCACCGTGCCGACCAGCAGGATCGAGTCGCCGGCCGGCTTGATCTCGATCTGCGAGTTCGGCAGGGCGGTCCGCAGCGTCTGGCGCAGGACGTTCAGGTCGCGCCCGACATTGATCTCGAGCGCGGTGATCTGGCGCCCCTCGCTGTCCATCACGAACATAGAGGTTGCTCCGTCGGCGATGCCGATGACGAAGAGCTTGCGCGCCGTCCGGACCACGGCGTTGGCGACCTTCGGGTTGGCGACGAAGACCTCCTTGGCGTCCCGCGGCAGTTCCACGACGAGCGACCGGCCGATCGAGAGGTCGAGCTTGCGCGAGAGCGCGTATTCGCTGGTGCCGACATTCAGGACGGGCGCCGGCCCGGTCGCCTGCGCGAAGGCATGCGAAGCCGACAGCAGGAGCGCGGCGGCGAGGCTGGCGGAGGTTAGGCGGGTGGGCGGTCGGATCATGGCTTCACGCTCTTGGTGGTGATGCCGTAGCGCACCAGGGTCATCGCATTGTCGTTGTTGCGGGCAGGCTGCGAAGCGTTGTCGCCGGCGTCCTTCAGGCTGCGCAGGGCCAGTGAGAGCGTTCCGGTTTTCTGGCCTTGGATCAGGGTCTCGACCTGGCCGGGGTCGACCTCGAGGGTGGCGGTTTCGCCGACGACCACCTTCTCGCCGTTGCGTTCCTGCACGTTCTGGCCGATGGCAAGGACGCGGATGTTCCGCAGCAGGGTTTCGCTGACGAATGCCTCGGCGCCGCGCCCGTTGGCCGATTCACCCTTCCAGGTGCAGATCACGTCGACACGGTCGTTCGGCAGGATGAAGCCGCCGGCCGTGCTGGCGCCGCGGCTGTCGGTCGAGATCGCGATCGCGCGCATGCCCGTGGGGAGGACGGCTGAAAGGAAGCCGGTTCCGTCGGTCCTGATGAGCTTCTCGCGACGGATCGGTTCGGCGGCGAGGACGGCATAGCGCGCGAGCTGCCCGATGATCTCCTTATCGGCTTCCGGAGTCTCGTCCTTGCGAATGACGCCGGCCGGCACGCTGGCGAGCGGCCAGTCGAGCCAGCGCAGATCGTTCTGGGAGACGGTGTTGCCGATCGAGATGTCCGCTGCGGCCACCAGCACGGGCACGGTCGGCGCCGGTTCGACCTTGGCGATGGGAGCAGGCGCTTGCGAGGGCTTTTGGACGAGGAGCGCGGCGCCCAGGCCGGCGGCCAGCGCGACGACGAGAATGATGATGCGGGCGGGGCTCATTGACGTTTGATCCTCGGCCAATCGAAGCTGGCCCTTGACCGGGATCGTCTTCGGGAAACGTCAATTTATAGTTAATGGGACGTATACGTTTGGAATTTGCTGCCGCTACGGCAGCAGGCCGCCGTCACAGGCCGATTGCGGCTCGCCAGATCGCCGTCTCGGGCAGCACCAAAAGGGCGGCGAAAGCCAGCGCTATCCCATAGGGAACCCCTTCATTTGCTGCATGCAACCGTCGCGCCCAACGCCATTTCTCTGCCAGTGCCGGCAGCGGCTGGGAACGCAGCCTAAGAAGAAGTATAGTCAGAATTCCGCCGAGGATGCCGGCGATCGCAAAATAGGAGCCCAACTGGTCGAAGCCGAACCAGAGTGCCGTAGCCGCCGCAAGCTTGGCGTCGCCGCCCCCGATCCAGCCCGCCGCGAAGAGGCCGAAGGTGACAGCCAGGACGAGCGCTCCTGCAGCAAGATGCCAGGCTATCTCCACGACGCTCAGCCCGAGCACGGCTGCGCAGATCGCGAAGCCGGCGATTAGGGCGAGGCAGAGTCGATTGGAGATCGTCATTGCGACGAGGTCGCTCGCCGCCGCATAGGCCATGGCGAGCGGGAAAAGGCCGAGGACGAGTACGAGTGACGGCGACATACGGCGAAACTCCGGACATTCCTTGCCAGTATGGTCGAGAGTTTTCACCCAAGCCTTACGGTAATAGCGAAAACTGCAACCTGAAAGTCGAACGCCCCGGCTTGGCCAGGGCGTCCCAATAAGTCTCTAAGAACAGTTCGGGCGATCAGGAGGCCGGCGCGGCGGAGGCGAGCCGGGCGGCAATCCGGTTGAACAGGCCCGACAGGTCGGTGCCGATCTGGGTCATCGCGGTGATGGCGGCGACGGCGATCAGGGCGGCGATCAGGCCGTATTCGATGGCGGTTGCGCCGGACTCGTCCTTGACGAAGCGAGCGAAAACATTGGTCATGTGAGAACTCCTCTTACCACGGTTTGACGGCTGCCTTCGCTCTAGCTGGCTTCGGTCAGCGACAGGAACGACGTTAGCGGGAGCGCCTTGCCGAACGGTTAAACGAAACGAAGAATTCGGTTCGAATAAAAGGCAATTGTTCCGTGGTTAACGCGTGATTTACAAGATTTGATACTTGGCGTTGGAGATTTTATACAAGTAAGTCGAAATCGATTTCGGTAAATATCCAATTTAAGCATTTTCAAAATCGGAGTTGAATCCCGGGAATTTCCCGTAACGAAAAGCCTCTCGCGATTTTTTCCCCTTGGTCAATCTCGGCGGCCTCCCCTGAGAACCTTGCGCCAGAGGGGTTTAGGGTTTGGTTCATCATTTTGCGCTTTGCTGGCCGGGTCGCAAACTTCGAGGCGCCGCCCATGTTCACTTTCCGGAGCTCGGCAGGACATCGTTCCCGCATGTGCCGGACCCTCGCAGGCCTGCTGCTTGTGCCGTTTCTGTCAGCCCAGGCCGTGCTCGCTGCGCCGCAATCCGTGACATTGGAAAGCGTCGTGGTGCTGGTCGACCATGCCAAGGTCGTCCGCCTGCCGGAAAGGGCGCAGACCGTCATCGTCGGAAATCCGGCGATTGCCGATGTCGCCGTTCAGCGCAACGGGGTGATGGTCGTGACCGGCAAGAGCTTCGGGGTCACGAATCTCATCGCGCTCGATGCCGGCGGCTCCCTTCTCGCGGAATCGCTCGTGCGCGTGAGCGCGGCTTCCGATTCCGTACTGACCGTCCAGCGTGGCATGGATCGCGAGAGCTATTCCTGCACGCCGGAGTGCCAGCCATCGGTGCAGCTCGGCGATGCGCCGAAATATTTCGGCGAGGCCGGGGCGCAGACGTCGAGCCGCAACGCGCTGGCCACGGGCCGCAGCGGCGCGCCTGCGCAATGAGCGGCCGGCGGGCCGACCGCCTTTGGTAAACGAAGTCTTCCTGCTGCTTTCGAGGAAGCTCGTCGGGCTCTAACCGATCCGAAATTCTTTGGCTGTAAGACGTCCGCATCGGGCGAGGGCTCGAGAGCAGCAGCGGGTTGCGGATCGGATGACGTCTCTTCCTTTTGATGCCGGTGACGATGGGCCCCGCGGGCGCGGCAGGATGCGGCTGATCGGGAGGTTCCGGCGCGCGCAGGACGGTGCTGCCGCCATCGAGTTCGGCATCGTCGCGCTGCCATTCTTCGCCTTCCTCTTCGCGATCATCGAGACGGCGCTGATGTTCTGGACGAACCAGGTACTTGAGGAATCGCTCTCCCAGGCTTCGCGTCTCCTGCTCACTGGACAGTCGAAGAATCGCTATACCTCGACGAATCCGGCCCTGAACGCCCAGGCCTTCCGCAACGACATCTGCGCCCTAGCGCCGATGGGGTTGATCGACTGTTCCAAGCTGTTCGTCGACATCAAGATCTACACGAACTTCACCGACGCTAGGAACGGCACGACCAACCCCGCCGCTGGTGGCGTGCTGAACACCAACGGCTTTTCCTATAATCAGCCGCAGCCCGACCAGATCGTCGTGGCCCGTGCGGTGCTCGATTATCGCCTGTTCCTGACAGCTTGGCCCTCGACGTCGCTGGCCAATATTGGCGCCGGTCACCGTGCACTGGTGGCGACGACGACCTTCCGGGCGGAGCCTTTCACGTGACGACATCTTCGAAAGCGCGGAGCTGGCACCGCTTTCGGTGCGATACGGAAGGCTTCGCGCTGGCCGAGTTCGCCCTGGCGTTGCCGGTGATGCTGGTCGTCTATTGCGGAACTGTCGATGTCGCGCAGATGGTGATGGCCAATCGCAAGGTGACGCAGTTGACCCTGGCCCTGGCCGACCTGAGCGCGCGGCGCTCGCCGCTCCCTCCCGACGAGATCGAGAATATCTTCAATGCGGCTCAGGCCGTGCTGATGCCGTTCGACTCCGCGAACATAAGCATGGTCATCTCCAGCGTCGTCATCGATGCCGGCGGCATCGCCAAGGTCTGCTGGAGCAATCAGCGCAATGGCCAGGCGCTGGCGCGCGGAACGACGGTAACGTTGCCGGACAGTATTCGCGTGCCCAGCACCTCTGTGATCATGGCGCGGGCGAGCTACAAATACACGCCGATGGTCGGCTATGTCCTGACCCGCACCTTCACGCTTGGCGACGATCCGATCTATACGCGCCCGCGCTCGGGCCAGGCGGTCGGCTCAGCCAGCATCGAGCAGGTCGTCCAGACCGGGACGCCCCCCTGCCCGATCTTCTGAGGATCGCATCGCGGCGCCGCAGGCCAGCGAGGGCTAGGGCGTCTCGGGCACTTTACGGCCTGGGCCGGACATGCGACCGCTGCGTCGCAACGTAGCAACCGGGTCGCATCGATGCGTATTCTCCTTGTCGAGGACGAGCCCGAGATGGCGGCGGCGCTGCGGGCCGCCCTCGGCCAGAACGGCATGGTGGTCGATCATGCATCGAGCTTGGCCGAAGGCGAGGAGGCGGTCGCGGCGAGCGTCCACAGCGCGGTGCTGCTCGATCGCAACCTGCCCGATGGCGACGGCCTGACGCTGCTGGCCAGCCTGCGCGCCCGAAAATCGACGGCACCCGTCATCGTCCTCACCGCGCGCGGCGAGCTCGGCGAGCGGATCAGGGGCCTCGACGTCGGGGCGGATGATTATCTGGCCAAGCCCTTCGCGGTCGAGGAGCTCCTGGCGCGGCTGCGTGCCGTGCTGCGCCGGCCTCATGATCTGGCGCCGGACATCCTGCGCATCGGCGGCCTCGAATTCGATTGGCGCCATCGCTGCGCCACCGTCGAGGGGCGCGTGCTCGAATTGCCGCGTCGCGAATTGCTGGTGCTCGAAACGCTGTTGCGCCGGCATGGACGAACCGTCCAGCGCTCCGCCCTGGAAGAGGCCGTCTATGGCTTCGATGACGAGATTCAGTCGAATGCCCTCGACATGCATGTCTCGCGTCTCCGGCACAAATTGGCGAAGGCCGGGGCGAAGCTGGAAATCCACGGCATTCGCGGCATCGGATATCTGCTGAAGCGGGCGGCATGATCCGGCCCGTCCCTCCTTCATATTCCTTGAAATGGCGGCTTGTCCGGCGCCTGCTCGCCCTCCAGGCGGCGCTTTTGTCGCTTCTCGTGCTGCTGATCGTTGGGGCGCTCTATCTCGGCGGTCATCTGTTCAATTTCGAATCCGAGGATGTCACCATCGATGCCTTGAAGACCGCGGTCGTGCGCGGTACCGATGGTGGTCTCGCATTGCAGGCGACGCCGGAGCTCGAGCGGTTGCGCTCCACCGTGCCCGACCTCTGGTTCATCGTGCGCGATCGGCAGGGACATAAGCTGACCGAGGGTGCGCCGCCGCCTCATTTCGCGCGCATGGGCAATGGCCTGGACGATGTCGGCAATGCACGTCTGGGCTGGAACCTGGGGGATCCGCCGCGAGCCAACGCCCAGATGCGCTGGATCACGAGTGCTGCGGGCGAGATTCAGGTCGTGACCGGGCCCGGGGCCGAAGCGCCGCTGGGCTGGCTGATACAGGCCGTCCTGATCGTCTTCGCGAGCTTCGTCCTGCCGGCGCTTGCGGTCATGGCGCTCGCCACCGTCGTGGGGACGCCGGCGGTTGTCAGCCGCGCGCTCGGGGGGCTCGAAGCCGTCGCCGGGGAAGCGGAGCAGATCGACCTCGACCGTCAGGGCGCGCGGCTCACCGCCACCTTCACCCCGAGCGAGGTGACGCCGCTGGTCGACGCGGTCAATCGCGCCTTGCAACGGCTCGACGAGGGCCATGCCCGGCGCAAGCGCTTCCTCGCCGACGCGGCTCACGAATTGCGCACGCCCATCGCGATCCTGCAGACGCGGTTGGAAACACTCGAGGACACGCCGCAGCGTGTGCGGCTGTTGGAGGATGTCGCGCGGCTTGCCGTCATGGCCGAGCAATTGCTCGATCTGCAGCGGCTGGAGCGGGATCGGGAGGTCTTCGCCGCGCTCGATCTCGTCGCGCTGGGGCGGCGCGTCGCAGTCGATCTCGCGCCTCTCGCCATCGCCGGGGGCTACGAACTGGCTTTCGAGGCGGAGGCCGAACCTGTTGACGTCTTTGGCGATCGGGCCGCGTTCGAGCGGGCTCTGGCCAATCTGGTGCAGAACGCCATCCAGCATGGCGGGCGACGCGGGACGATCACCATCCGCGTCGGCCATGAACGCACGGTCGATGTCACCGATGAGGGACCGGGTATCCCTGCCGAAGAGCGGGAACGAATCTTCGAGCCGTTCTCGCGCATGGCGCCGCGGGATCGCGGCGCCGGCCTCGGCCTGCATCTGGTGCAGGAAATCGCCCGGCTCCATGGCGGGTCCGTGGCCGTGCTGGATCGCCCGCTCGGGGCCTGCTTTCGCCTGAGCCTGCCCCGACCTGCTTGCTGACGACCATGTGCCGCGCTGCCGGGCCGACGTGGATAATGCTGGGATAATCGACGCAGGCGATGCCGGATCGCCCGCGCAATCCCGACGATGAGGACCTGTCGCGGCGGAGATGGCACGCGACATGGTTTCAAGATCGCTCAGGCGACCGGGCGCCGACAACACGCGAAAGCAATGCCCTCTCGCCTCCGGAGACATTCCGCATGTTTCCGAAACGCGGGAACGCTCCCTCGCCCTGTTCCATCGCATGTTCGTCGAGCAAGCCGGGGCCCGCTTTGCTCGAAAATGCGCTCGCGTCACGACGATGATGCTCGCGCTCGGCCTCTGTGCCTGCGCGAGCCCGTCGAACCAGCCCTCCAATCTGCCGCTGGCGGAAACGACGGCGTCGCTCCACACGTCCTCTTTCCCGGACGAGACGGGATCGACCGCGATCATTCTGGCTTTCTCCGGGGGCGGAGCGCGTTCGGCCGCCTTCGGCTATGGCGTGCTGTCGGCCCTGGCGGAGCAGCCCGCGCGCGACGGAACGGCGCTGACGCTGGCGGATCAGGTCGCGGCGGTGGCCGGCGTTTCCGGCGGCGGCATCCTCGCCGCTCATTTCGCCTTGTACGGCCCGGCGGGGCTCGGCGCCTTCAGGCGGGACTATCTCGACCAGGATCCCGAGGCGGCCCTGCGGACGGCGATCACACCCGTCAATCTGCTGCGCGGCTATCGCGGCGGCGTCAACGATCTGACCGGCTTCGGGGCCTGGCTCGACACGCACCTCTATCACGGCGCGACCTTGGGGAGCCTCGGCCGTGGCAAGGGCCCCCGCCTCCTGCTGCACGCGACCGATCTCTACAACCGCGCGCCTTTCGCGTTCGATCGCGCAAGCTTCCGGGCGATCTGTAGCGACTATGACAGCTTTCCGCTGGCCCATGCCGTCGCCGCCTCCTCCGCGGTGCCGGTCCTGTTCGCGCCGGTCGTTCTGGAGAATTTCAGTCCGGACTGTCCGCTTTCGGCCCGAAAAGCAGCGACGCCCGGAAGGTCGGCCCTCGCCCGCCATGTCGAGGAATCGCAGAAGCGCTACGAAACCGAAGCGGATCTGCGCTATCTCAAGCTGCTCGATGGCGGCCTGGTCGATAATCTCGCGGTCCACAACCTCGTCAGGGCCATGAACCGGCCCACTCCGGCCCCTTTGCGTGCCGGCGCGGCCCGCCACCTCCGGCGGGTCATCCTCATTGTCGCCGACGCGTCGCTACGCATCGGCGGCGACCTCTCGAAGACTGTGGAAGGGCCCGGCGCTGTGGACATGATCACCGCCTCGATCGATGCGATGATCGACACGGGGAGCCGTACCGGTCTCGACATGCTCGAGCACGAAGCCGGGCTTTGGCGCGAGCGATTGATACGGTGGCGTTGCGGCGGCAAGGACGCGGAGCGGGGTTGCGACAGGCTGGATGTCACGGTGGTGCGGCTGTCGCTGGCGGATGTGCGGGACGCGGCGGAGAAAGCCCGTATCCTTCAACTCAGCTACAAGCTGTCGCTGAAAGCGGACGAGGTCGATTTCCTGTCCGGGCTCGGCCGCCGGCAGCTTTTGGCGAATGCCGATTACCGCCGCCTCTTCGGCGCGCGGGGCGCCTTGCGAACCGTCGCGGCGAGATAATCAGCCGCGCAGCACCATCCGCCCGGTCTGGACCTCATAGCCTTGCAGCTTGCCGAGGAAGGAGTTCCCGAGCAGGCTCATCGAGAGCGCTCCGGGCGGCATCACCACCGCCTCGACATTGCGGACGATGATCTCGCCGAGCCGGATTTCCCGCAGCATGGTGCTGGTCGCGGCCACCGCGCCATTGGCGGTGTTCAGCATCATGCGCCGGCCCTGCCTGTCGGGCTTGATCCCGAGCGCCCGGGCATCGTCGGCCGTGAGCGCGACGATGCTGGCCCCCGTATCGACCATCATCTTGACCCGGTAGTTGTCGATCGTCGGATGGACGATGTAGTGGCCGCGATAATCGGCGGCGACGGCGAGCGTCGTCGGTCCACGCGGTGCCGGCGCCCGGGAGGTCGTCGACGCGGCTGTCGCCATGGGCTCGGCCTCGACCTTGGGGGCGAGCCATTGCGTATAGGATAGCGCGACGCCGATGGCGGTTGCTGCCACGCCCAAGGCCCAGCTCGACGGATTCGCCACGGCTCCTCGCTCCGCTTCTCGCAAGCAGGGCCTCCCGCGACATGGGGCGGCGGCACTGCTCGGGGCGGAGCATCACGCCGTCAAGCCTGACGAAGCGTGAACGGCGAGCCGCGAAATCGGCGGAAATCGCGAATGGAGCGCGCCTTTGTCGCCGTCAGGCTTAACCCGGGCTTACCGCATTCATAGAAAGGACTGCCCGACGAGCGTGGCGATCTCCTCGGCGCGCGGGATGCTCGGCTGTGCGCCGGCCCGCGTGCAGGCGAGCGACCCGGCCGCCAGCCCGCGCTGCAGCGCGCCCGAGAGCCCATAGCCGGCCGCCAGCGCGGCGGCGAAGGCGCCGGTGAAGCTGTCCCCCGCGGCGACCGTGTCGACGACCGTGACGCGGGGCGCTTCGAGGCGCCGCCGCACTCCGCTTTGCCAGCCGACGACGCCGGCCGCGCCCAATGTGGCGATGCCGATGATGCCGCGTTCGGCATCGAGGCGCTGGGCGATGGCGTTGGGGTCGCGTTCGGGCCAGCCGAGGGACTGCGCGAGGACGAGCGCTTCATGCTCGTTGACGATCAGGATGTCGACGAGATCGAGCAGCGCCGGCGCGGGAGCCCCGGCCGGCGCGAGGTTGAGGATGACGCGGCCACCCGCGTGCTTCATCAGCCGCGCGGCCTCGAGGCAGCCATCCTCCGGCACCTCCCGCTGCAGCAGCAGGATGTCCTCGGACCCCAGGGTCATCTGTCTCAGGGCGTCGGGGCTGGCCTGCGCATTGGCGCCCGCGGCGACGATGATCTGATTGGCGCCCTCGCTGTCGATGGCGATGAAGGCCGCGCCGGTCGGCGCATCGACCTGCGCGACATAAGCGAGGTCGACGCCGTCGGCGGCCAGCAGCGACAGGGCCGTTTCGCCGAAGCCGTCCCGGCCGGTCGCTCCGACCATGGTGACGGCGGCTCCGGCACGCCGTGCCGCCAGCGCCTGGTTGGCGCCCTTGCCGCCAGGATGGACAGCGTAATCCGGCCCGAGCACCGTCTCGCCGGCGCCGGGCAGGCGCTCGACCGGCGTGACCAGATCGATATTGATCGAACCGAAGACGAGGATCATCGGGTGAGGCCCGCTGCGAGGCGCCGCACGCCGGCGACGAAGGCGGCTTCCGGCGTCGTGACGACAGCCTCGATGCCCGCCGCCGCGAGCCCGGCGCCATAGCTCTCCGCCATGACGCCGTCGGCGACGAGCTGGATGCGACCCGTCCGGCCGAACAGCGCCTGCGCCCCGGCGATCTCCTGCGCCACCAGCAGTGAGGAGAGGAACGGCCCGACCTCGCCGCCCTTCATCCGGCCGGCGAGCACCTCGGTCCGGGCGCCGAAGGCGGCGTTGAGCAGGCCGGCGGGGCGCTTCGCCGCAGCAAAGCCGCGTGCGGCGCCGCTGTTGGCGTCGTCGCCGGCGGGCTCCTCGGCAAGCCGCGCGAGGATCGACTGGTTGCGCAGCAGCCCATAGATCTCGCCGGTCATGAAGCTGGCGAAACGCGTGATCCGCCCGCCCTTGACCTCCGCCCATTTCGAATGGGTTCCCGGCAGGCAGGCAAGCCCGTCCGTGAGACCGAGCCCGACGACCAGCGTCTCCTCGCCGCGCATCACGTCGAAGCTGCCATCGTCGCAGCTCAGCCCCGGCAGGATCGTCGCATGGGTGCCCGCGGTGAGTTCCACGGTGATGCCGGCGGCGGCGATCGCCTCAGGCGAGGCCGGGCAGGCGACATAGGGCGCCTCGACCCAGCCATTGCGGCTGCCGACCATGCCGGCCAGCACGATCGCCGCCTCGGGCGCGGCGCGCCGGAGATCGCCCGCGAGCGCCTCGAAAGCCGCCGGATAGCCACCAGCCGGCACGGATTGGATGCCCTGATCGGCCATGCGCCGCATCGCGACCTCACCGGCTTCGGAGATCAGGAAGGCGCGCGCGCGGGTTGTGCCCCAGTCGAGCGCGATCAGTGGTTTGGGCATGGCAGGCTCCAGAAGGGAGCGCAATGTCCTCGCGGCGCGAGGCCCGGTCAAGAGCCCCATGGCGAGACTTGTATGCCGACCGCCATGGCGCGAATCTCCATCGCGCATTCCCTGATTCTGGACATCCCGATGCTCGAGCTCGAAGCCGCCGGCCTGAAGGCCATGATCGTTCCGGAGGCGGGCGGCATCGTCTCCCGTCTCGACTGGCTTGGGCCGGACGGGCGCCTGCACGCTCTGCTGAAGCCGTCCGGCGACGAACCGCTTTCGACGGCCTCGCCCATCTTCTGCGGAACATGGGCGTTACTGCCCTTCGCCAATCGCGCCTTCGGGAGCGTGGTCGACGATGGCGAGCGGCGTTTCCTCGTCCCGTCCAACGATCCGGGCGGCGGCGGTACGATCCACGGCTTCGGCTGGCAGGCGGACTGGCAGGTGCTGCGGTATGACCGCAGCCATACCGTGCTCGAGCATCGCCGCACCGACGGCCCCGACCCCTATCGTTACCGGGCCCGGCAGGAGATTTCACTCGGCCAGGACGGTATGACCATTCGCCTGTCGATCGAGAACGAGGCGGACACGGCACTCCCTTACGGAATCGGGCACCATCCCTGGTTTCCCTGCGCCGCGGATACGCGCCTCGTCATGCGGGCCGCCGGCGCGCTCGTCTTCGGCGAAGCCTTCCGCGCGACCGGGCAGCAGAGTTTCGATGATGGCGGACCCTATGTCGCGCCAAAACCCTTTCGCCGCGACGACGTCACCGCCTGGAGCTTTCTCGACTGGGACGGGACGGCGCGGATCGAGACGCCCTCGACCGGCCTCGCGCTCACGCTGACCGCGAGCGAGAGCCTGAACTGCCCGGTGGTCTGGGCCCCGGCGGGCGCGGATTTCCTCTGCGTCGAGCCGCAGAGCCACGCCATCGGCGCGCCGAGCGAGCCGGCGGCCCGCACTGCTGCGCCGCTGAAGCGGCTTCAGCCGGGCGAGACGCTGGAGGGCTGGTTGAGGATCGCGCCCGAGGCGCTCGCGCCTCAACGCCAGCCGTAACCGTAGCCGCTCGGATAATAGGGCTGATAGCCATAGGCGTCGGCGGGGATGGCGGGCCGCAGCATGATCTGGCCGCGTGCCGCTTCCCAGCCATGGCTGCCGCCCTGCCGCGCCGTGGCGACGGCCGGGCTGTGCTGCGTCTTGGCCTTGGCGACCTTCGCCTTGCTGCCGCCGAGCTTGGCGACATGGGCGGCCTTGGCCTTGTGCGTGGAGGCCTTGGCGAAACGCGAGAGATTGTCGGGCGCGGCGCCGTTGAGCGCGATGCGCGTCTGGCTCGCGCCGTATTTCTTCACCAGCGCGAAGAGCTTGGCGGCGTTGGCCGGATGCAGCCGGATGCAGCCATGCGAGGCCGGGCGGCCGAGCGCGGCGATCGAGGTCGTGCCGTGGATGGCATAGCCGCCGCGGAAGAACACGGCATGGGGCATCGCGCCGCCATATTTGCGCGAGTACCAGTTCTTTTCGAGGCGCGTCGGCCGGTAGACGCCGTTCGGCGAGCGGAAGCCGGTTCGCCCTGACGAGATCTTCCAGTCATAGGTCTCGCCATTGGGAGCGGTCACCGTCATCCGCTGCGCGGCGATGTCGACCTTCACATCGACGCCGGCCTGGGCTTTGGCGGCACCGAAAACGGACAGGAACAGAACGGCAAGAATGCCGAGAAAGCGACGCATGGCCGAGACTCCGAAAACGCAACAACTGTCGAGCGGGCGTTCGCGGGCTCTGTGACGGCCTTGCCCTTGACTCTAGGAAAGCGCGGGCAGGCAGGCCTGTAAAGCGATAAGGCGGATCGTGGTTTCCAGCGCCCTCAGATCATCGGCAACGAGGATGGTTTGCGCCCGCGCGGGAAGGCGGCATCGATCCGGGCGACGTCGCTTTCCGACAGGGTGAGATTCAGCGCGCCGGCATTGTCCTCGACATGGGCGGCGCTGCCGGCCTTCGGGATGGCGAAGACGGCGGGCCTTCGCGTCAGGAAGGCGAGCGCGATTTGCCGGGGCGTCGCGCCATGCGCTTGCGCGATCTCGGCCAGCACCTTGCCCTGCGCGCTGCCCGGTTCCGGAAAGTCGTGATGGCCGAAGGGGCTGTAGGCGGTGACGGCGACGCCGTGCCGCTCGCACCATGGGATTACGGCGTGCTCGATGGCCCGCTCGCGCAGGTGATAGAGCACCTGGTTGCAGGCGATCTTGCCCTTGCCGACGGCGGCCAGCGCCTCGTCGAGATCGTCCTCGTCGAAATTGCTGACACCCCAGGACAGGATCTTGCCCTCCTGCTTCAGCGCCTCGAAGGCAGCGAAGGTCTCAGCCAGCGGATGCGGCCCGCGCCAGTGCAGCAGGTAGCAGTCGAGCCGGTCGGTCTTCAGATGTTGTAGCGAGCGCTCGCAGGCGGCGCGCACGCCCTTCCGCGAGGCGTTGTGCGGCAGCACCTTCGAGACGAGGAAGACCTCATCGCGCCGCCCGGCAATGGCCTCGCCGATGATCGCCTCGGAACGGCCGTCGCCATACATTTCGGCGGTGTCGATATGGCTCAGCCCGAGATCGAGCCCGCGCCTGAGCGCCGCGATGGCCGCGCGCCGGTCACCCTGCTCGATATACCAGCTTCCCTGGCCAATGGTGGAAACGGCCGGTCCGCCGGCTCCGAAGCTGCGCTGCATGGGGGACCGCCTTTCGCTGTTCAGTAGACCTCGACCTTGAACCGCGCCTGGCGGATCTCGCCGTCATTGTAGCGCACGCGCACGCCGAAGCTGTCCGGGCCGCGATAACCCGGCCGTCCCGTGTACTCGAAGGCGAGCGAGGGGCCGAGCTTGCCGTCGCAGTGCTGATGGTCTCCCGGCCCGTATTCGGCCTTGGCGTTTTTCGTCGCCATCCGGACCTTGCCGTGAACGGGCGGCTCGGTCAGCACGCCGGACGGGCGCTTCACCGGTCGGCAGTGCTCGTCCATCGTCATATAGGTCTGCCGCAGGAAGGTCGGCTTGCCGGCCGCCACGCGTTCGGCGCCTTCCTCGGACGCGGTCGTGCCGCCGGAGGTGACGCAGCCGCCGAGCAGGCCGCAGAGAAATGTCGCGGCCAGGATCGTCAGACCGGGAATGGGCATGGATGTTTCCTCAGCGGCAGTGCAGGGCCGACCTTCCCCTGTGGCGGCTCAAGCCGGCAGCGTGCCATTGGCCGAAAGCACCTCGCCGGCCAGATAGAGCGAGCCGCAGATCAGGATGCGCGGCGGCGCGGGCCAATCGCCGGCGGCGATCGTTCGCAGCGCCTGCTCGACGGAGCTGGCGGTCTCGGCCGGCAGGCCCGCGCCGCGCGCGGCCTCCGCGACTTCCTCGGCCGGGCGGGCGGCGAGCGAGTTCTGGATCGGCACGGCGTAGAGCATCTGGGCCAGGCCCTTGAAATGGCCGAGCGTGGCAGCGGCGTCCTTGGTCGAGAGCAGGCCCGCGATCATCACCAGCGGTGCCGGGTTGCGGTCGGCGAGATCGGCCATGGCCTGCGCCAGCACGCGCCCGCCATCGGGATTGTGCCCGCCATCGAGCCAGAGCTCGGCGCGTTCCGGCACCAGCGCAGCGAGATGTCCCCGTGCCAGCCGCTGCAAGCGCGCCGGCCAGTCGGCGTTGCGCATGCCGTCCTCGAAGGCGCGTGTGGGCAGCCCGCCATAACCGGCGGCGCGCAGGGCCGCGATCGCCGTGCCGGCATTGATGTGCTGGTGGCGCCCGGCGAGACGCGGCAGCGGCAGGTCGAGCAGACCGTCCTGATCCTCGTAGACCAGTCGCCCGCCGGCTTCGTGGACGTTGAAGTCCTGCGCGCCGATCAGGATCTTCGAGGCGCCGGCACGTTCGGCGGCGGCTTCGAGAACCGCGGTCGGCTCGGGCTCCTGCGGCGCGATCACGGCCGGGGCGCCGCGCTTGAAGATGCCGGCCTTCTCGCCGGCGATCTTGGTCACGGTGTCGCCGAGATATTCGGAATGGTCGAGCGAGACCGGCGTCACCACCGTGCAGGCCGGATGGGCGATGACGTTGGTGGCGTCGAAGCGACCGCCGAGCCCGACCTCGAGCAGCAGCACGTCGGCCGGATGCTCGGCGAAGAGCAGCAGCCCCGCGGCCGTCGTCATCTCGAAGAAGGTGATCGGATCGCCGGCATTGACGGCCTCGCAGCGCTCCAGCGCCTCGACCAGCGTGTTCTCTTCCACGAAGCGCCCGCCGCCGGGCGCGCCCAGCCGAATGCGCTCATGGAAGCGCACCAGATGCGGCGAGATGTAGACATGCACCGACAGGCCCGCCGCCTCGAGGATCGCCCGCATGAAGGCGATGGTCGAGCCCTTGCCGTTGGTGCCGGCGACATGGATCACCGGCGGCAGCTTTTTCTGGGGATCGCCCAGCCGCTCCAGCAGGGTGAGGATGCGGCCGAGCGAAAGGTCGATCAGCTTGGGATGCAGCGCCATGAAGCGCGCGAGCAGCGTGTCGGAAGACCCCATGATGCGCGCGCCCTCGGTCGAACGAGCCTCAGACCGCCTCGGCGACCGGCTGCGGCGGCAGAGCCGGTGCGGCTTTGCCGGTTTCGCCCGCGGGCTGCTTCATCAGCAGGCGGCCGAGGCGCGAGAGCGTCTCCGGCAGGTCGCGGCGATGCACGACCATGTCGACCATGCCGTGGTCCTTGAGATATTCCGAGCGCTGGAAGCCGTCCGGCAGCTTTTCGCGGATCGTCTGCTCGATCACGCGCGGCCCGGCGAAGCCGATCAGCGCGCCGGGCTCCGCGATGTGGATATCGCCGAGCATCGCGTAGGAGGCGGTGACGCCGCCGGTGGTCGGATTGGTCAGCACCACGAAATAGGGCAGGCCTGCCGCGCGCAGGCGCCGGATCGCGACGGTGGTGCGCGGCAATTGCATCAGCGAGAGGATGCCTTCCTGCATGCGCGCTCCGCCGGAAGCCGCGAAGACGACATAGGGCGTCTTCTTCTCAAGGGCCGTCTCTGCGCCCTTGATGAAGGCCTCGCCGGCCGCCATACCGAGCGAACCGCCCATGAAGTGGAAATCCTGCGCAGCGATGGTCATCGGCAGGCCCTTGACCCGGCCATAGCCGACCTTGAAGGCGTCCTGTGCGCCGGTCTTGGCGCGGGCATCCTTCAGCCGGTCGACATAGCGCTTCTCGTCGCGGAACTTGAGCGGGTCGATCGCGACCTCGGGCAGCGCGACGTCGAGCCACTTGCCTTCGTCGAAGGTCAGCCGCAGCCGCTCCGGCGCGGTGACGCGCATATGATGCTCGGAGCCGGGGATGACGTAGCCATTGGCCTCGACATCCTTATGGAAGACCATCTGCCCGGAATCCGGGCATTTGATCCAGAGATTTTCCGGCGTCTCGCGCTTGAACAGCGTCTTGATGCGCGGCCGGACGACTTCGGAAATCCAGTTCATCGGATCATCCCTGATGGGCCTTCGGCGGCATGCGCCGTCAGGCGAGAGATGGGGATTGGCTTTTCGCCGGCAAAGGCCCGGCGTGCAAGCCCGTTCACGCGGCCTTCGCCACCGAGCGCACGCCTTGCGCGAGTTCGGCGACCAGCGAGGTGACAGCCGAAACGGTCTTTTCCGTGGCCTTGCCCTCGGCGTCGAGCGAAAGTCGGACGCGCTCCACAAGCGCCGAACCGACGACGACGCCGTCCGCGCTCTTGGCGATGGTGGCGGCGTCAGTCGCGGTCTTCACGCCGAAGCCGACCGCAACCGGCAGGCCGGTGTGGCGCTTGATGCGGGTGACGGCATCGCCCACCGCGCCGTAATCGGCGATGGCGCCGCCGGTCACGCCGGTCATCGAGACGTAGTAGACGAAGCCCGAGGTGTTCTGCAGCACCTTGGGCAGGCGCTTGTCGTCGGTCGTCGGCGTGGCCAAGCGGATGAAGGAGACGCCCGCCTTCAGCGCCGGCAGGCAGAGCTCGGAATCCTCCTCCGGCGGCAGGTCGACCACGATCAGCCCGTCGACACCGACACGGCGCGCCTCGGCCAGGAAGGCCTCGACGCCATAGACCCAGATCGGATTGTAGTAGCCCATCAGCACGATCGGCGTGTCGTGGCCGGCCTTGCGGAAGCTCTCGACCATGGCGAGCGTCTTGCGCAAGGTCTGCCCGGCCTTGAGCGCGCGCTGCCCGGCGAGCTGGACCGGCACGCCGTCCGCCATCGGATCCGTGAAGGGCACGCCGAGCTCGATCACATCGGCGCCGGCCGCGGGGAGGGCGGCGAGAATGGCGCTCGCGGTCTCGAAATCGGGGTCGCCTGCCGTGACGAAGGTCACGAGCGCGGCCCGGCCCTCGCGGGCGCAGGCCTGGAAGCGGTTCTGGATGCGGGTCTGGCCGGTCTCAGTCATGAGGTCAGCGGTTAGCATGACGCGCGCGGGCTGGCGAGTGGCTCTCTCGCCCTCACCTCGCCGCATGCCGGATCCGGCGGCGCAGCCTTGCTTTCGGCTGGCGCTCATGATCGCTTGGGGGAGGGCGCCACAAGGCCGGATCACGTCGTTTCCATCATGCTCGAACATCGCACCATCCGCATCGCGGCGGACTTACGTCTGCATGCGGTTTTCGCCGGGCCCGAGCACGGGGAGACCGTGCTGCTGTTGCATGGTTGGCCGCAGACCTCCCACGCCTGGCGCAAGGTCATTCCCCTGCTTGCGGCAGCGGGGTTTCGCGTCATTGCTCCGGATCTGCGTGGTTTCGGGGACAGCAGCAAGCCGGAAGGCGTTCATTCCAAGCTGGTCGTCGCTCGTGACCTCGTGGCCATGCTCGATCGTCTCGGCATCGCGACGGCCTGGGTCGTCGGTCACGATCTCGGCGGCCAGGTCGCCTATCCGCTCGCGGCCAACTGGCCCCAGCGGACGCGCGGGCTCGTCTTCATCGAATCGGGCCTGCCCGGCTTCGGGCAGGAACGGGCGATGGATGTGGCAAATGGCGGAAGCTGGCATTTTGGTTTCAACCGCGCCGGGGACATTGCCGAGGAACTCGTGCGCGGCCGGGAGCATCTCTTCATCAAGGCGATGATCCGCCGCGAGAACGTGGGCACTTTCGATCCGACGAGCATCACCGAGGAGGATATCGGCCATTATGCCCGCGCGGCGGCCGCGCCGGGTGGCCTTCGGGGAATGTTCGCGCATTACCGCGCCTTGATCCCCCAGGACCGGGACGACAATCTCAGGCTCGGCGCATCGCCCCTGCTCTGTCCGGTGCTGGCCGTGGGTGGCGACCATGGCTATGGCGAGGCAGCCCTGAACACGATGAAACGCGTCGCGACGGAGCCCGAGGGCGCCATCATCAAGGATTGCGGGCATTATGTGCCGGAAGAACGTCCGCGCGAGCTCGTCGAGACCATGGTGAGCTTCTTCGCGCGCCGTCAGGACCGCGCTGCGGATTGATCCTGCGGGCCGGAAGCTGCGATCCGCTTGCGTGCGGGCCGCGGCTGCGCCACATCGGCCGGACATGCGCGCCTTCGACCAAGCCCTGCCCATCGATGCCGTTCTCGACGACCTCGCCGCATCCTTGCGCGAACGGCCGAATGTCGTGCTGGTCGCCCCGCCCGGCGCCGGCAAGACGACGCGCGTGCCGCTTGCCTTGCTCGACGAGCCTTGGACGAAGGGCGGCAAGCTCATCCTGCTCGAACCGCGCCGTCTGGCGGCGCGCGGCGCGGCGAACCGGATGGCGCAGACGCTGGGCGAGCAGGTCGGCGAGACCGTCGGCCTGCGCGTGCGCCTCGGCTCGAAGATCGGCCCGAAGACGCGCATCGAGGTCGTGACCGAAGGCGTCTTTGCCCGGATGATCCTCGACGATCCCGCGCTCGACGGCGTCGCCGCCGTGCTCTTCGACGAATTCCACGAGCGTTCGCTCGACGCCGATTTCGGCCTGGCGCTGGCGCTCGACGCCCAGGGCGGCCTGCGCGAGGATCTGCGCATCCTCGTCATGTCCGCGACGCTCGACGGCGCCCGCGTCGCGAGGCTGCTCGGCGATGCGTCGGTGATCGAGAGCGAGGGCCGCGCCTATCCGGTCGAGACGCGCTATCGCGGCCGCGATCCGCTGAAGCGCATCGAGGATCAGGTCACCGAAACCGTGCTGCTGGCGCTGAACGAGCAACCCGGCTCGCAGCTCGTCTTCCTGCCGGGGCAGGGCGAGATCCGCCGCGTCGAGGAGCGCCTGCGCGAAAGGCTGCGCGATCCGGCTGTCGAGATCGCTCCGCTCTACGGCGCGCTCGACCAGCGCGAGCAGGACCGGGCCGTGCTGCCGGCGCCTGCGGGCAGGCGCAAGGTCGTGCTCGCCACGGCGATCGCCGAGACGTCGCTGACCATCGAAGGCGTACGCGTCGTGATCGATTCCGGCCTCGCCCGCATACCCGTCTACGAGCCCGATATCGGCGTGACCCGGCTGGAGACGCGCCGCGTCAGCCGCGCTGCCGCCGACCAGCGCCGTGGCCGCGCCGGCCGCACCGAGCCGGGAATCTGCTACCGGCTCTGGGAGGAGGCCGCGACGGGGGCGCTCGAACCCTTCGCCCGGCCTGAAATCCTGTCTGCCGATCTGAGCCCGTTGTTGCTCGACTGCGCCGCCTGGGGCGTGACCGACCCGACGACGCTGGCCTTCCTCGATCCGCCGCCCGCGCCCGCCCTCAAGGAAGCGCGCGGTCTTCTGGAGGCGGTCGGCGCGCTCGATGCTGCCGGCCGCATCACGCCGGACGGTCGCGCCTTGCAGGCCCTGCCCTTGCCGCCCCGTCTCGCGCGCATGGTTGTGGCCGCCGCCCGCTTCGGGCAAGCCGGCGCCGCCGCCGATCTCGCCGCCGTGCTGGTCGAGCGCGGCCTCGGCGGCGATGCGATCGATCTGGCCGAGCGGCTGGAGCGCTTGTCCCGCGAGCGCGGCGGCCGGGCCGGCGATATGCGCCGTCTGGCGGAGGGCTGGGCCCGCACCGCCGAACGCCATGCCCGGACGGACAAGGCTCTGGCGGGCGAGCCGCTCTCCCCCAGCCTCCTGCTCGCCTTTGCCTATCCCGACCGGGTCGCCAGGGCGCGTGCGCCGGGCTCTGGCCAGTACCTCCTCGCCAATGGCCGCGGCGGCGCGCTTGAAGCATCGCAGCGCCTGGCGCGCGAATCTTACATCGTCGTCGCGGAGATGACGGGATCGGCGCAGCAGGCCCGGATCATGGCCGCCGCAGCGATCGGCGAAGCGGAAATCGGCATGCTCGTCGGCCATGGCCTCGCGCCCTACGCCATCACCGAGCGCGAGGAGGCGAGCTTCGACCGGGCCGCCCGCGCCTTGCGGGTACGAGCGGTGCGCCGTTACGGCGCGCTCGCTTTGGCGGAACGCCCCTTGCCCGTCGCTGGGACGCTTGAGAATGCTGGGGCGCTGGCGAAAGGCATCGCCGCGCTGGGCATCGGCCTGCTGCCCTGGACGAAGGGGCAGAATCAGTTGCGCGAGCGTGTCGCCTTCCTGCGCAAGGCCGAAGCCGAGCAGGGCTGGCCCGATCTCTCCGACGAAGGGCTCGCGCAGAATCCGGAAGACTGGCTCGCGCCGCATATCCTCGGCCGTGCTTCGCTCGCGGCGATCCAGCCGGCCGATCTCGATTCGGCGCTGGCGGGCCTCGTCCCCTGGGAGCTGAAGCGCCGGCTCGATGCCGAGGCCCCGACGCATTTCACCGCCCCGACCGGCTCCTCTTTCGCCGTGGACTACGCGGCCGAGGCCGGGCCGACGATTTCGGTGCGCGTTCAGGAGCTCTATGGGCTGGCGAGCCATCCGGCGCTGGCCGGCGGGCGCGTGCCGCTGGTTCTCGAATTGCTCTCGCCGGCGCATCGGCCGATCCAGGTGACGCGTGACCTGCCCGGCTTCTGGCGCGGTTCCTGGGCGGCGGTGAAATCGGAGATGAAGGGCCGCTATCCCCGCCATCTCTGGCCCGACGACCCCGCCGCCGCCTTGCCGACGACGCGGGCGAAGCCACGGGGGACCTGAGACCTACCCTCAATTTCCCATCCGGTCGCGCCATTGCCGTTCCCCGGCAAGGCAGGTCGACGGGTCGCCGGCCTGCGCCTTCTGGACCGTTGCATCCGGCGGCACGGCGGCGATCTCGCGCAGGAGCTTCGTCCGCGTCGCCTCGACGAACTGGTGCTTTTCGCGGATCGGGATGACGAAGGCGCCGATGCCGGTGACGACGCAGTCCTTGTAGTAGACGTCGAGGTTGTCGATATCGAAATAGCCCGCCTGCTTCAGCATCACTGGCAGGCCGTTGATGGCGATGCCCTTGGCCCCGGCCTCGTCGCGCGCCGCGGTGACGGGACGCCCGTCATTGTTGGCGCCGTCGCCGGAGATGTCGATGACGCGGCGCATCGCGGTGACGTTGGACTGTTCGAGCAGTTGCACGCCGAGATCGATCGCCCCCGAGATCGAGGTGCGCCGGCCGCGCCGCGTCGGCGCCTCGCCGAGCTCCTCCGCGAAGGCATTGGCGGCGGCCGGGCCGTCGATGATCTTCCAGGGCCGCACGATGTGCTGGAAATTGCCGCCGGCCCATTCGACATAGGTCACGGCGATCTTGCCGATCGCGCCATTGCTGATGGCGTCCTGCAGCGGCTTGGAGCGGAAGGCCTCGATATAGCCGTTGCGCTGCAAGGCGAGCTCGTCGAGATCCATCGAATAGGAGATGTCGACCGCCAGCACGAGCGCGACGTCGACCTCCTCGGGCGGCGCATTTGCCGGCTGCGCATTCGGCGCGGCCTGGCTCCACAGCGCCATCGCAGCCAGACCTGAGAGACCGTACAGCCAGCGCCGCATCGCCACCTCCGCCATCCCGTCGCGGTGGCGAGTGTGCGCCGGCTTCTCGACGAGGCCAAGGCTGAAAAACCGGCTTTCAGGCCTGTTTAGATAGCAATATCGCGAGAACGGGCGGGAAAGCGCGTCAGGTCACGCGTCGGCGCTCGACGATGCCGATGGCGGCCGCGACCACCTCCTCGACGGTCAGCGCCGAGGTGTCGAGAATGACCGCGTCCTCGGCCGCCTTCAGCGGCGCGTCGCTGCGGCCCGAATCGCGCGCATCGCGGCGGCGGATATCGGCGAGGATGCTCTCGAAGGCGACATCCTCGCCCCGGCCGAGGAGCTCCTTGTGGCGCCGCGCCGCGCGCACCTCCGGCGTCGCGGTGACGAAGAGCTTGGCGGGAGCGTCCGGGCAGATCACCGTGCCGATGTCGCGCCCGTCGAGCACGGCTCCGCCCGGCTGCGCGGCGAAGCGCCGCTGCCGGGCGAGCAGCCCCGCCCGCACCGCCGGCATCGCCGCGACGACGGAAGCCGCCTCGCCGATCTCGCCGCCGCGCAGGCGCTCCTCCGGAAAACCGGTCTCGTCGAAGCTGCCGACGAGGTGCTCGGCCGCCGCCGCGTCATGGATGTCGTGCCCGGCATCGAGCATGGCGCGCGCCACCATGCGGTAGAGCAGGCCGGTATCGAGGCAGGGCAGGCCGTAATGGGCGGCGAGCCGCTTCGCCAGCGTGCCCTTGCCCGATGCGGCGGGGCCGTCCACGGCGATGACGAGGTCGCCCGTGGCTGGCTTCATCCGATCCGGCCTCCGAGACCGTTCATCAGAGCGGTGAAGCTCGGGAAGCTCGTCGCGATCATCAAGCCGTCATCGACCACGACGGGATTCTGGGTCGCAAGGCCCATCACCAGGAAGCTCATGGCGATGCGGTGGTCGAGATGGGTCGCGATCGGCCCGCCGCCGCGCACGGGCGCGCCGCCCGAGCCCTCGACGATCAGATCGTCGCCCTCGATCCAGCAGGTCACGCCGGCAGCCTTCAGCCCGGCCTCGACTGCGGCGAGGCGGTCGGATTCCTTCACGCGCAATTCCTGCAGGCCGCGCATCCGCGTCGTGCCGGTGGCGAAGGCGGCCGCGACCGCCAGCACCGGATATTCGTCGATCATCGAAGGCGCGCGTTCCGGCGGCACCGTCACGCCCTTGAGCTGCGAGCCGCGCACGCGTAGATCGGCGACGGTCTCGCCGCCTTCATTGGCCTCGCGCTCGACCGTGATGTCGGCGCCCATCTCGATCAGCGTCGTCAGCAGGCCGGAGCGCAGCGGATTGGTCATCACGCTTTCGAGCAGGATGTCGGAGCCGGGCACGATCAGCCCCGCCACCAGCGGGAAGGCGGCGGAGGAGGGGTCGGCCGGCACGACGATCGGCGCCGCCTGCAATTCGGGCTGGCCCTTCAGTACGATGCGCCTGCCATGCGCGCCTTCCGGCGTCACCGTGATCTCGGCGCCGAAATGGGTCAGCATTTTCTCGGTGTGGTCGCGCGTCGCCTCCGCCTCGATCACCGTGGTCTCGCCGGGCGCGGCAAGCGCCGCGAGCAGCACTGCCGATTTGATCTGCGCCGAGGCGACCGGGGGAGCGTAGACGATCGGGATCGCCTCCTGCGGGCCGCGCAGGGTCAGCGGCACGCGGCCGCCCTCCTGCTGCGAGACTACGACGGTGCCCATCTGCTCGAGCGGGTCGAGGATGCGCCGCATCGGCCGCTTGCGCAGCGAGGCGTCGCCGTCGAAGGTCGTGGTGATCGGATGCGAGCCGCAGACGCCCATCATCAGGCGCGAGCCGGTGCCGGCATTGCCGAAATCGAGGATATCCGCCGGCTGGTGCAGGCCGCCGACGCCGACACCCTGCACGCGCCAGGCGCCCGGCCCGTCATGATGGACGACGGCGCCGAGCGCGCGCGCGGCGGCGGCGGTGCGCATCACATCCTCGCCTTCGAGCAGGCCGCTCACCTTCGTCTCGCCGATGGCCAGGAGGCCGAAGATCATCGCCCGGTGGGAAATCGATTTGTCGCCGGGCACGCGGACGCGGCCCTTGAGCGGGCCCCCAGCGCGGGCGGTGACGGGGACGGGGTCATGGTCGTGGGACACGGGGTCGGAATCTCTGCGCTTTGGGCCAAACGAGCTGCGCGCCCGCCCTAGCATGCCCGTGCGAGCCGCGCCAATGCGCGCGTCCGGGGCGCGCGCAGGGGCTCTGGAAAACGCATTGGACTTGCGCGGGGTGATCACATCGCGCAAATCAGCATTTGACAGCGCCGTCCGCCCCGATTAACGGACGCGCCTGCTTTTCAGAACATGATGGTTGAAGGTCCGACGCAGTGGCGAAACCGGAACTCGGAACGAAGCGCGTTTGCCCGGTCACGGGGCGCAAGTTCTACGATTTGAACAAGGACCCTATCGTCTCCCCCTATACCGGGCAGGCGTATCCGCGCGCGATGTTCGAGCCGCAGGCCAAGGCGGCTGCGGCCGTGGCGGCAAAGCCGGCAGAGGATGAGGACGAGGTCGAGGTCGCCGATGGCGCGGTCGAGCTCGTCTCGCTCGAGGATGCCGACGCCGAGGCGAGCGAGAAGGACGTCGTGGTCACCAGCGAGGACGACATCGAGGTCGAGGACGACATCGTCGCCGACGACGATGACGACACCTTCCTGGAAGAGGACGAGGAAGGCGACGACGATGTTTCCGATCTGATCGACGGCGACATCGAGGGCGACGAGGACAACTGATCCACAGCCTTCAAAAAAGATGACGGCAAGGCGACATTAGGCGCTTGTGTCTTCAGCCCGGGCCGCCTATAGAGCGCTGCGTCGCCGGCAGGCGGCCCGGACGGAACCGCCGAGGCGGTTTGAATAAAGTCCGTTTGACGGCCGATCCCAACTCGGTCGTCTCGTGTGGGGCCATAGCTCAGTTGGGAGAGCGCTTGAATGGCATTCAAGAGGTCGGCGGTTCGATTCCGCCTGGCTCCACCATCTCCTCCTTCACGGAAGACCGCAGATCACCGCAACCGGCCCCGCAAAGGCCGGTTTTTTGCTGTCCTCGTGTCAGGAGCGTCCGCAGGGCGCCATTGGGAGCCAGGACGATCGTCCCTATCCTAGATCGGCCTGAAGAGCGCTCGCGCCAAGCGTGATTCGGCCAAGGCCCGGCTCCGCGGCGGTATCGACCCGTCTGCGCGGTCGCGGCATCATTGCCCCGCGACGGCTTCGCAGGCGCCTCACCTGCAAACGACGCCCTGCCCCCTCATCGTGCAGGACGAGGTCATCTGATTGTCGGCACGGGATGGCTGAAAGTCGTTGGCGCCTTGAGGCGCCTGGGGTTGGCCTCCCCACTCCATCGGAGCGCTCTGCTCCGGGCCGGGGAACACGAACCCTCCGCACCCCGTCAGGAGCAGGCAGCACGCGACTGCGAAAAGCTTCTTCATGTTGCACCGCCTCGCAAGGGACTGTCTGGGATCGTGCGACAGATGGCGCTCATCATACCGCGCGCCTCGCCTTTCGATAGGGATGATGCGGAGGGTCTGCTCCGCGCGGACGATCGTGCCCGGCTTGGGACGTATCGGCTGATGCCGGCGCCCGGCGGGCCTCTCGCGCATGGCGAGCCGCGGAATTCCTATAAGATTCCTATATTGAGACGCGCCCGCCCGTCTCGAACGGCTATGCCGGCCTCACGATAATCCCCTGCACGGTCGATCCGTCTGTCCACGCCCCTTTCCGCTGGAAAGCAGGCGCGGCGGCAGCCGGGGTTCGCCCGCAATGCCTCGGCCAAAGGGACCACGGCAATGGATATCGTCATGATCGGGCTGGGCCTGGCCTTCTTCGCCGCCTCCCTCGCCTATGTCGCCACCTGCGACGCACTTTGAGTCGGGGAACCGCGCCATGATCCTCGACTACCTCCTCGGTGGGGCCGTGACCGCGATTCTGCTGGTCTACCTCACCTATGCGCTGCTCCGCCCCGAGCGGTTCTGACCGCGCTGCGCCACCGGAAGCTTTTGCCATGACTCTCTACGGCTGGATCCAGATCCTCGTCTTCTGCGCGCTCGTCGTCGCGCTGACCAAGCCGCTCGGCGGCTATATGACGCGCGTCTTCAACGGCGAGCGCACTGTCCTCTCGCCGCTGTTCGCGCCGGTCGAGCGCGGGCTTTATGCCTTGGCCGGCACGCATGGGCGCGAGGAGCAGCATTGGAGCGGCTACGCCGTCGCGCTGCTGCTGTTCAACCTCGCCGGCCTGTTGCTGCTCTACGGGCTGCAGCGCGTCCAGGCTGGGTTGCCGCTGAACCCGGACGGCATGGCGACGGTCGCCCCCGATCTCGCCTTCAACACCGCCGTGAGCTTCGTGACCAACACGAACTGGCAGAACTACGGCGGCGAGAGCACGATGTCCTATCTGACGCAGATGCTCGGCCTCACCGTGCAGAACTTCGTTTCGGCGGCGACCGGCATCGCGATCGCGGTGGCGCTGATTCGCGGCTTCGCCCGCGCCTCGGCCAAGACGGTCGGCAGCTTCTGGGTCGATCTGACCCGCGCCATCCTCTACGTCCTCCTGCCGCTCTGCGTGGTGCTGACGCTGGCCTATGTCGCGCTGGGCATGCCTCAGACGCTCGACGCCGCCGTCACGGCGACGACGCTCGAAGGCGCGCAGCAGACGATCGCGCGCGGCCCCGTCGCCTCGCAGGTCGCGATCAAGATGCTCGGCACCAATGGCGGCGGCTTCTTCAACGCCAATGCCGCCCATCCCTTCGAGAATCCCGACGCCATCTCGAACATGCTCCAGATGGTCTCGATCTTCGCGATCGGCGCGGCCCTCACCAATGTCTTCGGCCGCATGGTCGGCAATGAGCGTCAGGGCTGGGCGATCCTCGCCGCGATGGGCACGCTGTTCATCGCCGGCGTCATCGTCTGCTACTGGGCCGAGGCCGCCGGCAACCCGCTCGTCCAGGCGCTCGGCCTGCAGGGCGGCAATCTCGAGGGCAAGGAGATGCGCTTCGGCATCCCGCTCTCGGCGCTCTTCGCGGTCGTCACCACCGCGGCCTCCTGCGGCGCGGTCAATGCCATGCACGGCAGCTTCACCGCGCTCGGCGGCCTGATCCCGCTGATCAACATGGAGCTCGGCGAGGTCATCGTCGGCGGCGTAGGCGCCGGCTTCTACGGCATCGTGCTCTTCGTCGTGCTGGCGATCTTCGTCGCCGGGCTGATGGTCGGCCGCACGCCGGAATATCTCGGCAAGAAGATCGAGGCCAAGGAGGTCAAGATGGCGATGCTCGCCGTGCTGTGCCTGCCGGCCGGCATGCTGACCTTCACCGCCATCTCCGCGGTGCTGCCGGGCGCCGTCGCCAGCGTCGGCAATAGCGGGCCGCACGGCTTCTCCGAGATCCTCTACGCCTACACCTCGGCGGCGGCGAATAACGGCTCGGCCTTCGCCAGCCTCTCGGCCAACACGCTCTGGTACAACCTCACCCTGGGCATCACCATGCTGGTCGGGCGCTTCCTGGTCATCGTCCCGGCGCTCGCCATCGCCGGCTCGCTCGCCGCGAAGAAGTCGGTGCCCGCCTCCGCCGGCACCTTCCCGACGGACGGCCCGCTCTTCGTCGGGCTCCTCGTCGGCGTCATCGTGATCGTCGGCGGCCTGACCTTCTTCCCGGCGCTGGCGGTCGGCCCGATCGTCGAGCATCTGGCGATGCTCGCCGGGCAGAGCTTCTGAGGAGGCCGCCCATGTCGAGCTGTCTTCGCAATCTGCGCCGCGATGCCCTGCCGCCCCACCGTGCCGACGGCGCGGGAGCCGGCAAGGCCGGCCTACGTCCCTCCACCCTCATCCTCGCCGCCACGGCCGGGCTCGCGCTCTTCGTGCTGGTCGCCCGGGCGCTGGCCGCGCTGCTTGCCGGCGCCTGACCGGCAGCCCCTTCTTCGCTGGAGTCTCTCATGAGCCAGTCCAAATCCGCGAGCCTGATCGACGCCCGCATCCTCGTGCCGGCGCTGGGCGACGCCCTCCGCAAGCTCGATCCGCGCAGCCTCGCCCGCAATCCGGTGATGTTCGTCGTCGCCGTGGTGTCGCTGCTCACCACCATTCTCTTCCTCCGGGACCTCGTCACCGGCGGCAGCCATCTCGGCTTTTCCTTCCAGATCGTGATCTGGCTGTGGTTTACCGTGCTCTTCGCCAATTTCGCGGAAGCGGTCGCGGAAGGGCGAGGCAAGGCGCAGGCGGATTCGCTGCGCAAGACCCGCGCGGAAACGCAGGCCAAGTTGCTTTCGGGCGAGGATCGCAGCCAGTTCCGGCTCGTGCCCGGCACCTCGCTCAAGGTCGGCGATGTCGTGCTGGTCGAGGCCGGCGACATCATCCCCTCGGATGGCGAGGTCATCGAGGGCGTCGCCTCGGTGAACGAGGCCGCGATCACCGGCGAATCCGCGCCCGTCATCCGCGAATCCGGCGGCGACCGCTCGGCCGTGACCGGCGGCACGCAGGTGCTCTCGGACTGGATCCGCGTGCGCATCACCGCGGCCGCTGGCTCGACCTTCATCGATCGCATGATCGCGCTGGTCGAGGGCGCAGAGCGCCAGAAGACGCCCAACGAGATCGCGCTCAACATCCTGCTCGCCGGCATGACGCTGATCTTCGTGCTCGCCACCGCGACGATCCCGAGCTTCGCCGCCTATGCCGGGGGCTATATCCCGGTCGTGGTGCTGGTCGCGCTGTTCGTGACGCTGATCCCGACCACCATCGGGGCGCTGCTCTCGGCCATCGGCATCGCCGGCATGGACCGGCTGGTGCGCTTCAACGTGCTCGCCATGTCCGGCCGCGCCGTCGAGGCCGCCGGCGACGTCGATACGCTCCTGCTCGACAAGACCGGCACGATCACGCTCGGCAACCGCCAGGCGACGGAGTTCAAGCCGGTCTCCGGCGTCAGCGAGCAGGAGCTTGCGGACGCTGCCCAGATCGCCTCGCTCGCCGACGAGACGCCGGAGGGCCGCTCGATCGTCGTGCTCGCCAAGGAGAAATACGGCATCCGCGCCCGTGACATGGGCGCCCTCCATGCCAGCTTCGTGCCCTTCACCGCGCAGAGCCGGATGAGCGGCGTCGATCTCGAAGGCTCGCAGATCCGCAAGGGCGCCGTCGATGCCGTGCTGAACCATGTCGAGGCCGGCGCCATCGGGTCACGCCCGGCGGCCGGCGTGGTGCGCGAGGTCCAGGCCAGCGCCGCCGAGATCGCCAAGGCCGGCGGCACCCCGCTCGCCGTGGCGAAGGATGGGCGCCTGCTCGGCGTCATCCACCTCAAGGACATCGTCAAGGGCGGCGTCCGCGAGCGCTTCGCGGAACTGCGCCGCATGGGCATCCGCACCGTGATGATCACCGGCGACAACCCGATGACCGCCGCCGCCATCGCGGCCGAGGCTGGCGTCGACGACTTCCTCGCCCAGGCGACGCCGGAGAACAAGCTCACTTTGATCCGCGAGGAGCAGGCCAAGGGCAAGCTCGTCGCCATGTGCGGCGACGGCACCAACGACGCGCCGGCTCTCGCCCAGGCCGATGTCGGCGTCGCCATGAACACGGGCACGGTCGCAGCGCGCGAGGCCGGCAACATGGTCGATCTCGACTCGGACCCGACCAAGCTCATCGAGATCGTCGAGATCGGCAAGCAGCTCCTGATGACGCGCGGCGCCTTGACAACCTTCTCGATCGCCAACGACGTCGCCAAGTACTTCGCCATCATCCCGGCGATGTTCCTGGCCTTCTACCCGCAGCTCGGCGCGCTCAACATCATGGGGCTGCAGACGCCCCAGAGCGCCATCCTGTCGGCCATCATCTTCAACGCGCTGATCATCGTCGCGCTGATCCCGCTCGCGCTGAAGGGCGTGAAGTACCGGGCCGTCGGCGCCGGCGCTTTGCTCAGCCGCAACCTGCTCGTCTACGGGCTCGGCGGGCTCGTCGTGCCCTTCATCGGCATCAAGGCCATCGACATGGCCGTGACCGCGCTGCACCTCGTCTAAGGAGCCGCCACCATGCTCAAGCAGATCCGCCCCGCTCTGGTGATGATCCTCGCCCTCACGGCGATCACCGGCCTCGTCTACCCGCTGGCGATGACCGGCATCGCCCAGATCGTCTTCCCACGCCAGGCCAATGGCAGCCTGATCGAGAAGGGCGGCAAGATCATCGGCTCCAGCCTGATCGGCCAGAATTTCACCGGCGAGCGCTATTTCCACGGCCGCCCCTCGGCGACGGTCGCGACCGATCCGAACGACAGCACGAAGACCATCGACGCGCCCTACAACGCCGCAAGCTCCGGCGGTTCCAATCTCGGCCCGACCAGCCAGAAGCTGGTCGAGCGCATCAAGGCCGATGCCGAGAAGCTCAAGGCCGAGAATCCCGGCGCGCCGGTGCCGATGGATCTGGTGACGACCTCGGGCAGCGGGCTCGACCCGCATATCTCGCCGCAGGCCGCCTATTTCCAGGTCGCCCGCGTCGCCAAGGCGCGCAATGCCGACCCTGCGGGCATCAAGGCGCTGGTCGACGCCCATGTCGAACCGCGCAAGCTCGGCTTCCTCGGCGAGCCCGTCGTCAACGTGCTCGCGCTCAACCTCGCCCTCGACGGCGCCGCTTCGCGCTGACACAAAGGCAATGGCGGCTCCCGATCCGCCATTGCCCCGCGATACCGACATGCCAACCGCCGAGAATCATCGCGAGATCAGGGCCAGGCCCTCGCCCGAGGCGCTGCTCGAAAGCGCCCGGCGGGAGGGGCGCGGCCGCCTGAAGATCTTCCTCGGCGCGGCGCCGGGCGTCGGCAAGACCTATGAGATGCTGACCTCCGGCAGGGCCCGAAAGGCCGAGGGCATCGATGTCGTCATCGGTATCGTCGAAACCCATGGCCGCAAGGAGACGCAAGGGCTGGTCGACGGCTTCGAGATCGTCCCGCGCCGGAGCGTCGACTACAAGGACCGCGAGCTCGAGGAGATGGATCTCGATGCCATCCTGGCCCGGCGGCCGGCGCTCGTGCTGGTCGACGAGCTCGCACACACCAATGTCCCCGGCAGCCGCCATCCGAAGCGCCATCTCGATGTCGAGGAACTGCTCTCGCAAGGCATCGACGTCTACACCACGCTGAACATCCAGCATGTCGAGAGCCTGAACGACGTGGTCGCGCAGATCACCCGCATCCGGGTGCGCGAAACCGTGCCGGATTCGGTTCTCGACCGCGCCGACGACATCGAGGTCATCGACCTGACCCCGGCCGACCTGATCAGGCGGCTCCAGGAGGGCAAGGTCTATCTCGGCAATACGGCCCGGCGCGCCATCGAGAACTACTTCTCGCCCGGCAACCTGACGGCCCTGCGCGAATTGGCGTTGCGCCGCACGGCGCAACGGGTCGACGAGCAACTGCTCAGCCATATGCAGAGGCACGCGATCCCCGGGCCCTGGGCGGCGGGGGACCGCATCCTCGTCTGCATCGATGATGGTGCCGGCTCCGCCGCCCTGGTCCGCCTCGCCAAGCGCCAGGCCGACCGGCTGCGCGCACCCTGGAGCGCGCTCTATGTCGAGACGCCGCGCGCCGCCGCACTGACGGAGGCGGCCAAGACGCGTGTGGCCGGCGCGTTGCGGCTCGCCGAGCAGCTCGGCGGCGAGGCGGTCACCCTGCCCGGCCAGGACGTCGCCGGCGAGATCATTCGCCATGCGGCGGCGAACAACGTCACGCAGATCGTCGTCGGCAAGCCGGCCAAGCCGCGCTGGCGCGAGCTGTTCAGCGGCTCGGTCTCGCATGACCTGATCCGCCGCGCCGGCGACATCAGCGTGCATGTCGTCTCGGTCGCGGAAGGCGAGAAGGATGCCCGCCCGCTCGCAGCCGACGGCCCGCGCCCGTTCAGCCTGCGGCCCTATCTCGGCGTGGTCGTCTCGGTTGCGATCGCGCTCGGCGTCGCCGAACTGCTCAGCCAGGTCATGGACCTTCGCAATATCGCGCTGGTCTTCTTGATGAGCGTGCTGATCTCGGCCGTCACCGGCGGCTTCTGGCCGGCGCTCCTCGCTTCGGTCCTGAGCGCGCTGGCGCTGAATTTCTTCTTCATCCCCCCGCTCTACACCCTGACGATCAACGACCCGGAGAACGCGGTCGCGCTGGCCTTCTTCCTGCTCGTCGCGGTGATTGCGAGCAACCTCACCGCGCGCGTCCAGCGCCAGGCCGATGCCGCCCGCCAGCGCGCCCGCACCACGGAGGATCTCTATCTCTTCTCCAAGAAGCTCGCCGGCACGGGCACGCTCGACGACGTGCTCTGGGCGAGCGCCTTCCAGATCGCCTCGATGCTGCGGGTGCGCGTCGTGATCCTCATGCCCGAGGAGGGCTCTCTCGCGGTCCGCGCCGGCTATCCGCCCGACGACACGCTGGTCGATGCCGATATCGCCGCGGCGCGCTGGGCCTGGGAGCATAACCGTCCGGCCGGGCGCGGCGCCGATACGCTGCCCGGCGCGAAGCGCTTCTATCTGCCGTTGCGCACGGGGCGGACCGCTGTCGGCGTGATCGGCCTCGACGACGACCGGGAAGGCCCGCTGCTGACGCCCGAGCAGCAGCGCCTGCTCGATGCGCTGGCCGATCAGGCAGCCGTCGCCATCGAGCGCATCCAGCTCGTTGCCGATGTCGACCGGGCCAGGCTCGCAGCCGAGGCCGACCGCCTGCGCTCGGCGCTGTTGACCTCGATCTCGCACGATCTCAAGACGCCGCTGGCCTCGATCATGGGCGCCGCCGGCACCTTGCGCGACTATCGCAACGCCTTGCCGGAGGACGACCGCGCGGCCCTGCTCGCGACCGTGATCGACGAATCCGAACGTCTCAACCGCTTCATCGCCAATCTGCTCGACATGACCAAGATCGAATCCGGCGCGATGGAGCCGAATGCGGCGCCGGTGGATGTGGCCGAGGTGGTCGGCAGCGCGCTGCGCCGCGCCGCGAAGATCACCGCCGGCCATCGCGTCGAGACCGGGCTTCCCGAAGATTTGCCGATGCTCAGGCTCGATCCCGTGCTGTTCGAGCAGGTGCTGTTCAACCTCGTCGACAACGCCGCCAAATACGCGCCGGCCGGCAGTACGATCGCGATCAGCGCCCGGCTGGATGACGGCGCGGTCGCCATCGAGGTCGCCGATGAGGGCCCGGGCCTGCCGCCCTCCGACCTGGAGCGCGTCTTCGACAGCTTCTACCGGGTCAGGAAGGGCGACCAGGTTCGCGCCGGCACCGGGCTCGGCCTCTCCATCTGCCGCGGTTTCGTCGAGGCGATGGGTGGCACGATCAAGGCCGGCAACCGGCAGGACCGCATGGGCGCGGTCTTCACGATCCGGATGCCCAGCGAGGCGCGGCAGGACAGGTTGGAGCCGCTGACATGACGACATCGGATATCGAGGTTCTGGTCGTCGACGACGAGCCGGCGATCCGCCGCCTGCTGCGCGTCGGCCTCTCGACCGAGGGCTATGCCATCCGCGAGGCCGCCACGGCGCGCGAGGCGATCGAGCGGATCGCGGAGCAATTGCCCGATCTCGTCATCCTCGATCTCGGCCTGCCGGACATGCCCGGCCAGGAGCTGCTGCGGAAATGGCGGGAGGAGGCGCTGGCGCTGCCGATCGTGATCCTGTCGAGTCGTACCGACGAGGCCGGCATCGTCGAGGCGCTCGAGAACGGCGCCGACGACTACGTCACCAAGCCTTTCGGCATGAAGGAGCTCGCGGCGCGGCTGCGGGTCGCGCTGCGTCACAAGCTGCAGCAGCAGGGCGAGAAGCCGATCTTCCAGACCGGCGAGCTCTCGGTCGATCTGGTCAAGCGCATCGTCAGGCTGGGCGACAGGGAGGTGAAGCTCTCGCCGAAGGAATACGATATCCTGCGCATCCTCGTGCAGCATGCCGGCAAGGTGCTGACCCACCAATATCTGATGAAGCAGGTCTGGGGCGCTTCGGCCGACGTGCAGTATCTGCGGGTCTATGTCCGGCAGCTCAGACAGAAGATCGAGCGCGTCCCCGACCAGCCGCAATACATCACCACCGAAACCGGCGTCGGCTATCGCCTGCGCGAGGCGGAGTGAGCCGGCCTCCGGCACTCAGCCCCGCCCGAACGTGACGAAGACCAAAGCATGACCCCGTCCGACATCATCCTCCCACGCTCCATCATCGCGCTTTCGGCGCGCTCGAAGGGCGCGCTGCTGCAGGCGCTCGCGCGAACGGCCGCCGAACAGCTCGCGCTGCCGCAGGCCGCCATTCTCGATGCGCTGATCCGGCGCGAGGCTCTCGGATCGACCGGGGTCGGCGGCGGGGTCGCCATGCCGCATGCGCCCGTTCCCGGGCTGGAGAAGCCTTTCGGCCTGCTGGCGCGTCTCGAACGGCCGGTTGCCTATGAGGCGATCGACGGCAGGCCGGTCGATCTCGTCTGCCTCGTGCTGACGCCCGAGAACGGGGGCAAGGGGCGGATCGACGCGCTCGCCTGCATCGCGCGGCGGCTGCGCGCGCCGGAGGCTTGCGATCGGATTCGCGGCGCCGCGAGCAGCGAAGACATCTATGCCATGCTGCTGGAGGGAAGCTGACGGAAAGGCGCGGCGGCGCCGTTACGAGGCCGCGCTCTGCGGCGGTTCCGGCACGTCGTAGCCTTCGGCGGCGTAGAGGTTGATCTTGTTGCGCAAGGTGCGAATGGCGATGCCGAGCAGATTCGCGGCATGGGTCCTGTTCCCATCCGTCTCCCGCAGTGTCGCCAGAATCAGATCCCTTTCCACCTCCGCAACCGGCAAGCCGACAAGTTGGTCCATGACGGCCTGCTCATGTTCGAGGTCGTGCATTTGATCGTCCTTTCCGAGCCCCCAGAAGCCCCGCCGGACAGGTCAAGGGGAGGACGACGTGGTTAAGAAACCGTAAATCCATGCCGCGACGGGGCCTCAGCCCCGATGGCGCCGTGCCCTCCGGGGCTCCGCGGATGGGGTCTCCACGCATCGATTTGTCGGCATGGGATCGAAATGCCCACTCGCGCGTTGAGTCGTCGGCGCTGCTACCGGCGCGCGGAATAGGACGATGACGATGATCAGACAGACAGCAGTTTCCTTGGCCGCCATGATGATGCTGGCCACGCCGGCACTGGCGCAGCAGCGCAATCTCGGTCCCTCGACCGGCACGGTGCGGATCGAGCAGGTGCAGGCCGGCTTCATCGCCGGCGGCGAGGCCGGTGGCGGCACGCTGCGCTATCATGGCCGCTCCTATCCGATCACGGTCGGCGGCCTCGGCGTCGGCACGGTCGGTGCCTCCAAGACGACCGCCTCGGGCACCGTCTACGGGCTGCAGCGGGTCGGCGACTTCGCCGGGGCCTATGTCCAGCTCAAGGAGGGGTGGGCCGTCGGCGACCAGGGCCGTGGCACCGTCTGGCTGCGCAACGACAAGGGCGTGACCCTGCGCCTCGCCACGCGTCGGCAGGGCTTGCAGCTCTCGCTCGGCGCCGACGGCGTCCTGATCGGCTTCAAGCAGTAGCGAATACGGGTTCGATGTTCGATAGCCTCTAGGCTTTTGGGCCGCCTCGATTATGGTGCGGCCACCTTGGCTATCGTGCTCGTCCCCTTCGCGATCTCTGTCGCCGCCGCGTTCGCGGCGGCGCTGCTCTGCGTGCTGCTGCGTCCGCTGCTGCAACGCTACGCGCTGGCGCGCCCCAACGCCCGCTCGAGCCACACGGTGCCGACACCGCAGGGCGGCGGCATTGCCGTGCTCGCCGGCGCGTTCCTGGCCATCGCGCTGGCCTTCGGCCTGAGTCCCGTCGAGGCCGAAGCCGGGCGTGCGCTGCTCGTCGTCGCAACGGGAGCGACAGTGCTTGCCCTAGTCGGCGCCTGGGACGATATCCGGCCTCTGCCGGCGAGCCTGCGATTGGCGCTGCAGGCGGCCTGCGTCGGATTCGTGCTGTTTCGGGCCGCGCCGGAATTGCGGTTGTTTCCGGAGTTCCTTCCGCTTGCCGCCGAGCGGGCCTTGGCGCTCGTCGCCGGCATCTGGTTCGTCAATCTCGTCAACTTCATGGATGGGCTCGACTGGATCACCGTCGCCGGCATCGTGCCGCTTGCGGCGGCCCTCGCCTTGGCCGGCAATGCGGGCGTGATCGATCCGGCGACGGGCTGGCTGGCGGCGGCCCTCTGCGGTGGGCTCATCGGCTTCGCGCCCTTCAACCGGCCGGTGGCGAAGCTCTTTCTCGGGGATGTCGGCTCCCTGCCGATCGGGCTCCTGACCGCTTATCTGCTCTATCGGCTGGCCGGGACGGGCGCCTTCGCGGCGGCGCTCATCCTGCCGCTCTATCATGTCGCCGATTCCACCATCACGCTGCTGCGTCGCCTCGCCCGCGGCGAGAAGGTGTGGGAAGCGCATCGCTCGCATTTCTACCAGCAGGCCACCGTCAACGGCTTCAGCGTCCGCGGCGTCGTCGGACGGGTCGCGGTGCTGAACATCGTCCTGGCGGCGTTGGCGGGATTTTCGATCGCTTGGCCGGGTCTCTGGGTTCAAGGCGCCTGCCTGGCATTGGCGGCCGTGCTGACGGGTCTGCTGTTACGTGCCTTCGCGACGCCACGGGCTGGCCATGGCTGAGGGAACCGTCCTCCTCACCGGTGCCAGCGGCTTTGTCGGGCCGCATGTCGTGGCGGCGCTGACGGGTGCGGGCTGGCGCCTGCGGCTCGCATTGCGGCGGCCGGTCCCGGTGCCTGCCGGCGTCGAGACGGTTCCGATCGGCGATCTCGCGCAAAAGGTGGATTGGAGCGAGGCGCTGCGCGGCGTCGACCATGTCGTGCATATGGCGGGTCTCGCCCATGCAGGGCCGGGGCTCGACGAGGCGCTCTACCAGCGCATCAACACCCAGGCGACGCTGGAGCTGGCACAGGCGGCGGTTACGGCGGGGGTGCGCCGCTTCGTCTATCTCTCGTCGATCAAGGCGCTGTCGGGTGCCTTCGACGGGCCTCCGCTGACCGAGGATGCGGCGCCCGCTCCCGACGATGCCTATGGCCGCTCCAAGCTGGCTGCGGAGCAGGGCCTCGCGGCGCTCGCTCTCGACTGGGTCGCCTTGCGCCCGGTGCTGATCTACGGGCCGGGCGTCAAGGCCAATATGGCGGCCCTGCTGAAGCTGGCGAAGCTGCCGCTGCCCCTGCCGCTCGGCGGGCTTCAGGCGCCGCGCTCGCTGCTCGCCGTCGAGAACCTCGCCGAGGCCATCCGCTTCGCCCTGACACCGGCTTGCCCGCCCCGGCGGAGCTACATCGTCGCCGATCCGGAGCCGGTCAGCGTCGCCGGGATGCTCACGGCCTTGCGCAGCGGCCTCGGCCGTGGATCCGGCTTGCTGCCGGTGCCGGAAGGCTGGCTGCGGCTGGCGGCGCGGCTGGCGGGGCGGGAGGAGACCTTCCTCAAGCTCGCGGGCAGCCTCGTGGCGCGCCCCGAGGGCCTGCTCAGCGCTGGATGGCGGCCGCCGGTAGAGACCGGGGCGGCGCTGGCGCGGCTGGCGGGCTCTGCTCGCGCCGGCTGAAATCCGGGATCGCCTCGTCGAGCACGGCGTTGGCGGCGGCGCGGTCATTCGCCTTGATGGCTTCGTCCAGTTGCGCGAGCCAGCTCTGGATCTTCGCCCGCCCGGCGAAGCTGGGCTTGGCGGCCATCACCCCGTCGAGGCCGGTCTCGGCCATGGGCTCGTCGCGGGCGAAGAGGATCTCGTTGAGCCGCTCGCCCGGCCGCACGCCGCTGACGACGATCTCGATATCCTCGCCGGGCTCGTAGCCGGCCAGCCGGATCATCCGCTCGGCCAGGTCCATGATCCGCACGGGCTGGCCCATCTTGAGCACATACACGGCGGCCCGCTCGGAATCGGTATCCTCGGCCCCGGTATGGGACGCTGCCGTCAGCACGAGATCGCAGGCTTCGCGGATCGTCATGAAATAGCGGATCATGTCGGGGCTGGTGACCGTGACGGGCCCGCCGCGCGCGATCTGCGCCTTGAACTTCGGCACGACCGAGCCGGCCGATCCCAGCACATTGCCGAAGCGCACCGCGACCAGGCGCACGCCCGAGGCGGCCGCGACGAACTCGGCATCGCGCGACTGCGCATACATCTCGGCGAAGCGCTTGGTCGCCCCCAGCATCGAGACGGGCTCGATCGCCTTGTCGGTCGAGATCATCACGAAGGTCTTCGCCCCGGCGGCGATCGCCGCGTCGGCGACGTTCACCGAGCCGAAGATATTGGTCTTGATGCCCTCGCTCCAGTCGGCCTCGAGATAGGGCACATGCTTCAGCGCGGCGGCATGGACGACGATGTCGGGTTGGAAACCGGCGAAGAGCGGCATGATGCGCTCGCGGTCGCGGACATCGGCGAGCACGCCGGAGACGACCGTGTCGCGCTCCTGCACGGCGAGCAGCTCGGTGATCTGGAACAGGGCGGGCTCGGAACTCTCGACCACCAGCAGCTCGGCCGCGCCGAAGGCGGCGCAGCGCAGGCAGATCTCGGAGCCGATCGAGCCGCCGCCGCCGGTGACGATGACGCGCTTGCCTTTCAGGAAGGCGCCGAGACGCCCACGGTCGATGGTGACGGTCGAGCGCACCAGCAGATCCTCGATCTCCAGCGGCGCGACGTCGGTGTCGCGCGTGCCTTCGCCGGAGGCGTCGATCCGGGAGATCGGCACGGCGAGCCGGCGCGTCTGGCTGAGCCATTTCTCCGGATGGGCCTCGGGCACCAATGCGGAGGGCGTCGCGACGATGCGGCGATAGCCCTCGCCACGGTCCGCCGCCTCGCCTGCGACCGTCCCGATCTCCGAGAGCAGGCCGAGCACCGGCACGCCACGGATCGACTGGCCGAGATCGTCGTGACGAGGCGAGAGGATGCCGGCGGGGCGCAGCCGGCGCATCGTCCCGGCTTCCATGGCCCGGATCACCATCTCGACCTCGACGCCGCGGCCGAGCAGCAGGGCCGGCAGCACCGCCTCGCGCTCGGCATTGGTCCGGCCGCGGGCATATTTGAAGTAGCGATAGGCCAGGCGCGGGCCGCCGAGCAGGGCGATCTGGACCAGCCAGTAGAGCGCGATCGAGATCTTGCCGAAATAGAAGGCGCCGTAGAAATCCGGGGCGACGAGGAGATAATCGACCGCAAGCAGCGTCACCGTCAGGACCGAGACGGCCTTCACGATGTTGGAGAGGTCCGGCAGCGAGGCGAAGCGCCATTTCGAGCGGTAGAGCGAGAAGAACCAGTAGACCAGCCCGGCATAGGCGACGAAGAAGGGCAGGAAGCGCGGCAGATAGCGCAGATGCTCGGTGAGCTGGCGGCCCTCGAAGCGCACGACGAAGACGAGCCAGATCGCCAGCGCCGTCATCACCAGATCGTGCAGGACGATGGCGGACTTCTTCAGGTTCTGTTTGGGCAGGATGGCCATGTCAGCGGGGGTATCCCGCTCCCTCGGCGGCTTGTCAACGCGCGAGCCGGTCTAAAACGGGTCAGGCTCGTGGCGGTCGGGCTTCGAGCCCGCTCAAGACGAAGGAGATCATCTCGTCGGCCGAGGGGCCCGGCAGACATTCGAACTGGTTGATGAGCAGCGGGTGCATGAAGCGGGTCATCGCCGTGCGGATGCAGCCGGTCGCCTGGACCGGGTCGATGTCGCGGAACTCACCGTTGGCGATGCCATCCACCACCACGCGGCGCAGCACGGCATCGAAGCGCTCGATATGGGCGATGATCGCGTCCCAGCTTTCCTCCATCGCGGCGCAGACCATCTCCTGCATTCGCACATGGCCGGCGAAGCGAGCGACATTGAGCCGGAACGAGGTCTCCAAGATATCGCGCAACCTGTCAGCGGCCGGCCGGTCCTGACCGGCGATGACGATCATCGCCTCTTCCTGCTCGCGCTTGTAGCGCTCCAGCACCGCCTCGTTGATCGACTTCTTGGAGTCGAAGAAGCGGTAGACATTGGCAGGACTCATCCGCAGGGACTTGGCGATGTCCGCAACGGTCGTCTTCTGGTAGCCGATGTCGCGAAAGAAGCGCTCGGCGGTGTCGACGATGGTCTGCCTGGTATCGCGTTCGGCGTGGGTCACGGCGCGGCCGCTTTGTTTGCTTTCTAGTGTAGGCGGTGAGTATTGATCGCTATGACGAATTTCGTCATTCGTCAACGCTATGGCGAATAAAAGTTTTTCTCCCATGTGGCAACAATCGCGCGCGGCTCGATAAGTTCCGCGCGGCACGCGGGACGTACGATTTCGGCGGGATGGATGCTTCTCCTCAACGGGCAGGAACGGGATCCTCGCTCAAATCGCAGCGTCCCGGTGCCGGCGCGCGATCTCCAGCAAGGCTTCGACATCGAGATGCCCCGCGAGATGGGCGGCGAGATCGTCGAGGGTCTGCTCGATGAGCACGTCGAACCGGACATCCGAGCCTTGCGTGCCGCCGCCGATCGCGCCGAGCCAGGCCGCCCGCATCGCATCCGACGCGAAGGCGCCATGAAGATAGGTGCCGGCGACGCGGCCGTCCGGGCTGGTCGCGCCCTCGGCCCGGCCATCGACTGCGAAGGGCGCGCGCCGGGTGTCGGGGCCTTCGGTCCGGCCGAGATGGATCTCGTAGGCGCGTCCCTGCGCCGCGCTGGCCGCATGGGTGAAGCGGGTCTCGCGCACCGTCTTGTCGGCGTCGAGCACCGTCTCGACATCGAGCAACCCGAGGCCGGGCGCCTCTCCGGCCGGCCCCTCGATGCCCGACGGGTCGCGGACGACGCGCCCCAGCATCTGGTAGCCGCCGCAGAGCCCGAGCACATGCCCGCCGCGACGGTGATGCGCGAGGATGTCGATGTCCCACCCTTCGGCGCGCAGCGCGGCGAGGTCCCGCAGCGTCGTCTTGGAACCGGGCAGGATCACCACATCGGCGATCGGCAGGGGCTGTCCCGGTGGCACCAGCACCAGATCGACCTCCGCTTCGAGCTTGAGCGGATCGAGATCGTCGAAATTGGCGATGCCGGGCAGGATGGGCACGGCGATGCGGATGCGGGCACCGGGCTTGCGCTCGGAACGCAGATCGAGGCCATCCTCGGCCGGCAGCCGGTGCGCCGCCGCGAACCAGGGCACCACGCCGAGGCAGGGCCAGCCGGTGGCTGTGGCGATGGTCTCGACGCCCGGCCGGAACAATTCGACCGCGCCGCGGAAACGATTGACGGCGAAGCCGCGGATCATCGCCCGGTCGGCGGGGTCGAGCACCGCATGGCTGCCGACGAGGCTGGCGATCACGCCGCCGCGGTCGATGTCCCCGATCAGGATGGCAGGCACGTCCGCGGCGCGGGCGAAGCCCAGATTGGCGATGTCGCGGGCGCGCAGATTGGTTTCCGCGGCAGAGCCGGCGCCCTCGACGATGACGAGATCGGCGTCGGCGCAGAGCCGCTCGTAGCTTTGCAGGACCTGCGGCAGGAAATCGCCGCGCCGGGCGAAGTCGCGCGAGGCGAGGCGGCCGGCGACGCGGCCCTGCAGGATGATCTGGCTGCCCTGCTCGCCCTCGGGCTTCAGCAGGACCGGGTTCATGTCGGGATGCGGCGCGACCCGCGCGGCCCGCGCCTGCAGCGCCTGCGCCCGGCCGATCTCGCCTTCGGCGGTGGCGGCGGCATTGTTGGACATGTTCTGCGGCTTGAACGGGCGCACCCGCAGCCCGCGATCGGCGAAGAGCCGGCACAAGCCGGCGACGATCAGCGACTTGCCGACATTCGAGCCGGTGCCGAGAATCATGATGGCGGGCGTGCGGGCGCGGTCCATGCGCCTGCTTAGATCATCTGCGAGGGAAAGGGAGAGGCTTTGCGAACAAAGCAGGGCGTTTGCGCCGACGGGCCAGATGTCGCGAGGCCCCTGACATAATTCGCCGGCCTACTGCGGCATCCTGCTGCGCCAAAGGGGCGAAGTCGCAACGGGCGTCCGCCGTAGACCGGCTGAAAGTGAATAGACACTGACCGGTGATGAATGTCAACATTCATCATTCGATATTTTCAGGCGCCGGAACGACGGCCCCAAACGGGGATGCACACGTTCCCACGGCATGGTAGAGCCGGGCCCAGCAAAAGCCTGCCGGACGCCGAAATCGCGATGAATCCGATCTTTTCCGCCCTTCAGACCAGTGTCTTCGAGGTCATGTCCCAGCTCGCGCGCGAGACCGGCGCGGTGAATCTCGGGCAGGGCTTTCCGGACGATCCCGGGCCGGAGGATGTCCGGCGCAAGGCGGCTGAGGCGGTGATCGATGGCTGGAATCAGTATCCGCCGATGATGGGCTTGCCGGAACTGCGGCAGGCGGTCGCGACCCACTACAAGCATTGGCAGGGGCTCGATCTCGATCCCGACAGCGAGATCATGGTGACCTCCGGCGCGACCGAGGCCATCGCCGGGGCGCTGATGGCGCTGGTGACGCCGGGCGACGAGGTCGTGCTGTTCGAGCCGATGTACGACGCCTATGTGCCGCTGGTGCGCCGGGCCGGCGGCATCCCGAAATTCGTGACGCTGACGCCGCCTCATTTCGGCCTGACCGAGGAGGCGCTGGCGAAAGCCTTCTCGCCGAAGACGCGCGTCGTGCTGTTCAACAACCCGCTCAACCCGACGGCGACGATCTTCAGCGAGGCCGATCTCGACCTGCTCGCCGCCTTCTGCAACCGCTATGATGCGATCGCGGTCTGCGACGAGGTCTGGGAGCATGTCGTCTTCGACGGCCACCGCCATGCGCCGGTGCTGGGGCGGCCCGACATGCGCGAGCGCACCGTCAAGATCTCGTCGGCCGGCAAGATCTTCTCGTTGACGGGCTGGAAGGTCGGGCTGGTCATGGCGGCGCCCGCGATCATGCGGGTGCTGGCCAAGGCGCATCAATACATCACCTTCACCACCCCGCCGAACCTGCAGGCCGCGGTCGCCTACGGGCTTGGCAAGGAAGACGGCTATTTCGAAGGGATGCGGGCCGATTTCCAGCGCTCGCGCGACCGCTTCGCCACGGGCCTTCGCGACCTGGGATTCCAGGTGCTGCCGAGCGCGGGCACCTATTTCCTCAATCTCGATATCGCGCCGCTCGGCGAAAGCGACGATGTCGATTTCTGCCGCCGTCTCGTCACGGAGAACGGCGTCGCCGCCATCCCCGTCAGCGCCTTCTATGCGGAAGGCGCGGTGAAGAACGTGGTCCGTTTCTGCTTCGCCAAGCGCGATGCGACGCTCGACGCGGCGCTGGAGCGGCTGGGGGAGCGGCGCCCGCGCGGCTGATTCGGGACTATTCCGAGAGCAGGCGCGTCGCCAGCTCTCCGGCCGCGGCCAGGCGTTGCTGGAGACCCGCGGCGGCGCCGGGGTCGGCCTTGCGCGCGGTTTCCACGGCCTCGACCAGCTGCGCCAGAGCTTTTTGGGCGAGGTCCTTGTCCTTGCCGCGGCGTGCGAGCTGCAGCATGGCCTCGGCCTGGGCCGCGCGCGTCTGGGCCCAGAGCAGCGGCACGGTCTCGCGTCGGCGCTCTTCCAGCGCGGCCGCAAATGTCGCAATGGCCTCTTCGATCACCACCGGTTCGGTGTAGCGTTCGGCCATGGCGCCGAGAACGCTGCCCATCTGGTCTTGAAGTTCGGCCCAGCGCAGCGGCTCCTTTTCGCGGTCGACGGCCGCGGCGACCCGGGTGAGGCTGTTGAAGGCGCGCTCCAGCAGGGCCAGATCGTTGCGGCGGCTGCCGAGCACCGCGCGTGCGCGCGCGATCATGTGCTCGGCCTCGAGCCAACGGGTCTCGTCGCTGCTGCGGTCCCAGGCGGCGAGCACGGTCGCGAAGGCGGAAATCGCCTCTTCCAGCAGGGCCTCGTCCTGTTGTCTCTTGCCGAGAATGAGCGCGAGCCGGCCGAAGCGGAGCTTCAGCGCGCGCCAGAGCAGCGGAGCTTCGTCGCGCTGGAGATGCTCCAGCGCGCGCCGGCAATGCGCCAGGGCCTCGCTGCGAAGCGACTTGTCATCCGTGACCTGCGCAAGCCCTTCGAGGGCGCCGGCCAGCGCTTCCTCGGCTTCGGCGAAGGCGGTGGTATCTTCCAGGCTGTCCAGCCCTTCGAGCTGGCGACGCAGCACTGCCGCGGCGGCGTCATAGCCCTCGCGGCCGCCGAAATCCTCGCTGATGCGGACGAGCGCGCTGGCTTGGTCGAGCGCGGCCCGGCGGCTGTGTTCGATATCGACGAGCCCGATCAGCGCTGAAGCCTCGCCATAGCGCGCCGCTGCTTCGCGGTAGCTTTCCGGCGCGGCGCGCAGGAAGCTGAGTGCTGCGCGGTCAGCCCGGTTTTCGCCGATCCGCACCCGGCTTCCCGCCGACAGGGCGGTGAGGTCGGTGACTTTTCCGATCAGATGGAGCTCGGCCTTCGCCAGCGCCTTGTCGGCCTCGGCGAGCCGGCCGGCGGCGATGGCGGCCGCCGCTTCGGCGCGCAGCCGCCGGATCTCCGCATCGTCAAGCGGCGATGTCAGGCGACGGGCCAAGGCAAGAAAGTCCTGGGCCTTGCGGTCGAGCAGCGTCTCGTTCGGCAAGGCCTTGCCGGCATCGGTGAGCCAGTCGCCGACCATCGCGGCCAGCGCGACCGGCGGCAATCCGTGGCGTCCGGCGACTCGGGCCAGAAGCGGTGTGATCTCGTCCAAACGGCCGATAGCCGCCTCCCGCCAGGGCTACCGCCATGCTCCCGCTGGGCTCATGGCGGCGATGCATGTCCCCGGGGCGGAAGCGGCTTCCGCTGCCGGCCCGAGGCGTCCAATCTCACTTCGCGGCGATGACCGCGATCTCGACCGTGAACTGCGGCGCGGCGAGCTTGGCCTCGACCGTGGCGCGGCCCGGCGTGGCGCCCGCGACGACCCACTTGTCCCAGACGGCGTTCATCTCGGCGAAGGTCGACATGTCGGCGAGCCAGATATTGACCATCAGCAGCTTCGACTTGTCCGTGCCGGCCTCGGCCAGCAGGCCGTCGATGATGCCGAGGATGTCGGCCGTCTGCTCCGCCACGCTCTTGCCCGCTGCGGCGCCAGCGACCTGGCCGGCCAGATAAACGGTATCGCCGTGCACGACGGCCTTGGACATGCGGGGACCGGGCTGGATACGCTGGATGCTCATCGTGTAATCTCCTTGAACGGATAGCTTCGCTGGTAGCCCGGCCGGCCCGGTTGCGCAATTGCCAAGGATGCAGGAGCGCTTTCTTCGCGCGAACCGGCATCCGCCTCGCGCCAAAACGCTTCAGGCGAGGCTCGTCCAGCCTGCCCAGAGCGCTGCATAGCGCGCCGCCTTGCCGATCAGCACCAGCAGGATGAAGCGCCCGAGCGGGAAGTTCAGCGTACCGGCGACGAAGGTCAGCGGGTCGCCGACGACCGGCAGCCAGGCGAAGAGCAGCGAGGGCCAGCCGAAGCGCCCGAACCAGCCCTGTGCCTTGGCGAGGCGGGCCGGGTCGGGCCGCAGCCGCACCGGCAGCGCCTCGACGCCGCGCTGTGCGATGAGCCGGCCGAGCCACCAGTTGAGAAGCGAGCCGGCGGTATTCGCCAGGCTCGCCGTCAGGAACAAGGCGAGCGGATCGACGCTCTTCGCCGCCAGCAGCCCGACGAAGACGGCTTCCGACTGCGCCGGCAGCAGGGTCGCGGCAATGAAGGCCGCGCTCGCCATGCCGGCGAGCGACCAGAAGGCTTCCATCAAGATGCGGAGCCGGAGAGGGCGGGCCGGGGCGGGAACGACATCGCGGCTGGATTCTACAGCCGCCGCAGGGCGACCTGCTGGATGCGGTGGCTCGCGCCTTTGGTCAGGATCAGGCTGGCGCGCTGGCGCGTCGGCAGGATGTTCTCCTGCAGGTTCGGCAGGTTGATGCCGGTCCAGAGCTTCTCGGCGATGGAGAGGGCTTCCTCCTCCGCGATCTCGGCATATTTGCGGAAGAACGAGCGCGGATCGCGGAAGGCGGTGTGGCGCAGCGTCATGAAGCGGTTAACGTACCAGCGGTGCAGATCGTTCTCGTCGGCGTCGAGATAGACCGAGAAGTCGAAATAATCCGAGACGAAGGGGATCACCGTGCCGTCCTTCGGCATGCGGCTCGGCTGCAGCACGTTCAGCCCCTCGAGGATCAGGATGTCCGGCCGCTCGACCGTCACCGTCTCGCCCGGCACGACGTCGTAGACGAGGTGCGAATAGACCGGCGCCGACACTTGCGGCTTGCCCGCCTTCACATCGGAGAGGAAGCGCAGGATCGCCTGGCCGTCATAGCTTTCGGGGAAGCCCTTGCGCTGCATCAGCCCGCGCCGTTCCAGCTCGGCGTTGGGAAGCAGGAAGCCGTCGGTGGTGACGAGCTCGACCTTCGGCGTATTGGGCCAGCGCGAGAGCAGGGCCTTGAGCACGCGCGCCGTGGTCGACTTGCCGACTGCGACCGAGCCGGCGACCCCGATAATATAGGGCACCTTGGGCTCGGATTCGGCCAGAAGGAAGCGCTGCGTCGCCTTGAACAGCCCCTGCGTCGCCGCGACATAGAGCGAGAGCATGCGCGACAGCGGCAGGTAGATCGCGACAATCTCGTCGAGCGAGATCGGATCGTTGAGCGATTGCAGCTTGGTCAGGTCGTCGACCGAGAGCGTCAGCGGCTGATCGGCGCGCAGATGCGCCCACTCGTCGCGCGAGAAGATGCGATAGGGCGAGACGAGGTCGCGTTCCGGCGGGGTCGAGATGAGGCGCTGGTCCATGACGCGACCCGCAATCCAGGATTCGAGGTTCAAAGGGGGATCATCCTCGCCGGGTCTTCGACGCTACTCAACCGGATCTGGCCGCCTTCTCCGCCAGTCCGGACCGGGCCGTACGGGCTTCAAGCTGGCTCAAGACGTCTTGCAATGCAATATCGCGGCTCTTGAGCACGACCAAAAGATGATACAGCACGTCGGCGCTTTCGGCGATCAGCTCTGCGCGGTCGCCCTTCACGGCCGCGATGACGGCCTCGACCGCCTCCTCTCCGAACTTCTTGGCGGCACGCTCGGGACCGGCGGCGATGAGCTTCGCCGTCCAGGATTCCTCGGGCGAGGCGCTGGCGCGTTCGGCGATGCGGGCTTCGAGATCGGTCAGGGTAAAACCGGCCATGTCAATCGAGCCTCATCCTGAGGCCCGCTTCCGCCATATGGGCCTTGGCCTGACCGATCGTGTAGGTGCCGAAATGGAAGATCGAGGCGGCGAGCACGGCTGAGGCATGGCCTTCGCTGACGCCGGCGACGAGATCGTCGAGGTCGCCGACACCGCCCGAGGCGATCACCGGAACCGAGACCGCATCCGCGATGGCGCGCGTCAGGCCGAGATCATAGCCGGACTTGGTGCCGTCCTTGTCCATCGAGGTCACCAGCAATTCGCCCGCACCCAGCGAGACGACCTCGCGCGCGAAGGCGACGGCCTCGATGCCGGTGGCGTTGCGCCCGCCATGGGTGAAGATCTCCCAGCGGCCGGGCGAGACCTGCTTGGCGTCGATCGCGACCGTGATGCACTGGGCGCCGAATTTCTCCGCCGCTTCCTTGACGAAGAGCCGGTTGGTGACGGCGGCGGTGTTGATCGAGACCTTGTCGGCGCCGGCCAGCAGCAGCGCGCGGATATCTTCGACCTTGCGCACCCCGCCGCCGACGGTGAGCGGCATGAAGCAGGCTTCAGCCGTGCGCGTCACCACGTCGAACAGGATGCCGCGATCCTCATGGCTTGCGGTGATGTCGAGGAAGCAGAGCTCGTCCGCGCCGGCCGCGTCATAGGCCTTGGCGGCCTCGACGGGATCGCCGGCATCGACGAGGTCGACGAACTTGACGCCCTTGACGACGCGGCCGTCCTTGACGTCGAGGCAGGGAATGATGCGCGTCTTCAAGGTCATCGTCGACAGGGCCCAGGCCGTTGGAAAAAGCCGCCGGAAACCGGCTCCTCTAAACCATTGCGGCGCCGGTTGACAGTCCGTCGCGCACGTTCCTTGCTTGGCCTGCGGTTTCGACAGCTCCGAGGTCATCCGATCATGCGCCTGTTCTCCCTGCTCCGCCCCGGCCTGCTGCTGCCGGCCTTGTCCTTCGGCCTGACCCTGGCCGGCGCCGTCCACGCGCAGACGCCCGCGAGCCTGCTCGACACCGTGCAGAGCCGAGGCAGCCTGCAAATCTGCACCACCGGCGACTACAAGCCCTTCACGCTGGCCAAGGACGGCAGCTTCGAGGGCATCGACATCGAGCTGGCGAAATCGCTCGCCAAGGCGCTCGGCGTCGAGGCCAAGTTCGTCCAGACGAAATGGGCCGATCTGCTGACCGACATGGGCTCGGGCAAATGCGACGTCGCGATGGGCGGCATCTCGGTGACGCTCGACCGGCAGAAGAAGGTGTTCTTCTCCGCGCCCTATCTCGTCAACGGCAAGGCGCCGATCGTGCGCTGCGCCGACAAGGACAAGTTCCAGACGGTCGCGGCCATCGACAAGCCGGAGACCCGCGTCATCGTCAATCCCGGCGGCACCAACGAGCGTTTCGTGCGCGCCAATTTCAAGCAGGCCAAGATCGAGGTCTTCCCCGACAACGTCACGATCTTCGACCAGATCCTCGCCGGCAAGGCCGACCTGATGATCGCCGAGTCGATCGAGGTGAAGGTGCAGGAGAAGGCCAAGCCCGGCCTCTGCGCCGTCAATCCGGACGAGCCGCTGCAATATGGCGAGATGGGCTACATGCTCCCGCGCGGCGACGCGACCTTCAAGGCCTTCGTCGACCAGTGGCTGCATCTCGCCAAGGCGACGGGCGAGTTCGCCAAGATCTACGACCAGTTCGTGCGCTGAGGATGTTCGTCGCGCTGCCGGGGCTGGAACCGGCGGCGCGGTGACGGCGCGACCCGGTCGGAGCTGATCGGCGGGGGCGGGCTCGATGTCCGCCCCGATAGTCATTCTTCATCACTTGTCGATACGGTGGCGGCGCAAGGCGGAAGGCTCCGCCGGCTTTCCGGGGGGAAACGCTGCCATGTGCGAGAATTGCGTCGCTCGTCATCCGTTGCCGCGCCCGTCGCGTCGCTCCCTCCTCGGCCTGGGCGCCGCGCTTGCGCTCGCGGGCGGGATGGCCGGCGGCGTCTCGATGGCCTCCGCGCAGACCGCGAGCCCGGTGGATGTGCCGACCGGGGAAGAGGCGTTGAAGCGGCTGATGGCGGGCAATGCCCGCTACGTGGCCAACAAGCCCCGGCATCGGGATTTCTCGGCTGGACGGGCGGCCCGCGCCAGTTCGCAGCATCCCTTCGCCTCGATCGTCGGCTGTGCCGATTCGCGCCTTGCTCCCGAGCTGACCTTCGACCAGAGCGCCGGCGATCTCTTCGTCGTCCGGGTTGCGGGGAATTTCGTCAACGAGGATGGGCTGGCGAGCCTCGAATTCGGCGCGGCCGTCCTGCAGTCGCCCTTGATCCTGGTGCTCGGGCATACGCGCTGCGGCGCGATTTCCGCGACCATCGATGCAGTGAAGAACGGGACGCAATTGCCCGGCCACCTGCCTGCCTTGGTCAATGCGATCCGGCCTGCCGTCGTCGAGGCGCAGAAAGCCGGCGCCGCCGATATGCTGGAAGCGGCGACGGAGGCGAATGTCCGGCTCAATGTCGAGCGGCTGAAGACGGCGGCTCCGATCCTCGCCCAGCGCGTCGCCGAGAAGAAGCTGACGGTCGTCGGCGGCGTCTACGACCTCGCCACCGGCAAGGTGAAGCTGATCTGAGGCTCAGGCGGCCCGGGCCAGCCGGTCGAGTGCTGCCGTCGGATCGATCCGACCGTCATAGAGGGCCCTGCCCGTGATCGCGCCTTCGAGGATCGAGGCGTCATCAGCGCAAAGGCGCTCGATATCGGCCATGGAGGCCAGGCCGCCCGAGGCGATCACCGGGATCGAAACCGCCTTCGCCAGCGCGATCGTGCCGTCCCAGTTGATGCCCTGGAGCATGCCGTCGCGGGCGATGTCGGTGTAGACGATCGCGGCCACGCCGGCATCCTCGAAGCGCTTGCCGAGATCGGCCGCCGCCAATGTCGAGGTCTCGGCCCAGCCTTCCACGGCCACGAAGCCGTCGCGCGCGTCGATGCCGACCGCGACCTTGCCCGGAAACGCCTTTGCCGCCTCGCGCACGAAACCGGGATCGCGCACCGCCGCCGTGCCGATGATGACTCGGGCGATGCCCTTGTCGAGCCAGCCGGCGACCGTCTTCATGTCACGGATGCCGCCGCCGAGCTGCACGGGAAAGGCGACGCGCTTCAGGATGGCTTCGACCGCCGCCGCGTTCATCGGCTTGCCAGCGAAGGCGCCGTCGAGATCGACGACATGCAGCCACTGGAAGCCCTGGGCCTCGAAGGTCGCAGCCTGCGCGGCCGGGTCGTCGTTGAAGATCGTGGCCTGCGCCATGTCGCCCTGCTTCAGGCGGACGCAGCGGCCTTCCTTGAGATCGATCGCGGGAAAGAGGATCACGGCTTCCAGCTCAGGAAATTGGCGATGAGCTTGAGGCCGAGCGCCTGGCTCTTCTCGGGGTGGAACTGCGTGCCCGCGACGTTGCCATGCGCAACCATTGCGGTCACCGGGCCGCCATGGTCGGTCAGTGCGACCACGTCCTGCGCCCGTTCCGGCGTCAGCGCATAGGAATGGACGAAATAGGCGTGCAGTCCCTGCGGGCCGGTCTCGATGCCGGCGAGCAGCGGGTGCTCGTTCTGCCGGTGCAGCGTGTTCCAGCCCATATGCGGGATCTTGAGGCTCTCGTCGCGCGGCTTGATCAGGGCGACATCGCCCGGAATCCAGCCGAGCCCCTCGGTTATCGTGTATTCGAGCCCGCGCGAGGCGAGGAGCTGCATGCCGACGCAGATGCCGAGGAAGGGTCGGCCCTTGCCCCGCACCACCTCTTCCAGCGTCTCGACCATGCCGGGAACGGCGTCGAGCCCGCGCCGGCAATCGGCGAAGGCTCCGACGCCCGGCAGCACGATACGGTCGGCCGCACGCACGACATCGGTGTTGCTGGTGACATGAATGGTCGAAGGAATGCCGGCCTCGGCCGCCGCCCGCTCGAACGCCTTGGCGGCCGAGTGCAGGTTGCCCGAGCCGTAGTCGATGATCGCGACGGATTGGCTCATCGCCCCTGCGCCTCCGGGAAGAGGCCGATGATCGGCAGAGCGCCGCTCGGTCGTGCTGCCGCGGCGGGCGTTGCGGTTGCGATCCGCGGCGCGACGGGCTCATCGGCGAGCGCGCGTTCGAAATAACGGCGCTCGGCCTCGGCCAGCGAGCGCGCCTCGACGACATCCGCCAGGCGCCAGCCCTTGCGGGTGAGCTTGCGGATGACGAGATTGCGCCCCTCGACGCCGAGGAAGAACGCGATCGTCCAGTAGATCAGCCCGAGCGCGGTCGGGTGGAAGCCGAAGCGCGTCTGGAGAAAGAAGATCGCACCCCAGGCCAGCACGAACAGCAGCGTCGCCAGCCAGAGCCGTTGGCCGAGCAGCCAGAGCCCGTGAAGCAGGAACGCGCCCCAGGAGAAGCTGTCGGGAACGAGGCGTGCCCGCTCGACCGCTTCGCGCTCGCCGCCTTCGGCAGAGGGCGGCGTCATCACCGTGTAGAATGCCATCCTCGCCTCCTCAGAGCGCGCCCTTGGTCGAGGGCACGCGGCCGCCTTCGCGCGGATCGACCTCGAGCGCCTGCCTCAGCGCCCGCGCCAGCCCCTTGAAGCAGCTCTCGGCGATATGGTGGGCATTGTCGCCATAGAGCGTCTCGACATGCAGCGTGATGCCGGCATTCATCGCGAAGGCCTGGAAGAACTCACGCACCAGCTCGGTGTCGAAGGTTCCGATCTTCTGCGCCTTGAACTCGGTGCGGAACACCAGGAACGGCCGGCCGGAGACATCGAGCGCGACGCGCGTCAGCGTCTCGTCCATCGGCAGGTGGACGTCGGCATAGCGGCGGATGCCCTTCTTGTCGCCGAGCGCCTGCCTGAGAGCCTCGCCGAGCGCGATGCCGGCATCCTCGACAGAGTGGTGGTCGTCGATATGGGTGTCGCCCTTCACCTTGACCGTGAGGTCGATCAGCGAATGGCGGGCGAACAGGTCGAGCATATGGTCGAAGAAGCCGACGCCGGTGGCGATCTCGGCCTTGCCGGTACCGTCGATGGTGAGCGAGACCGCGATATCGGTCTCGTTGGTGCGACGCTTCACTTCGCCCGAACGCATGCTGGCCTCTCAGGGCAGGCTGGAAAACGGCTTCGCTTTAGCAGGGGCAAGCGGGGATGGCCACAGGCGCGGTGCCCCGGCTGTCACACGCGTCATGCTCGGGCCCTGACCCGAGCATCTCGTGACGGATGAGGCTCCTGCGCTGCGTCCTTCCAGAGATTCTCGGGTCTGCGCTGCGCTTCGCCCGAGAATGACGGCCGAAAGCCTCAAACCTTCGCCAGCGCCTGCTCCAGATCGGCGATCAGGTCGTCGGCGTGCTCCAGCCCGATCGAGAGACGGATCATGCCGTCGGTGACGCCCATATCGGCCCGGACTTCCGGGCTGAAGCGCTGGTGCGTCGTCGTCGCGGGATGGACGATCAGGCTCTTGGCGTCACCGAGATTGTTCGAGATGCGGATCAGCTTGCAGGCGTTGAGCAGGCGGTAGGCGGCGTCCTTGCCGCCGGGCACCTCAAAGGCGATCAGCGTCGAGGGGCCGCTCATCTGGCGTGCGATGATCGCGGCCTGCGGATGGCTGTCATGGCCGCAGAAGATGACCTTTGAGGGCTTCGCGTGAGCGGCGAGCCAATCCGCGACCTTGGTCGCATTCTCCGCCTGCTTGGCAACGCGCAGCGGCAGCGTCTCCAGCGCCTTCAGCATCACCCAGGCGTTGAAAGGCGAGATCGCCGGGCCGGTCTGGCGCAGGAAGGTCTGGATATCGCCTTCGATCAGCGCCTTCGAGCCGACGATCAGGCCGCCGAGGCAGCGCCCCTGCCCGTCGATATGCTTGGTGGCGGAATAGACGACGAGATCGGCGCCGAGCTCGAGCGGGCGCTGGAAGAGCGGCGTGGCGAAGACGTTGTCGACGACGAGCGTCGCGCCCGCTGCCTTCGCGATCTCGGCGACGGCGGCGATGTCGATGATCTCCAGCGTCGGGTTCGAAGGGCTTTCGAGGAAGAGGACTTTGGTGTTCGGCCGGATCGCCTTGCGCCAGGCCTCGAGATCGGTGCCGTCAACCAGCGTCGACGCGACGCCGTAGCGCGGCAGATGGTCCTCGACGACGTAGCGACAGGAGCCGAAGAGCGCGCGCGCCGCCACGACATGGTCGCCGGCGCGCACCTGCGCCATCACGGCGGCGGTGACCGCGGCCATGCCGGTCGCGGTGGCGCGGCAGGCCTCGGCGCCCTCGAAGGCCGCCATGCGGCCTTCCAGCATCGCGACGGTGGGATTGGAGAAGCGGGCATATTGGAAGCCCGGATCCTTGTTCAGGAAGCGCGCCTCGCATTGCTCGGCGCTGTCATAGACATGGCCCTGCGTCAGGAACAGCGCCTCGGAGGTCTCGCCGAACTGCGAGCGCATGGTGCCGGCATGGACCAGACGCGTCTCGGGATGCAGCTTCGCTGCGGCGTTGTCCGATGTCGACATGATCAGCCTCAATCCGTTCTTTATAACGGACAGAGCCAGTAGCAGCTTCCCTTCTGTTCGTAAAGAAGAACAGAAATTCCTTTTCGGGAAACGCGCGGCGCGGCAATCCTTCCGCCGGGTTCAGCTCTTGCGTTCGGCAGGCCGTCCGAGCGGCTTGAGGAAGCCGGCGAGATCCGTCGTGACATGGTGGACATGGCCGGCCTCGACCGCGACCTGCTCCCAGGCCTCGCGGAAGGGGTCGGGCGTCCGCGGCACGATCAGCACGGTCTTCATGCCGAGCGCGCTCGGGACGACGAGATTCTTCTCGATGTCCTCGAACATCGCCGCCCGCCCGGGATCGACCGAGTGCTTGGCCAGGAAATTCTCATAGGTCGCGCGTTCGGGCTTGGGCAGGAAGCCGGCCTGCACGATGTCGAAGATATCCTCGAAATGGTGGAGGATGCCGAGCTTGCCGGCGACGTTCTCGGCATGGCCGCGCGAGCCATTGGTCAGGATCAGCTTGCGGCCGGGCAGAGCGGCGATGGCCTCGCCCAGTTCCGGGTTGGGGTCGAGCAGCGACAGGTCGATCTGGTGGGCGAAGTCGAGGAAGTCGTCGGGGTCGACGCCATGCTCCTCCATCAGCCCCTTCAGCGTCGTGCCGTAGCGCTGGTAGTAGTATTTCTGCAGGGCCCGTGACGAAAGGCCGTCGAGGCCGAACAGCTCCGCCAGGAACAGGGTGATGCGCTCGTCGACCTGCGGCCAGACCTTGGCCTCGTGCGAATAGAGCGTGTTGTCGAGGTCGAAGACCCAGTGATCGACATGCGCGAAGCCTTCCGCCGTCAGGGGCGGGGTCGCGACCGGGATGTCAGGAAGTGTTTTCATCGGACTCCGAGATGTGGCGAGCCGGAGTCTGCGCTGCAAGTCCTTGGCCAAGGCTTAATCGCGGGCGCGCTCGACACCCTCCACCCCGTCATTCCGGACAAGCCGCGGTAGCGGTGCTGATCCGGAATCCATCATAAGGCTCGGTGCTCTACGATGGATTCCGGGTCACCGCTGCGCTCCGCCCGGAATGACGGGCTGGAGACGTGACGTCACCGCCGGATGATCGTGCCGGCGCCGGTGTCGGTGAAGAGCTCGATCAGTGCCGCATGCGGCACCTTGCCGTCGAGGATGACCACGGCCTCGACGCCCTTCTCCAGCGCGTAGATGCAGGTCTCGATCTTCGGGATCATGCCGCCCGAGATCGTGCCGTCCGCGATCAGGTGGCGGCATTCCTCGACCGTCAGCTCCGGGATGAGCTGCTTGTCCTTGTTGAGGACGCCCGGCACGTCGGTGAGCAGCAGCAGGCGCTTGGCGTTGAGCGCCCCCGCAATGGCGCCGGCGAAGGTGTCGGCGTTGACATTGTAGGTCTGCCCGTCGGCGGCGGCGCAGACCGGCGCCAGAACCGGGATCAGCTCGGCCTTCAGCACGGCGTCGAGCACGGTCGTGTTGACCTTCTCGGGCTCGCCGACGAAGCCGAGGTCGAGCACCTCCTCGATCTTGGAATCGGGATCGACGATGGTGCGGGTCACCTTGCGGGCGGTGACCATGTTGCCGTCCTTGCCGCAGAGCCCGATGGCGCGCCCGCCCTCACGGGTGATGTAGCCGACGATCTCCTTGTTGACCGAGCCGGCGAGGACCATCTCGACGACCTCGACCGTGGCCTCGTCGGTGACGCGCAGGCCCTGCCTGAACTCGGACTGGATGCCGAGCTTCTTCAGCATCGCCGCGATCTGCGGCCCGCCGCCATGGCAGACGACGGGCTTCAGGCCGGACTGCTCGAGCAGCACGATGTCCTCGGCGAAATCCTCGGCGGTGGCGGCGTCGCCCATGGCGTTGCCGCCATACTTGATGACGATGACCTCCTGGTCGTAGCGCTGCATATGCGGCAGCGCCTGCACGAGCAGCTCGGCGGATTGCGACGGCGTCAGAAGGGGGTGGTCGGTCATTCGGCAGGCTCCGCACGGCCGCGAGGAAGGTGCGGCGCGCTTCTACCCGAAGTTTCCCGGCGGCGGAAGGATGCTTGACGTCGTTCAGTCGCGCTTCGCCATCACGGTCGCGACGGCAAGCCCGAGCCAGCCGCCCAGCATGAACCAGCCGCCGATCGGCGCGGCGCGCGGGAACAGCGCCTCGTTGGCGAAGCCGCGGCGCGCCAGATCGGCCGCAAAGAGGGCGGCGCCCAGGATCAAGGCCGAGAGCGCGATCCGGGCGGGCGCGTCATGGAGATAGCCGCCCTTGCGGGCAACCGTCGCTCCGAACACGATGGGAGCGTGGAACAGCAGGATCTGCCCGGCGGTCTGGACATTGGCCGTGCCGGTGATGTGCGCGGCGGCGGCGAGCAGCGCCACGCCGGCGACCCCCATCAGGGCGGCGAGGAAGAGGTGAATGCGCGTGGCGGTCATCGGGACTCGCTGTCGTCGGTTCGCTCGGTTGCTGTCATGGCGCATCGGCCGGCAGCGATCCATCGGCTTTGGCTCCGATGCCGCGCGACATGGTGAAGCGCTGCGACCCGTCCGTCAGCTCTGCGCGCGCAAGGTCCTGATGAATTCCGCCAGCGGGTGGATGCCCGGCGTTTCCGGCAGCAGGGGCTCGAGCGCATCGGCAATGGCCGGATAATCCTCCGGCGAGAGTGTCCGCAAGCTGGAGGAGACTTTGTTGTAGCTTGCCGAGCCGCGGCTCGCGATCGAGCGATTGATGACGAAGGTCTCCACCGCCCCGTCCAGCCGTTCGACGAAAAGGGCGAGCGAGCCGCCATCGGCGGCTGCGGCGCTGTCCGAAACGGATGTGAACATCGACCCTCCGACGGCTTCTTCGGCGGAGCTCGACCCGGCCTATGTCCGCTCGGACAGCACGCGCGCGATGGTGGCGCGCAATTCGGGAATGCCGAGCCCCTTTTCGCTCGAGGTCAGCAGCACCTCGGGATAGGCGGCGGGGCGGCGCTTGATCTCGTCATAGGTCGCTTCCGCCATGAACTGCTGCTCGGCGGGCTTCAGCGCATCGCCCTTGGTCAGCACGACCTGATAGGACACGGCGGCCTTGTCGAGCGTCTCAAGCACGGCGCCGTCGACATCCTTGATGCCGTGGCGGGCGTCGATCAGCACATAGACGCGCGTTAGGTTCGAGCGTCCGCGCAGATAGTCGTGGATCAGCCGGGTCCAGGCCGCGACCTTCTCCTTGCCGACGGCGGCATAGCCATAGCCGGGCATGTCGACGATGGTCAGCCTTTCGTCATGGCCGACCTGGCGGAAGAAGTTGAGCTGCTGCGTCCGGCCAGGCGTATGCGAGGTGCGCGCCAGCGCGTTGCGCCGCGTCAGCGCGTTGATCAGGCTGGACTTACCGACATTGGAACGTCCGGCGAAGGCGATCTCCTGCCCCACCATCGGCGGCAGGTCGTCGATCTTGGTCGAGGCCCAGACGAAGTCCCACGGCCCCTCGAAGAGCTTGCGGGCGGATTCGATCTCGTCCTCGGTGAACGGCTTGGTCGTGCTCGATGTCATGGCCCCTGCCTACACGGCCGCGCGCAGCGCGTCGATGTCCGCACCCTGGATCGCGTCGACGTTGCGGCCGATCTTCGCCGCATCCCAGTCCCACCAGCGGATCGCCAGGAGTTCCGCGACGATCTCGGGCGGAAAGCGCATCTTGACGATTGCTGCGGGATTGCCGGCGACGACCGCATAATCAGGCACGTCCTTCGTCACCTGCGCCCGCGTGCCGATGATCGCGCCGTCGCCGATCGTCACGCCCGGCATGAGCACGGCCTCGCGACCGATCCAGACATCGTTGCCGATCACCATGTCGCCGCGACTGTTGGGGCCGGGACGCTTCAGCGCCGCGGGATCGCCGAGGCCGAACATCTGGAAGGGGAAGGTCGAGAAGCCGCCGAGCGGATGGTTGGCGCCGTTCATGATGAACTGCGCGGCCTGGGCGATCGCCACGAATTTCCCGATGATCAGCCGGTCGCCGATGAAGTCGAAATGGTAGCGCACGCAGCGCGCGACGAAATGCTCCGGCCCGCGCGAGTCGTCATAATAGCTGTAGTCGCCGACCGCGATCAGCGGATGGTCGACGATCGCCTTCAGGAAGGCCGTGCCCTTCCAGCCGGGGATGGGATGGCGCGTGGTCGGATCGGGCAAAGGCATCGCGCGGGCTCGCCGAAAAAGGCGAAGGGCGGGAAACCCGCCCTTCGCTGTCTCACTTCTTGTTGCCGTTGGCAGGCTTTGGCGGTGCGGGCACGGCGGGTGTGGTCGCCGGCTTCTTGCCGAACATGCCCTTGAGGTTGTCGAATAACTCGATCTTCACCCCGTTCTTGCGCATGATGAAGCCCTGCTGGGTCACCGAGAGCAGGTTGTTCCAGCTCCAGTAGATCACCAGGCCGGCCGGGAACGAGCCGAGCAGGAAGGTGAAGAACACCGGCATCCAGGTGAACATCATCTTCTGCACCGGGTCCGGCGGCTCCGGGTTCATCTTCATCTGGATGAACATCGTGATGCCCATGATGATCGGCCACAGGCCGAGATGCAGCATGGCGGGCGGCGTGAACGGCAGGGCGCCGAACAGGTTGAACAGGTTGGTCGGGTCCGGCGCCGCGAGGTCGTGGATCCAGCCGAAGAACGGCGCGTGCCGCATCTCGATGGTGATGAACAGGATCTTGTAGAGCGCGAAGAACACCGGGATCTGCAGCAGCACCGGCCAGCAGCCGGCGACCGGGTTGATCTTCTGCGTCTTGTAGAGCTCCATCAGAGCCTGCTGCTGCTTCATCTTGTCGTCCGCGTAGCGTTCGCGGATCGCCGTCATCTCCGGCTGCATCGCCTTCATCTTCGCCATCGAGGCGTAGGACTTGTTGGCGAGCGGGAAGAACAGCGTCTTGAGCAGCACCGTGACGATCAGGATCGCCACGCCGAAATTGCCGACATGCTTGTAGATCCAGTCGAGCACGACGAAGAGCGGCTTGGTGAAGAAATAGAACCAGCCCCAGTCGATCAGCAGGTCGAAGCGCTTGATCTGCTGGCTTTCCTCATAGCCGTTGATCGCCGCGACCTCCTTGGCGCCGGCGAAGAGTCGGGACTGCGAGGCGGTCGAGGCGCCGGGGGCGACAGTGACGCCTTCGCCGAGGAAATCGGCCTGATAGGTCCGTTCCGTGCCGGTCTGGACCGAGGAGAAGCGGCCTTCATATTTGCGCTGCTGGTCCGGGATGACGGTCGCGGCCCAGTACTTGTCGGTGATGCCGACCCAGCCGCCGACAGCATCCTTCCAGGTCCGGCCGACGGTGCCGGGCGCCAGCGCCGGCTCCTTGTCGAGCTTGTCGTAGGTCCATTCCTGCAGGCCGTTCTGCTCGCCGAGATAGCCGACGAGGCCCTCATGCAGCACGTAATAGCCGAGTGTGTGCGGCTTGCCCTGCCGGACGACCTGTCCGTAGGGAAAGAGGGTGGCTGCCGCCGAACCCTTGTTCTCGACCTCGTCGCGGATCGTGAAAATGGCGTTGTCGTCGACGCTGAGGATGCGCTTGAACGTAAGGCCCTGGCCGTTGTCCCAGGAGAGCGTCACCGGCTTGGACGGGGTCAGCGTCTGGTTGTCGGCCGTCCAGACGGTCTTGGCATTCGGGACCGTGACATTGCTGCCGGGCGCCGCGACCCAGCCGAAATCCGAATAATAGGCTTCCGGCCCGCCGGCCGGCGAGAGCAGGACGATGATCGGGCTCTTGGGGTCGACCGTCTCGTGATAGGCCTTGAGCGAAACGTCGTCGATGCGTCCGCCCGCGAGCGAAATCGAACCGGCGATCTTCGGCGTGTCGATCTTGATGCGCGGGCTCGCGGCCAGGGCCTGCTCGCGCGTGCCGGCGATCTGCGTTCCGGCGGCGCCGGGCACCGTGCCGGGAGCGGCCGAGCTTCCGGCCGAACCGGGTGGGGCAGCGGTCGCGGCGGGATTGACGGCCCCGGCCGGAGCGGACTGGCTCTGCGCCTGCTGGTTCTGCCGGGCGATCTCCTGCTGCCTGTCCATCTGCGGCTTGGCATAGAAGAACTGCCAGCCAAGCAGAATGACCACGGACAGGACGATCGCGAGAAGCAGATTGCGGTTGTCTTCTTTCATCATGATCGGAAACGGGTCTCGCTCGGGTCCGGCTGGTTCAGGCGGAAGAAACGGAAGACGAAGGCGGCGTGCCGCGCGCAGTGCCTGCACGGCGCCGGTCGGCCTGCGGCTTTTGCGGCCTTGCCCTGTCGATGGCAATAGAAAGATCGGCGACCAGATGCCCGAAATCGGCGCCGAGCACCTCGGCGCGGGCGATAATCACGACGTCGCAGGGGCGGTCGGTCTGCGCGGCGAGCGCTTTTGCCGCAGCTGCGCGCAGGCGGCGGCGGATCCGGTTGCGCTTCACGGCATTGCCGGTCTTGCGCGAGGCGGTGAGGCCGAGGCGCAGGCCGCGGGCCGCTTTGCCGTCCCGTCCCTCCTCAGCCGTGGCGTCGCGCACCTGCACGGTGAAGACGGACGAACGAAAACGGCGGCCGTGCTCGGCCGCCGCGAGAAATTCCTTGCGTTGCGTCAGACGGGCGAGGCGCATGGCGGTTGGCCAGTCTTCCGGAACGGGCGCGTGATCGTCACGCGCCGCTGTCGTCAGGCCGACAGGCGCTTGCGGCCATGCGCGCGGCGGGCGGCGATGACCTTGCGGCCACCCTTGGTCGCCATGCGGGCGCGATAGCCGTGGCGGCGCTTGCGAACCAGCTTGCTGGGTTGATAGGTTCTCTTCACGGTCCGTCTCCGGGGGCCTTGGTCAGCGCGACGACTGCGGCTTTCCGGGGAAAGCGTGGCCGATCGAGCCTGTCATGCAATAGGGTTCGGCGCCGCCCTGAGGCTGCGCAGGTCGCGGGCTTATGACGGATGGGCGACACCGAGTCAATGCCGAATGATCCGTGAAACGGCTGTCTGCGAGCTTCGCGGATCATTCAATGGGGTTTGCGCCTCGCGCCCTGCCGGACGCTGAACGCCAGGATCACGATCGAGCCCGCCGTCAGCACCGCGGCGATCCCGGACGCGGGGCCGTGCAGGCCGAACGCCAGCACGGTGCAGAACGCGACCAGCGCGAGAATGGCGAGCGCAAGCCGCCCGTCATCGACGAACAGCGCGGCAATTTCGCGCAGGATCATGGCGATGGTTTTCATGCCGTCATCTCCACGGAGCGCTTGCGAAAGGCCGCGACGAGGGTGAGCGCGCTGGCAAGCAGCAGCGCCGCCAGCGCGAGGATTGCCAGATCGGCGCCGGGCCAGCTCACGCCGAGGCCCTCGCCCGTCCAATAGATGCCGAAGGCCGAGATCATCACGCCAACCGCGAATTTCAGGGTGTTCTCGGGAACGCGGGCGAGCGGCTTGCGCAGGATGAGGCCGAGCGCCAGCACGAGTGCGCAGGCCGCCAGGGCTCCGAGGCTGGCGGGCCAGAGCAGACCCCGGCCGGCGCCGACGGCCAAGACGATGAAGACGACCTCAATGCCTTCGAGCATCACCGCCTTGAAGGCGGTGAGCCCGGCCAGCCAGTCGCGGCGGCTCGCCGTTCCGCTGTCGCCGGCTTGCAAGGCCCCGGTTTCCTTGGCGAAAGCCGCCTCCTCGTCATGGAGCGCGATGAAGCCGGCGGCCCGCAGGATGGCCTTTCTGAGCCAGCGCAGGCCGAACATCATCAGCAGCACGCCGATGACGAGCTGCAGGGCTTGCAGCGGGATCAGCGTCAGGGCCGGGCCGAGCAGCAATACCAGCAGGGCGAGGGCCCCGAGCGCGCAGCCCGTGCCGATCAGCGCCGGCCGCCAGCCGCGCACGGTGCCGACGGCGAGAACGATGGTGAAAGCCTCGACGACCTCGACCAGCGAGGCGAGGAAGGCGGCGGAGAGAGCCGGGGCAGCCATGGTCCAGGTCACGGGAAACCTCGCGTGAACGATCGAGCTTGCAGGCGACAGCGACAGCTTTTGCTGTCACGATGGCAGCAGCATCAAACGACTTTGATGCTAGCATATTTGTAACGATGGTAACATTCAAGGAGTTCCATGGCGTCGCTCGAATGGTTGCTGCTGACCTACAAGGTTCCGGCCGAGCCGGCGCGCAAGCGCGTCTCGATCTGGCGCAAGCTCAAGGGGATGGGAGCGGTCTATCTGCAGGGCGGCGTCTGCCTGCTGCCCAAGACGGACGACCATCTGCGGCGGCTCAAGATGCTCGAGAACGAGATCGCCGAGGCCGAGGGCGAGGCGCTGCTGCTGGCGACGGTCGGCCTCGACCAGAAGCAGCAGGAGAAAGTCGTCGCGCGCTTCAATGCGGACCGTGACGACGAGTATAAGGAATTCATCGAGAAATGCCTCGCCTTCGAGGCCGAGATCGACGACGAGACGCGCAACGCGCATTTCACCTTCGCCGAGCTCGAGGAGAACGAGCAGGAGCTGATGAAATTCCGCAACTGGATCGAGAAGATCCGCAAGCTCGATTTCTACGGCGCCCCCCGTGCCGGGGAGGCGGCCGAGCGCCTTCAACGCTCGGAAGCGATTCTCGACGCCTATGCGCATAACGTCTTCGCGGCGCAGGAGGAAAACCGCCCGCCCGAGGCGGCGAAGCGGTCCTGAGGTCGCGGATCTCTCGCCGGCAGGCTTGCGCTTCGCACGGACATCCCCGATATAGCGCCCGGGAGGTTGGCGAGGGACGTCTCACTCGCCAACCGGGTCAGGTCCGGAAGGAAGCAGCCCTAACGAGACCGAACGGGTCTTCGTCCAGCCTCCCACCTCATGCGAGTCGCGTGTAACCGGGCCTTCTGGCCCGCGGCGGCATTGACCCTCGCCTTCCGATTGGCGAAACCAGTTTCCATGACCGACGAGATCGACGCCGCCACAGCAGACGAGCCGGGCTTCGCCGGCTTCGACCCCGCGCCTGTGCCGGCCGTCGCGGCGCCGACGCCCTATCGCGTGCTGGCCCGCAAATACCGCCCGGCCCATTTCGGCGATTTGATCGGCCAGGATGCGATGGTGCGCACCCTGACCAATGCCTTCGCGGCGGGGCGCATTCCGCAGGCCTGGATGCTGACCGGCGTCCGCGGCGTCGGCAAGACCACGACCGCCCGCATCCTCGCCCGCGCCCTCAACTTCCAGACGGCCGATGGCGGCGGCGCGCCGACCACCGATCTGCGCGAGTTCGGCATCCATTGCCGCGACATCATCGAGGGCCGGCACATCGACGTGATGGAGCTCGATGCCGCCTCGAACAACGGCGTCGAGAATGTCCGCCAGCTCATCGAGGGCATCCAGTACGCGCCGGTCTCCGGCCGCTACAAGGTCTACATCATCGACGAAGTCCATATGATGTCGACGGCCGCCTTCAACGCGCTCCTCAAGACGCTGGAGGAGCCGCCGGCCCACGCGAAATTCATCTTCGCGACCACCGAGATCCGCAAGGTGCCGATCACCGTGCTGTCGCGCTGCCAGCGCTTCGATCTGCGCCGTGTCGAATCCGACGTGCTGGTGAACCATCTCTCCGGCATCTGCCGCACCGAGAGCGTCGAGGCCGAGGATGAGGCACTTGCCGCCGTCGCCCGCGCCGCCGAGGGCTCGGTGCGCGATTCGCTCTCGATCCTCGACCAGGCCATCGCCCATGCCGCCGGACGAATCACGCTCGACGACATCCGCTCCATGCTCGGCCTCGCCGACCGGGCGCGCGTCATCGACCTGTTCGAGTCGGTGATGAAGGGCGACATCGCCGCTGCGCTCGGCGAATTGCGCGCGCAATACGATGCCGGCGCCGATCCGGTCGTGGTGTTGAACGACCTCGCCGAATTCACCCATCTCGTCACCCGCCTCAAGCTCGTGCCGGACGCCGTCAAGGACGCGACGCTCGCCCAGGCCGAGCGCGTGCGCGGCGGCGACTTCGCCCAGCGCCTCTCGCTGCGCGTGCTCGCCCGCACCTGGCAGATGCTGCTCAAGGGCATTGCCGAGGTGAAGCAGGCCGACCGGCCGGTAATGGCAGCGGAAATGGTCCTGGTGCGCCTCGCCCATGCCGCCGACCTGCCGACGCCGGACGAAGCCTTGAAGATGCTGCGCGACGGCGCGGGCGCCATCCCCGGCGGCAATGGCCAAGGAAACGGCCATGGTGGCGGCGCGCCGCGTCCGCCCTCCGGCGGCGGCAACACCGCGCTGGCCGCGCGCCCGATCCTCGCCAGCGCCAATCCGGCGCCTGTCGCCGCACCGCGCGCCGTTGCGGCCCCGCAGGCGATCGTCGCCTCGATCGAGGATGTGGTGGCGCTGGCCTCCCAGCATCGCGAGATCACCCTGAAGATCGCGCTCGAGCGCGATATCCGCCCGGTGCGGTTCGAGCCCGGCCGCATCGAGTTCTCGCTGGTCGAGGGCGCCTCGCGCACGCTGGCGCAGGATCTCTCGCGCAAGCTCAAGGAGTGGACCGGCCAGACCTGGATGGTCGCGGTCGTCAACGCCGAGGGCGGCGCGACGATGCGCGAGCAGGCCATCGCCGCCAAGGATCAGCGCGAGAGCGATGCCGCCGCCCACCCCTCCGTCAAGGCGGTGCTGGAGCGCTTTCCCGGCGCGCGCATCGTCGATGTCCGCGATCCGCGCGCCGTCGAGGCGGCCGAGAATGCCGCAGCGCCGGCCGGCGACGAATACCTGCCCGATGCCGAACCGCTCTTCGACGATGCCGAGCCGGATTTCGACGGCATCGATTTCTGATCACGATCGTTTGCAGTTTCCCGAGGAGGATTTCCGATGCGCGACATGATGGGTCTGATGAAGCAGGCTCAGCAGATGCAGCAGAAGATGGCCGACATGCAGGCCGAGCTCGAGACCATCGAGGTCGAGGGCGCTGCGGGTGGCGGCATGGTCACGGTGACGATGACGGCCAAGGGCGCGCTCAGGAGCGTGAAGATCGACCCCAGCCTGATGGTGCCGGACGAGCGCGAGATCCTGGAGGATTTGATCGTCGCGGCAGCCGGCGATGCCCGCGGCCGCGCCGAGCGCGTCATGCAGGAGCGCATGGCCGAGGTCACCAAGGGCCTGCCGATCCCGCCGGGCATGAAGCTGTTCTGATTTCATATCCGCACGGGTCATCCCGGCCGAAGCGAACGCAGAGCCGGGATCCATGTCTGAACCGTTCCGGCATGGATCCCGGGTCTCCCTGCGGTCGCCCGGGATGACGCCTCCCATCTTCTGAGAAGCAGCATGTCCCGCGCCATTGCCGGTCCCGAGATCGAAAGGCTGATCCAGCTTCTGGCCAAGCTGCCGGGGCTCGGGCCGCGTTCGGCCCGGCGCGCGGCGCTGCATCTGGTCAAGAAGCGCGAGCAATTGCTCGGCCCGCTCTCCGAGGCGATGGCGGTGGCGCGCGAACGCATCGTCGTCTGCTCGACCTGCGGCAATGTCGATACCAGGGACCCTTGCGGGCTCTGCAGCGATCCGCGCCGCGACGACAGCCTGATCGTCGTCGTCGCCGATATCTCGGATCTCTGGGCGCTGGAGCGTTCGGGCGCGGTCTCCGGCCGCTACCATGTGCTGGGCGGCGTGCTTTCGGCGCTGGACGGGGTGCGGCCGGAGCATCTCTCGCTCGACGCGCTGGTGGCGCGGGCCTCCGATCCGGCGGTGAAGGAGGTCATCCTCGCGCTCAACGCCACGGTCGACGGCCAGACCACGGCGCATTTCATCACCGATCTCATGGCGCATCTGCCGGTCAAGGTGACGAAGCTCGCCCATGGCGTGCCGGTCGGCGGCGAGCTCGACTATCTCGACGACGGCACATTGGCCGCCGCCATCCGCCAGCGCACGGGGTTTTGAGGAAGCGCTTGCGCCTTCCGGTCATTCTCGGGCGGAGCGTAGCACAGGCCTGAGAATCTCAGGCCGAAAGAGGCGCACGAGCCTCCATGTCGCGAGCTGCTCGGGTCGAGCCTGAGCATGGCGGCGCAGGCAAGCCTCAGAACTTGTAGGCGATGCTGGCGCGGGCGCTGTGCGTGGTCAGCTCCTGCTCGCCGCTCAGGCCGGGCAGGGCGCCCGAGGTCGCGAAGCGGTTCTTGCCGAAATCGGTGTAGCGGTATTCGGCGCCGAGGATCAAGTTGTCGGTGAAGGCGAAGTTCACGCCGGCGCCCACATTCCAGCCGGTCCGCGTGGTGCTCAGCCGCTCCCCGAAGCCAGCCGGGTCGAAGACTCGGCGTTCGAATTCGCTGAAGGAGGCGCCGCCGGTGGCGTAGATCATCAGCCGGTCGAAGGCATAGCCGATGCGGGCCCGCGCCGAGCCCTGCCAGTTCTGGTCGATGCGCGCGGCGATGCCGACGCCGTCGAAGCGGCTGCGGCTGTTGAGCGCCTCGATGTCGCCCTCGATGCCGAGCACGACGCTGCCGAACTGGTAGTTGAAGCCGGCATGGGCGCCGCCGAAGGCGGAATCATCGTCGGCCCGGAAGCTCGTCGGCGCGAAGGGGCCGACGGGCCCGCCGATGCGGACGCGGTTGCTGCCCCAGGAATAGCCGCCCTGCAGGCCGGCATAGAGGCCGGTCCAGGAATAGAAGGCCGGCAGCTCCGGCGCCGGCGGCAGCGCGACGCCACGCAGATCGGCCGCGCTGGCCGCTCCCGAGAGCAGGATCGCGAGGCTCGTCAGGCCGGCTTTGAGCAGCTTCGTCATCGGGCTTCCGTTGAATCGCAAGCGCCGGCCCATCGAGGGCGGCGCCGGCCGATAACGAAGCATTAAGGTTAACAATCGGCTAAGGCGGCCTTCTCGCCCGCCCTTCAGGGAACAATTGCGGGCCGGACCTGTTGCCCGCAAGCTGGGCCCGGAGCATTTTCGGCGAAGCGGACGCCGGTTCGCGTGAAGACGATGCGGCAGGACAGAAGACTCTTCGTAACGGAGACCGGACCCCGAGATGGCTTTCCTGAAGCGGATCACCGGCGCGGCGGGCATCGGCGTCGCGCTCGGCTATCTCTCGGGGGTCGTCTCCAGCCGTCGCGTCCGCCGCAGGCGGGAGGCGGCGCGCGGCCGGCTGGCGCGGACGCCGCTGCAGATGACCTGGCTCGGCTGGAAGGATGTGCTGCTGCGCTTCGTCGGCAATGTCGGCGACAACCGGCTGACCTCGCTGGCCGGCGCCGTCGCCTTCTTCACCCTGCTCTCGCTGGTGCCGGCGCTCTCGCTGCTGGTCACGATCTATCGCTATTTCACCGACCCGGCGACGATCGCCGGCCAGCTCGACGCGATCACGGCCATGTTTCCGCAAGCCGCGCGCGAGCTCATTCACGAGCAGGCGATGCGGCTTTCGGGCCAGTCCGGCTTTTCGCTCTCGCTGACCTTCGTGATCAGCTTTCTGGTCGCGACCTGGTCGGCAAATGCGGCGGTGAAGGCAATCTTCGACGCGCTCAACATCATCTATCGCGAGCAGGAGAAGCGCAGCTTCCTCAAGCTCAACGCCGTCTCGCTTTTCACCACGGTGAGCGGCATCGTCCTGCTCGCCTCGGTGCTGGTCATCATCGCGAGCTTGCCGGTGGTCACCGCGCTCTTCCCGTTCCATTCCGAGCTGGAGCGGCTGATCCGGCTGGTGCGCTGGCCTATCTTCCTCGTCGTTGCGATTCTCTCGATCGCTTGCCTGTACTGGATCGGTCCGAGCCGCGAGCGCATGCGCTTCGTCTGGGTGATGCCGGGCGCCGTCGCTGCCGCGCTGCTCTGGGCCGCGGCCTCCTATGCCTTCTCCTGGTATGTCAGCACGCTCGGCAACTACACGGCGGCCTATGGTTCGCTCGCGACCGTCGTTGTCTTCATGACCTGGCTCTGGCTCTCGGCGACGATCGTGCTGGCCGGCGCCGAGCTCAACGCCGAGCTGGAACACCAGACCGCGCATGACACCACCGCAGGTCGGGCGAAGCCGCTCGGCGAGCGCGGCGCGACGATGGCCGACCGGGTCGGCCCGCCACGGGCCGGCTGAGGATGCTCGATCCGGAAACGACCCGCCATGAGGATCTGCGCAGTGGCACCGGCCCCTGGCGCCCGGCCTTGCAGCGCCCGCAGGGGCGCCCGCTCGAGCGTGACATGCGCTGCGACGTCGCCATCGTCGGTGCCGGTATCACCGGCGCTTTCCTCGCCGAGCATCTCACCGCGATCGGGCTCGATGTCGCGGTGATCGACCGGGAACGCGGAGGCTTCGGCAGCACGGCGGCGTCGACGGCGATGCTGCAATGGGAAATCGATCTGTCCCTGCGCGAGCTCGCCGCGCTCTATGGCTTCGAGCGGGCGGCCGAGATCTATCAGCTGAGCTTCAGGGCCGTCGCGGGACTGGGGGCCCTCGTCGAGAAGCTGGCCCTGCCCTGCAGCTTCGCCCGGCGCGATTCGATCTATCTGGCGGCAGGCGATGTCGGGCCGCGCGAGCTGCGCGATGAAGCCACTCTGCGCGAGAGGGCCGGGTTGCCGGGCAGCTTCGTCGAGCATGCCGCGCTGCTGAACGCGTTCGGTTTCGACCGCGCCGCCGCGATCGTATCGCCCGGTTCGGCCGAGGCCGACCCGCTTTGCCTCTGCCATGGTCTGCTCGCGGCGGCGGCGCGGGCCGGTGCGCGCATGATCCGCGACGAGGCCGTTGCTTACGACGATGCCGGCCGGTCGGTGGCGATCTCGCTCTCCGGCGGCGTCACCGTGGAGGCCGGCCATGTCGTGCTCGCGACGGGTTACGTCATGCCCGATTGCGTGAACGACGATCTGCACAGCACCGCCTCGAGCTGGGCGATCGCAACGGTTCCGCAGTCGCCGCAGGCGCTCTGGCCGGGGCCGGCTCTCGTCTGGGAGGCTTCGGAAGATTATTCCTACTGCCGCACGACCCTGGAGGGACGCATCGTCTTCGGCGGAGAGGATGAGGACTTCGCCGATCCGGACCGCCGCGAAAAGCTCGGCCCGGCCAAGACCGAGGCCCTTCGCGCCCGCCTTCATGCCTTGCTGCCGCAGGCGCGGCTCGATGTGGACTTTGCCTGGTCCGGCGCCTTCGGGCAGACGGCGGACGGCTTGCCGCTGATCGGGCGCGTGCCCGGCCGGCCCCGCCTGTTCGCCGCCTATGGCTATGGCGGCAACGGCATCACCTTCAGCTTCCTCGCTTCGAGGCTGCTCGGCGGATTGCTGCGCGGCGGGGAGGAACGCTGGTTTCGCCATTTTGCCATCGACCGCCCACGCCCGGCCTGAGATCCGCATTCTCACCGGTCTCGTCATTGCGATGGTGCAATCCCGCATTTGCCGACCGGAATGGCGACAAATGCGCCGCGAAGGACCATCTTCCCCGGAAGCGTGGCCTGGCCGCGCAAGGAAGGACAACGACATGCTCGCAGTTCAGGACAAGGCGGGAGCGGCCACGCGGCTCGAAGCTCACGACGCACCCTATCACATTGGCGCGGTGACCTTGCGGGCCCGCGATCTGCCGAAGCTCACGGCCTATTATCGCGATGCCATCGGGCTGAAGCTCCTGCGGGACGCTCCCGGCCTCGCCGAACTCGGCGTCGGTGAAACTGTTCTGGTCCGCCTCGTCGAAGGCGCCGCGCAGCCGACCTCGGCGGCCGGGCTCTTTCACCTCGCCATCCTGCTGCCGTCGCGGCGCGATCTCGCCAACTGGCTGCGCCATGCCGCCACGACCGGCATCCGGCTCGAAGGCGCCTCCGACCATCTCGTCAGCGAAGCGCTCTATCTCTCCGATCCGGAAGGCAACGGCATCGAGATCTATCGCGACCGCCAGCGCCAGGAATGGCCGCGCAAGCCGGATGGCGGCATCGCCATGGCGACCGAGCGGCTCGATCTCGACCGCTTGCTGGCCGAGGCGGCAACCGGCGCCTATGCCGGCATGCCGGAGGGGACGGGCATGGGGCACATCCATCTGCGCGTCGGCGACACGGCCGCCGCCGAGGCGTTCTATCACGGCCTGCTCGGCTTCGATGTGATGGTGCATTATCCCGGCGCGAGCTTCCTTGCCAGCGGCGGCTACCACCATCACATCGCCGGCAATATCTGGGGTAGCCGTGGCGCCGGCCTTCGCGGCGCCGGCGAGGCCGGGCTCGACCGTTTCGAGATCGTGGCGCGCGACACGGCCGATTTCGCGGCCATGCGGGAGCGCATCATCGCGGCCGGTGGCGAAGAGGCTGACGGGGTGCCGTCCATCGCCGACCCCTGGGGCAATCGGCTCGTGCTGACGCGCTGAGCCGGCTCAGCGCGTCAGGAGATGCGAGCGGCGCGTGCCGCCGTTATCGGGCGTGAAGCCGTTCGCTTCCCAGAAGGCCGCGGCGCGTGGGTCGGCCGCCCGCAGCGAAAGCCGCGGCGCCAGCTCCAGCCCCTGCTGGATCAGGGCCGTGGCGAGCACCCGGCCGACGCCGGCCGCGCGATGCAACGGCCGGACATAGACATGCCGCACCCGCAGCAGATCGGGCGCCGGGTCGTAAGGGTCTGGCGTCACCGCGCCGATACCGGCGAGCTCTCCCTCGCGGTAAGCCGCGAAGGCGGCGAAGCGGTCGTCATCGCCGCTATATTGCCCGGACAGCCACTCCGCGCGCAGCCCCTCGATGAAAGCGAAACTCTCGGCGCTCGCCTCGCTGCGCAGCGCTTCGAACTCGTCCGGCAGGCTTTCCGCCAGCCGGACGATATGGACGCTGCCTTCGCTCACAGACCCTCGAACAGGGCGCTGGAGATGTAGCGCTCGGCGAAGGAGGGGATGATCACGACGATGGTCTTTCCGGCATTCTCCGGCCGCGCTCCGACTTCAAGCGCCGCCGCGACCGCTGCCCCCGAGGAGATGCCGGCCGGGATGCCCTCGCTCTTGGCGAGCGCGCGGGCCGTTTCGAAGGCCGTCTGGTTGCCGACGGTGACGACCTCGTCGATCACGGCGCGGTCGAGCACGCCGGGCACGAAGCCGGCGCCGATGCCCTGGATCTTGTGCGGACCGGGCTGGCCGCCGGAGAGGACGGGCGAATCCTCGGGCTCGACCGCGACCATCTTCACGCCCGGCTTGCGCGCCTTGAGCACCTGGCCGACGCCGGTGATGGTGCCGCCGGTGCCGACGCCGGAAATGACGATGTCGACCTGGCCATTCGTGTCGTTCCAGATCTCCTCGGCCGTCGTCTTGCGGTGGATCTCGGGGTTGTGCGGGTTCTCGAACTGCTGCGGGATGATCGAGCCCGGAATCTCGCTCTTCAGCTCCTCGGCCTTGGCGACGGCGCCGCGCATGCCGCCGGGGCCGGGCGTCAGGACGAGCTCGGCGCCGAGCAGGGCGAGCATCTTGCGCCGCTCCAGCGACATCGTCTCGGGCATGACGAGGATGAGCCGATAGCCGCGCGCGGCGGCGACGAAGGCGAGCGCGATGCCGGTATTGCCGGAGGTCGGCTCGATCAGCGTGCCGCCGGGCTTGAGCGCGCCGGAGGCTTCCAGCGCATCGATCATGTTGACGCCGATGCGGTCCTTCACGCTCGAGATCGGGTTGAAGAATTCGAGCTTGGCCAGGATCGTCGCCTTGACGCCACGCTCGGCCGGAAGCCGGTTCAGCTTGACGAGCGGCGTGTCGCCGATGGTGTCGGTGATCGAGTTGTAGATCCGGCCGCGACCGGGGGCCTTGGCGGGGGGCGTCGAGGATTTCTGCGCTGCTTCAGCCATGGGAGACTCCTTGGGTCGGGCCGTTTTGGGATCGGGCCGTTTGGCCGGTGAAGCTAACGTAATTCACACGTTCTGTCGAAGAAAGAGATAAATCACATCTTTATATTGTGAAATCGGGGTGGGACCTGCCATCCGCGGCCGCCGCCCGGTCCAAAGCGCGCCGGCAGAACTCTTCCACAGTGACCTCCTCCAGTGACGACAGGAAGGCGGCTGAGGCGGCCTCGACCTGGGGCGCGATCACATCGTCGATCAGGGCCGAATGCGGCATCGGGCCGAGCGCATCCTCGCCATCGTCCTCCATCGCGGCGCGCACGATGTCACCGGCCGTGATCCTGCGGCGCTCGCGCGCCAGTTCGTAGCCGCCGCGCGGGCCGCGCACGCCTTTGAGGATTCCGGCGCGCACCAGCGCCTGCAGCAGTGTCTCGAGATGGCGCGGCGGCAAGGCGTGCCGCGCGGCGAGCAGCTTCGCCGCCACCGGCGAGGGTCGCGCATGCAGTGCGATGTCGACCACCGCGGCGATGGCGAGAAGGCTGCGGCGGGAGAGGAGCATCATGACCGGCCTCCCGGAGCCTCGCCGCCGGCGATGCCCGTCGAGCCGAAGCCGCCGCCCCCTCTTTTCGTGGAAGCCGAGAAGGCTTCGACGACTTTGAAGGTCGGCCGCAGGATGGGCAGGAAGACGAGCTGCGCTATTCTGTCGCCGGGGGTTATTCGAAGTGGCGCGCTTCCCGGCGGCGTTCTCAGCCAGGCGCTGATGAAGATCTGGTTCTGGTAATCCGCGTCGATCGTGCCGACGCTTTGGCCGAGGATGAGGCCCTTCTTGTGCCCCAGCCCAGATCTCGCGAGCAGGAAGGCGGCGACGTTGGGATCGTTCATCTGGATCGCGATGCCCGATGGGATCAGGACCGCGTCGGCTTGCGGCTGAAGATCGAGCGGTTCGTCGATGCAGGCGAAAAGGTCGATGCCGGCCGACATGTCCGTTTGATATGTCGGGAGGCCCCAATCGAAGATCCGGTCGTCGAGGACCATCATCTCGAAGCGGGGGCTGTCGTGCAGTGTGCTCAAGATGACCCCTCGCGTCGCGGACGCCCCGTTCTAGGCCGCATGCAGGGCGCTGTTCAACTCCCATTCCGGCCGCTGCCTGAGCTCCCGACATGCCTGCGCCCGACCCATCTGCCGGCCGGGGAATGGGGTCGCTGCGGAGGCGCCTTGACGGGGCTGCCCTGAATCGGGCTCGTGCCCGAGCGAGGAGAGGGGACCGGCCGCGCGCGGTCCGGCCCCGGCGTTCCTCGGGGAGGATATCGATCGATGAAGCGCATCGAAGCGTTGGAAGCGACCATCGGCTCGCCGCGGGACTGGCTGGGGCAGGTTCTGATCCCCGGCTGGATCGAGCGGGCCCTGCAGCCGGGCCGCCCGGGCTTCGTCGAGCATTTCGATCCGGCGCACGCCAGGCACGATGCCGGTGCGGTCAGGACGACGCTGGTCACGGCCCGGCTGACCTATGTGTTCAGCCATGCGCATCTGCTCGACCCTTCCGGTCCGGCGCTCGCCGCCGCTCAGCACGGTTTTGCGTTCCTGCGTGATCGCTGCCGCGACGGGCAGGGCCGGTTCCGCCATGTCGTCGGCGAGGACGGCACGCCGGTCGACGCCCGCACCGATCTCTACGATCTGGCTTTCGTCCTCTTCGCCATGGCCTGGTTTCATCGGGCGACGCGGGACGGGCAGGCGCTCGCCATCGCGGACGAGGTCATCGGCTTCATCGAGCGCGAGATGTCGCATCCGGAGGGCGGCTTCGCCGAGGACACGCTCGGCACGCTGCCCCGCCGACAGAACCCGCATATGCATCTGCTCGAAGCCTTCCACGCGCTTGCCGAGGCCACGGGCGAGAAGCGCTGGCTCGACCGCGCCGGCGATATCGTCCGACTGGCCCGCGAGCGCATGGTCGACACCGAGACCGGCTCGCTGGGCGAATATTTCACGCAGGACTGGCAACCGGTCCCCGGCGCCGCCGGCGCCTTGCGCGAGCCGGGGCATCATTTCGAATGGACCTGGCTGCTGCTGCATCACTGGCGGCTCACCGGCGATGTGGCGGCGCGCGACCTCGCGGACAGGCTCTACGCCTTCGCCATCCGTCACGGCCTGGATGATGGCGTCGCGGGGCCCGTCGCGGCCTTCGACGGTCTCGACCGGGCCGGAAAGCTCGTTGCGCCGACGAAGCTGCTCTGGCCGCAGACCGAGGCGATCAAGGCGTTTCTGGCCCGGATCGAATTGCTCGGCGATGACGACGCGGCCGGGCGTCTCGAACCCCATCTCGACGGCCTGTTCCGCACTTTCGTCGCGCCCGATACGGGGCTCTGGTTCAATCAGGTCACAAGAAGCGGGGCGCCCGCACAGACCGTGATCCCGGTGCGCGTGCTGTATCATCTCGTGCTGGCCCTGGCGGAATGGGACCGTGTCGGCCGCGGAGCTGCGCCGGGTTGACCGGCGCTATGCCCTCGCATCGACGGGCTGGCGGATGAAATGGCCGGGAGCGACCTCCACCAGCGCCGTCGGCACCGCCTGCCAATCGAGCTTGCGGATCGGGCTCGGCAATTCGTCGACGGCGAGTTCACGGCGTAGCGCGCGGCGGCGCGGATCGGGAACGGGGACTGCCGCCAGCAGCTTGCGCGTATAAGGGTGGCGCGGGTCGGAGAACACCGCCTCGCGCGGACCGATCTCGACGATCTCGCCGAGATACATCACCGCGACACGATGGCTGACGCGCTCGACCACGGCCATGTCGTGCGAGATGAAGAGATAGGCGAGGCCGAGTTCTGCCTGCAGGTCGAGCATCAGGTTCAGCACCTGTGCCTTCACCGAGACGTCGAGCGCCGAGACCGCCTCGTCCGCCACCACGAGCTTGGGCGAGAGCGCCAGCGCCCGGGCGATCGCGATGCGCTGGCGCTGGCCGCCGGAGAACTCGTGCGGAAAACGCACATGCATCTCGGGCGTGAGCCCGACCTTGCGCAGGAGTTCGGCGACGCGCTCGCGGGCTTCGTTTCCCTTGGCGAGCCCGTGCACCAGGATCGGCTCGGCCAAGGCGCTGCCGACGCTCTTGCGTGGATTGAGGCTGGCGAACGGATCCTGGAAGATCATCTGCATCTCGCGGCGGACATCGCGCAATTCGCTTTTGCCGAGCCCGGTGACGTCGCGCCCGCCGAAGCGGACGGTGCCGAAGGAGGGCTCGACCAGCCGCAGGATCGATCGCCCCGTCGTCGACTTGCCGCAGCCGGATTCGCCGACCAGCGCCAGTGTCTCGCCGCGCCGCAGGCTGAAACTGACGTCTTCGACCGCATGGACTTGGCCCCGCAAGCGGCCGAGCAGGCCACCGCGGATGCCGAAGCGGGTCGTCAGCCCCGCGACTTCGAGCAAAGGCGGCTCGGTCGCCGCGACCGTGTCGGGCTGCTCGACCGGCTTGCCCTCAACCTTGCCGTTATCGGGGTCGATGCGCGGAAAGCGCAACGGGCGGGCATGGCCCTCCATGTCGCCGAGCTTGGGCACTGCCGCGAGCAGCGCCTTGGTGTAGCCGTGGACAGGCGTGTTGAAGACCTGTGAGGCCGGTGCGTCTTCCAGCTTCTTGCCCTTCCACATCACCACGACGCGGTCGGCGATCTCGGCGACGACGCCCATGTCATGGGTGATGAAGAGCACGGACATGCGCTCCTCGTCCTGCAGCGTCTTGATCAGCTCGAGGATCTGCGCCTGGATCGTCACGTCGAGCGCGGTGGTCGGCTCGTCGGCGATCAGGAGCTTTGGCTTGCAGGCGAGTGCCGTCGCGATCATCACGCGCTGGCGCATGCCGCCGGAGAGCTGGTGCGGGTAGTTGTCGAAGCGCGTCTTGGCCGAGGGGATGCGCACCTTGTCGAGCATGCGCAGGGCCTCTGCCTTCGCCGCGCCGGCATCGAGGCCACGGTGGTAGCGTAGCGCCTCGGCGATCTGGAAGCCGACGGTGAGCACCGGGTTCAGGCTCGTCATCGGCTCCTGAAAGATCATCGCGACATCATTGCCGCGGACCTTGCGCATCTCCTCCTCGCTGAGCGCGAGCAGGTCGCGGCCCTCCAGCGCGACCCGGCCCTGGATGCGGCCATTGGCCGATGAGACCAGCCGCATCACCGAGAGCGCAGTCACGCTCTTGCCCGAGCCGGATTCGCCGACGATGGCGACGGTCTCGCCGGGGGCGACGTCGAAGCTCAGGTCCTCGACGGCCCAGCGCCATTGCCCGCCGACGCGGAAGGCGGTCTGGAGGTTTTCGACGGAGAGGACGGGGCCGCTCATCGCTCGCCCTTCAGCTTGGGGTCGATGGCGTCGCGCAATCCGTCGCCGAGGACGTTGAGCGCGAAGACGACGACGAGGATCGCGAGCGACGGAGCCAGCACCAGCCAGTAGCTGTCGAGAATGTTCTCGAAGCCTTCGCGGATCATGCCGCCCCAGGTCGCGATCGGCGGCTTGACGCCGAGCCCGATGAAGGCGAGCGAGGCCTCGGTGCGGATGGCGTTGGCAAGCCAGAGCGAGGCCATCACCAGGATTTCCGGGAAGATATTGGGCAGGATATGCCCTGCCATGATCCGCGCGTCGGAGAAGGCGAGCGCCCGGCCGGCGCCGATATAGTCGCGCTCCTTGACCGTGATCGTCGGCGCCCGCGCGATGCGGGCGAAGGAGGGGATCGAGGTCAGCGCGATCGCGATGGTGATGTTCTCCATCGAGGGGCCGAGCATCGCGACCAGGATCAGGCCGAGGATCAGCGACGGGAAGGCGAGGAGGATGTCCATCGCCTGCATCACCACCACGTCGAAGCGCCCGCCATAATAACCGGCGAGCAAACCGATCAGCGATCCCACGACCATCGCGATGACGGTCGAGGCGATGCCGATCACCAGCGAAATCCGGGCGCCGTAGAGCAGCCGCGAGAGGATGTCGCGGCCGAAATAATCGGTGCCGAGATAGAAATCGTCATGCGGCGGCTGGAGCCGCGACAGGATGTTCTGCTCCAGCGGGTCATGCGGGGCGATGACGGGCGCCAGCACGGCCGCGAGGATCACCGCGACGACGATGGCGAGCCCGACCCAGGAGGTCTTGTTGGCATTGAAGGCGCCGATCGTCGCCTTCAGCCAGCGCAGGCGCGGCGGGGCGACGGGGGCGGCATCATGGACGGAGGTGCTCATGACAGCTTCACCCGGGGGTCGACGAGGGCGTAGGTGATGTCGGTCGCGATGTTCACGAGCACGACGATCAGCGTGTAGATCACCATCATGCCCTGCAGCATGGTGTAGTCGCGCTGGTTCAGCGCACCGACGATCAGCTTGCCGAGACCCGGCCGGTTGAAGACGATCTCGGTCAACACCGAATTGCCGATGAGGATGCCGAGATAGAGGCCGACGATCGTGATGATCGGGATCAGCGCGTTGCGCAGCGCATGCCGCCAGACCACGACGCGCCAGGGCACGCCCTTGGCGCGGGCGCTGCGGACATAGTCCTCCTGCATCACCTCCAGCATGGCCGAGCGGGCGACGCGGGTGATGTAGGCCGCCATGATCAATCCGAGATTGAGCGCCGGCAGCGCCATCGACTGGAACCAGGCTGAGGCCGAGCCGCTGCCGGCCGAGATCACCGGGAACCAGCGCAGCATGATCGCGAAGACGATCAGCAGGATGATCGCCGAGACGAAGGGCGGGAAGGAGAGGCCGAGCAGCGAGGCGATGCGCGTGACATAGTCCGGCATGCGGTTGCGGTTGACGGCCGCCCAGACGCCGAGCGGCACGCCGATGACGATGCCGATCGCCAGCGAGACGATGGTGAGTTCGATCGTCCAGGGCAGGACGGCGAGTACCTCCTGGATCACCGGCCGCCCGGTGACGAGCGAGACGCCCCAGTCGCCGCGCACGGCGCCCCCGAGGAAGCTCAGGTATTGCTCGCTCATCGAGGCATCGAGGCCGAGCCGCGTGCGCATCGCGGCGATCGCGGCTGCGTCGGCCTGGTCGCCGAGGATCACCTGGGCGGGGTCGCCGGGGACGATGCGCACGACGACGAAGACCAGCGAGAGCACGGCCCAGAGCGTGACGATGGCGAAGCCGAGGCGTTTGACGAGGAAGGCGCTCATGATGCCGCCGGTCGTTGAGAAGCTGTTGATCTGGCAAGAAGCCTGGATCGCTGGGTACGGACACCCGGCCGTCAGCCCGGGCTTGTCCCGGGATCCATCGAAGGGCGCGGCGCTCTACGATGGATCCCGGATCGGCGCCGCTTCGCGGCTTGTCCGGGATGACGCAGAGTTTCCCCGTGAAGTCGGGAAACCCGGCCTCACTTCGTGAAGCGCGTCGTCTCCAGCACCGGCGGGCCGAGATTGAGCGAGGCCTTGAGCTCGTAGCCGAGGTCGAGGCTGTCCTTGTAAGCCCAGAGCTGCATCATCTCGTTGACCGGTATGGCGCAGACCTCGGCGATGATCTTCTCCTGCGCAGTCTTCCACAGCGCGAGCTGCTTGGCCTTGTCGGTCTCCGAACGCGCCGCGTCGATCTCGGCATCCGCCACCTTGCAATGCGAGAAGTTGGTCACGGCGGTCGGCGTCTTCACGATCGCGCGCGAATGGAAGAACTGCGAGAGATAGACATCCGCCACCGGGAAGCGCGCCGCCTGGAAATGCACGACCTGCGAGAGGTCCTGCCGGATCTGCTGGTGGAAGGTCGCGTGCTCCACCGGCTGGATCTCCAGGGTGATGTTCGCCTTCTTCAGCAGGGCCTGCACCGCCTCGGTGAAGCTCAGCATCGAGGGCAGGGTGGTGTTGATCGCCTTGATGGTGACGCCGTTCGGGAAGCCGGCCTCCGCCAGCAAAGCCTTGGACTTGGCGAGGTCGAAGGGCAGGAGCGGGGCCTTCTCGTCCGTGCCGAGATAGCCTGACGGCACGACCGAGACGGCCGGGCGCGAGATGTTCTTGCCGCGGAACTGCCAGATCGCGTTGCGGTCGATGGCATAGGCGATCGCCTGCCGGACCTTGATGTTGTCGAGCGGCGGCTGGCTCATGTTGAGATGCAGTACCGACATCTCGGCCGGGCCCATCGCCACGACCTTGACGCCGGGCAGTGCCGTCATGCGGTCGACCCAGGCCTGTTCCTGCCGCCCCAGCATCATGTCGAGCTCGCCGGACTGGAAGGCGAGATCGCGCGAGGAATCCGAGGGGATGAAGCGGTACAGGATTTCGGTCAGCTTCGGCCTGCCGCGGAAATAGTTCGGGTTGGCGACGAGCTTGGCGTATTGCTGAGGCACATATTCCTGGAACATGAACGGGCCGGTGCCGATCGGCTTCTTGGCGAAGCCGTCCTTGCCCAATTCCTCGGCGGCCTTCTTACAGACCATGTTGCCGCCATGGTAGTTCATGACGATGCCGAGCAGGCTCGGGATCGGCTCCTTCAGCGCGATCTTGACGGTGTACTTGTCGGGAGCCTCGATCGACTGCACCGCGCTATAGTCCGACGAGAAGGCCGAGCTGTCCTTGGAGGAGGCCCGCTTCAGCGAATAGACCGCATCCTCCGCGGTGAACTCGCCATAGCCGTGGTGGCACTGCACGCCCTGGCGCAGCTTGAAGGTCCATTCCTTGCCGTCCGCCGAGGAGGTCCAGCTCTCGGCGAGATCGGGCTCGATGAACTCCGGCGAAAGCTCGCCGGGCTTGATGCGGACGAGCCCGTTGAACATCCATTGCAGCATCGCCTTGCCGGGCGTGCCGGAATTCAGATGCGGGTCGAGCACCCCGGCATCCGAGCTCTGCATGCCGACGGTGAGCACGGTCTTCTGCGCGAGGGCCGGACTGGCCATCAGCGCGCCGGCCAACACGGCGGCGAGGATCGAAACGGGTCTCTTCATGATTTTCCCCTGCTTTTGTCGTTGAATACGGGTCTTCGTGATCCGGCATCGGCCTGTCCGGGGGAGCTATCTCCACCCCGGTTCCGGCCCGAGCCGCTTAAAGCGTGTCCTCCAGCCTGCAGTTGACGAGCAATTCCGCGACGGTCGCATTGTTGGGCAGTGCCAGCACGGTGGCAACCAGTTCGGCGAGATCGGCCGGCTGGGTCATCGCTTCCGGCGGCAGCGCGGTACTCGCGGCCGTCATGTCGGTGCGCACGAAGGAAGGGCAGAGCGCGGTGGCGCGCACGCCCTTGTCCCAGGCGATGCGCCGCGCCGCGTGGTTCAGCGCGATCATGGCGTGCTTGGTCATGTTGTAGGCGACATGGTCGTTGCGCACGCGCTTGCCCGACATCGAGGCGACATTGACGATGCGCCCGGCGCCGCAGGCTTCGAGATGCGGCAGGGCGCAATGGATCAGGTTGAGCGGCCCCTTGCAGTTCGCCGCCCAGATCGCGTCGAGCGCGGCCTCATCCGGCGTTCGCAAGGTCATGGCGCTATGCATGCCGGCATTGTTGACGAGCCCGTCGATCCGGCCGAAGCGGGCCGCCGCGGCATCGACCCAGGCGCGATGGCTCGCCCAGTCGCCGGCATCGTAACGAGCGACATGGACCCGCGACGGGTCCCAATCGGCGCTCATCGCCCGCAGTGAGGCGAGATCGCGTCCACCCATGCTCAGGCTGTAGCCTTCCCCATGCAGAAGCTCGGCGACGGCGCGACCGATGCCGCGATTGGCCCCGGAAATCAGGATGACGCGTCCCTCGGGAGCAAGCATGGCGGGCGGTGTCCTATCCGTGCAGGGAGAGTTCGGCGGTGCTGTTCCGGCCGTCCGCGAAACGGTTCAGCCGGAAGGGAGAGAGATCGAAGCGCGGTCGGCGCGACAAGGCGAGGTCGGCCAGGATCTCGCCGGTGACAGGGCCGATGCCGAAGCCATGCCCGGAAAACCCTGCGGCGACGACGAGCCCGTCGATGCCCGTTTCGCCGTCGATCGCCGGCAGGGCGTCGGGCGTGAGGTCGATCAGCCCGCCCCAGAGCCGGGCGATGCCGGCCTCCGCCAACGCGGGCAGGATTTGCGTCGTGCGCGCGATCAACGCTGCGACATCGCGGCTGCGCGGGGCGAGCAGCGCCTCCGTCCAGCCGCGTGGATCATGCGGCCAATCGCCGATGCCGGTGGTGACGCGCAGGCGACCATCGATCTCCTGCCGCCCGGCTGCATCGGCATTGGCGACGCCGAAGACCGGCGCGAGCAGCGGTGGCAGCGGCACGCTCTGCATGACGCAGACCAGCCTGATGGTCAGCGGCAGGGAGAGGCCGAGCGGCGCCAGCAGTTCGGGGGAATGGATGCCGGTCGCCAGGATGACGCGGTCGGCCGCGATGGTTTCGCGATCTTGCGTTTCGACGCCGGTGACGCGGTCGCCTTCGCGGATCAGCGCCCGGATCGGCACGCCTTCACGGATGATCGCGCCATGCCGGCGGGCGGCCTCGGCATAGGCACGCACGGCCGGAACCGGATCGGCATGGCCATCGCCGGGGCAGAAGGAGGCTGCGAGGATGTCCGGTCCGATCGCGGGAGCCTTGTCCCGCACGGAGGCGTTGTCGGGCAGGTATTCGATGGTCAGGCCGAGCTTGCCCTGTTGCGCGACCAGCTCGCGGATGACCGTGACTTCCGCTTCCGTCCGGGCCAGCCGCAGATTGCCGTGGCGGCGATAGCCGGTCGGCACGCCAAGCTCCGCGTCGAGCCCGCCCCAGCGCTCGACCGCCGCCTTCGCCAGCGGCAATTCGGCGGGATCGCGGCCGGATTGGCGGACGCCACCGAGCGTCCAGCCCGACGCCATCGCCGCGAGCTCACACGCCTCAAACAGCGTCACGGAATGGCCGGCCTTCGCGATCTCATAGGCGGCTGAGACGCCGCTGATCCCGCCTCCGACGATGACGACATCAGGCATGGCCGCGCTGCCTTCAGGAGAGGTCGACGTCGATGCGCTGCTCCGTCTCGTCCGGATTGCGGCGCCTGTAGGCGGTGACCTCGAACTCGACCTTGAGCTCGGGCTGGCCGAGCGGCGTGCAGGTCGTGGTGTTGGCGGGGTCGATGTCTCTGAACTTGCGGCCGACGACCGCGTTGACCGCCTCCATGTCGGCGATATCAGGCACGAAGACCTTGACCGCGACGACATCCTTCAACGATGCGCCGACGGCGGCGAGCGCGCCCTCGATATTGCGGAAGGCCTGCTCGGCCTGGCCCCCGGCGTCGGAGGCGATGGCACGGGTCTTGTAGTTCCGTCCGGCGGTGTTCGAGACGAAGATCATGTCGCCCGCCACCACCACCCGCGAATAGCTGTTCAGCGTCTCGTATTTGCTGCCGGATTTGACTTTGACGATCTCGCTCATGGCAGTCTCCGGAGGCGCGGCCTGCGTTGCCGGGCGTCCCGACCGGCAGCATCCCCTTGCGGGAATTGGTGTATACCATTCGAGTTGTTTTGGGCTGTCAAGGATGGGGATGCCCGGCGAGAGCGATGCCATGGAGGTGGCCGACGGAGAACGATCTTCCTGACAATAGGTCACGCGGGCAAAAAAGATACCGGGATACGCTGCTTGCGGGAGTGATCCAGGCTGTTCGCGCCCTGCGTGTCTTATGCCTTGTCGCGTCTTTCGGCGCCGGGGCGAGTCACATTGACAAGCTGGTATATACCAAATCATTCTGCGCTTTCGGCTGATCAAGCCGCCAGAACAGAGAGGGGTATGCGATGGTCTCGATCTCCCGCCGCAATCTGCTCGCCGCCGGTGCCGCCTTGCCTCTTCTGGGATTGCGAGCCCATGCCCAGGCTGCCGGCAAGGTGCTGCGCTTCGGCCTGTCGAGCTTTCCGCCCAGTCTGCAGCCCTGGCTCCATACCGGTACGGCGGCGCTGACCGTCAAGCTGCTGATCTTCCGCGGCCTGACCGGCTTCGACGAGAAGGGGGAGGTCAGGCCGGAGCTCGCCGAAAGCTGGGAGCGCGAGGGCGAGACCGGCTGGGTCTTCAAGCTGCGCCAGGCGAGCTTCCAGAACGGCAAGCCGGTCACCTCCGAGGATGTGAAATGGACGCTGGAGCAGATCGCGGCGCCCAATTCGACGGCCTTCATGAAGGCCGAGTTCGGCGGCGTCGAGCGCATCGAGACGCCCGATGCCCGCACCGTCCGCATCGTCATGAAGCAGCCGACCGTGACGCTGCCGATCTGGCTCGCCAGCCCCCATGTGCCGATCATCGCCAAGGATTCGATCGAGGGGCGCGCGGGTCTCGGCGTCGGTGCGGGGCCCTTCATGATCAAGGCACAGGAGCGTGGTGCTTCGATCGAGGTCGTGAAGTTCGACAAATACTACAAGCCGGGTCAGCCAAAGCTCGATGGCATCAAGCTCGTCGCCTATGCCGACGAGAACCTGCGGGTCGCGGCGTTGCAGGCCGGCGATATCGACCTCATCGAATATGTGCCCTGGCAGTCCATGGGGACGATCGAGAAGGATTCGCGCCTGCGGCTCGTCGCCGTCGACGGTCCTTTCATGGGGCTGAACTTCAACGGCGGCGCCGGCCCGTTCAAGGATGTGCGGCTGCGCCAGGCGGTCGCCCATGCCATCCGCCGCGAGGATATCGTCCAGGCCGCCTTTTTCGGCCGGGGCAGCAAGCTCGAGGGCATTCCGATCCCGTCGAGCAGCCCCTATTTCGACAAGGCCCGCTCGGAATACTGGAACTACGACCCGACCAAGGCGAAGAAGCTGATGGCCGAGGCCGGGGTGCCGAACGGCTTTTCCTGCACGCTGCTCTCGACGGCGCAATATGGCATGCACAAATCGACGGCCGAGGTCGTGCAGGCCAATCTCGCCGAGATCGGCATTCAGGCAAACCTCAATCTGCCCGATTGGGCGGCGCGCGTCGATCTGGCGGGCAAGGGCCGCTATGATTTCATGGTGCAGGGCACGACGGCGGACAACAACGACCCGGACGGTCTCGCACCACTGATCGACGGTGACCTGCCGGCCAACATGGCGCGGAGCTGGCAGATCCCGACCCCCGAGATCCACGCTCTCTTCGCCAAGGGACGCGCCGAGTTCGATCCCGCCAAGCGCAAGGCGATCTATGCCGAGCTGGAGAAGTCCGCCCTGGAACAGGCGCCGCTCGTCGGCCTCGCTTGGCGCTCGCAGGGCTATGCGATGGTGAAGGGTCTCAGCGGCTTCAAATGCTATCCCGGCGGAACGAATTTCTTCTCCGCCTATTCGCTCGACGAGGCCGCGCTGGCGTGAAGCGCTGCGGCGCACCGCATTTCAATGGACACACGCCGTCATTCCGGGCTTGACCCGAAATCCATCGTAGCGCGCTTCATTCTACGATGGCTTCCGGATCGGCGCCGCTGACGCGGCTTGTCCGGAATGACACCGCGTCCCCAGCGCCCTTCGCTCACCCCACCCGCGTCGTCCGCTCCAGCCGTGAAAACCGCTCCAGCCGGAAGGGTTTCGGATCGATTATCGGCGTGCGACCGCTGACCAGGTCGGCGGTGAGCCGGCCCGCGCCGGGGCCGATGCCGAAGCCATGGCCGGAAAAGCCACTGGCGATGAAGAAGCCGGGTAGCCGCGGCACCTCGCCGATCACCGGTACGGCATCGGGCGTCGCGTCGATCAGCCCGCCCCAGCTCTCCTTCACCTTCAGGCCGGCGAAGGCGGGGAAAGCGGCGGTCAGGTTGCGTTGCGCCTCCTGCAGAATGGCTTCGGAGGGTTTGGGATCGAGGATGCGCATGCGCTCGAAGGGCGTTTCCGCCTCGAGCGACCAGCGCCGCGGCGTGCGGGCTTCGTCGAGGAAACGATGGCCGAGACTGAGCCGCAATTCATGGCGCTGCTTGACCAGCGAGGGCAGGAAATCGAAGAGCAGCCGGAAGCTGTCCGGCGCGATCTCGGCCACGCTCGCGCCGCGATGGGCGATGGTGTAGCCGCCGTCCTGCCGTTTGCGGAAGGCGAAATCGGAGGCGCCGACGGCGTGGACGGGGGGACCGTCCAGAGGCTCGGTCCGGAACACCGAACCCAGGATCTTGAGAGCGGGCAGGTCGATTCCGAGATTGCCGAGGAAGAGCCGCGACCAGGCGCCGCCGGCCAGCACGACGCGCTGGCAGGCGATCGGGCCGCGCTCGGTGACGACCCCACTGACGCGGCCCGCCGCCGTCTCGATGCCGCGCACCGCGCAGCGTGTCAGCACGGTCCCGCCATGGCGGCGCAGCGCCCGGGCCATGGCCGGCACGGCCTTTTGCGGCTCGGCCCGCGCATCGCTCGAGGTGAACAGCGCTCCGGCGAAGGCGCGCTTGCCGCCCGGCAGCACGGCGTCGATCTCGCGCGTGCTGAGCAGGCGTGAGTCGAGCTGATAGGATTTGGCGTGGTCGAGCCAGGCTTCGTGCTCGGCAAGCTTGGCGGGCGTGTCGGCGACATAGACGATGCCGGAGCGGGTGAAGCCGGTATCGCCCCCGACCAGCCGGTCCATCTCCGACCAGAGCCGCATGCTTTCGAGGCCGAGCGGGATCTCGCCGGGGTCGCGCCCCATGATGCGCACCCAGCCCCAGTTGCGGCCGGATTGCTCGTGGCCGACCTCGCCCTTCTCGCAGACGGTGACAGAGATGCCCTCGCGCGCCAGGAAGAGCGCGGTGGTGATGCCGATGATGCCGCCGCCGATGACGACGACGTCGCTGGCGGCGGGGAGGGACGGGTCCGGCTCTATGGTCTCGATGGTGATGCCCATCACGAAGGCTCCGGCGGCAGGAAGGAGGAGGCGCCTTGACCGGCCGTCCGCGGCGGCGTCGGCCGGACCGGGGCTGCGATCACGTCTGCGCGGGTGGTGCCGCGCTGCGGAAGACGACGTGGTGGGGGTGGTTGATGGACCGCATATATTCGATCGGCCGGCCGTCGCCGTCGCGCGCCACGATCCGCAGCACGAGCGTCGGCGAGCCCGGCGCCAGCGCGAGAAGCTGGGCTTCGCGCTCGGTCGCCGTCCCGACGCTGATCTCGCGGTCCCGGATGCTGATCTCGATGTCGTAACGCTGCCGCAGCAATTCGTAGAGCGACTGGCCGCCGAGCAGATCCTCGGCCGAGAGGCCCGGGACGCGTTGCGCCGGCAGATAGCTCGTCTCGATGCAGAAGGCCTCGTCGTTCACGCTGCGCAGGCGGCGCGCCATGATGAGTTCGCTGCCCGGCGGCACCTCGAGACGCCGGGCGACGCTCTCGCTCGCGCCTTCCTCGCCGAAATGCAGCAATTTGCTGCCGGGCTCGCCGCCGGCATTGCGGATGATGCGGGTGATGCCCAGCGAGGCCGGCGCATCGATCGGCCGCGACACCTGGACCAGCGGGATGCGCGTGCCGCTGGTGCCGTTGCGCTCCAGCACGTTGCGCTCGACCAGCCGGTCGATCGCCTTGCGCACCGTCATGCGGTTGATGCCGAGCGTGTCGGCGAGCGTCCGTTCCGAGGGAATCCGGTCGCCGGGCCCGTAATCCGGCCCGCCGATGAGGTCGAGGATATAGTCCTGGGCCTCGACATAGATCGGTTTCACCCGCTTCAGCGGCTTGGACATGCCCTGCATCTCTATGCGTTGCGTCTCTCTCGGCGACCGTGGGCCCCGTCGACGGCGGCCGAGGCCGCTTCCTTCGTGTTTAAGGCGAAAAACCTGCGGATGGCTACTGTCCGAAGGGCGCGTGCACCGAAACTGGAATAGGCTTGACAGTCATTGGTATATGGAATTGGTGTATACCAATTCCATCGCCCTTTGAAAGCCCGTCCGGAGCCTTCCATGTCCATCGCCTTCGACCGCGGCGCAATCCTGTCCGGGCTGGAGCCGACGCGCGCGGCGCTGCCAGCGGCTTTCGCGCTCGGACAGGAGCTCGCTCCGCAGATCGACCGCGTCTACATGGTCGCCTGCGGCTCGGCGAACCGGGCGATGCTCGGCATCCAATACTGGCTCGAGCGCTCTTCGCCGGGCATCGAGGTCAGGCGCTATTTCCCGGCCGAGTTCATGGCGATCGACCCGCCGCGGCTCGACGACCGGACGCTGGTGCTGCTCGCTTCGAAATCCGGAACGACGCCGGAAACCGTGGCGGCGGCGCATTTCCTGAAGGATAGGCCCTGCCAGGTCGTCGCCTTCAGCCAATATGGCGACAAGCCGCTGGCGCAGGCGGTGCCGCGGCATTTCCTCGTCGGCGATACCAGCGAATCCTTCGCCGCCATGTTCATGCTGATGCAGGCGCTGATCGGCGGGCTGATGACCGCCAAGGAAGGCTGGCCGCTCGGCGCCAAGCTCATCGCCTCGCTTGACGCGCTTCCGACGGCGATGTGCGACGCGGCCGAGCAGAACGAGGCCCGCGCCGCGGCCGATGCCGCGACCTATGCGGAAGACGACCGCATCTACCACGTCGCCTCGGGGCCGGGCTTCACCACGGCCTATGTCTTCGGCGTCTGCATTCTCATGGAGATGCTCTGGCTGCACAGCTATCCGATCGAGGCGGCCGAGTTCTTCCACGGTCCCTTCGAGATTGTCGACAAGCAGACGCCGATGATCCTGATCACGGGGGAAGACCCGAGCCGGCCCTTGATGGAGCGGGTCGTGAAGTTCTGCGACACCTATGCCGGGCGCGTGATGAACTACGATTCCCGCAATTTCGCGATGAAGGGCATCGACCCGGAGATCCGCCCGATCGTCGCGCCCTATATCCTGCAGGCGGCGCTCAAGCGCTTCTCGGCGCATCTCTCGGTGCTCCGCAACCAGCCGCTCACCACCCGCCGCTACATGTGGAAGGTGGCGTACTGATCCGGGAAGGGACGGCGATGGCCTGGAGGCTGCTGGGGCTCGGCGACAACACGGTCGACACCTATGTCGATCGCGGCCTTCAATTCCCCGGCGGCAATGCCGTCAACGTTGCCGTGCAGGCGAAGCGGCTCGGTGCCGAGACGGGCTATCTCGGCTGTATCGGCTCGGACGAAGCGGGCATGCTTCTCTGCGATGTCCTGAGGCAGGAAGGCGTCGATACGTCACGCTGCCGGATCAGGCCCGGCCGGAACGCCCGCGCCTTCATCGGCCATGACGGGCAGGATCGGCGCTTCCTGCGTTCCGAGCGCGGCGTGCGCGGCGAATGGGGCGCGTTCGACGCCGAGGATCTGTCTTATATAGCCGGCTACGATCTCGTTCACTCCAGCATTTACAGCGAGCTCGGCGAGGCGCTGCCCCCTATGCGTGGCGTGGCCCGGCGGCTGTCCTACGATTTCTCGGAACGCTGGACGGACGAGAACCTCGCCGCGACGCTGCCGGCGGTCGATATCGCCTTCCTCTCGCATCCTTCCGCTTCGGATGCGGATTGCCGGGCCCTGCTGGAGCGCTGCATCGGCTGGGGTGCGGGCACGGTCGTGGCGACGCGCGGCGTGAGGGGCGCGCTGGCGCTCGTGGCCGGCAGCTTTCATGAACAGCCGGCCAGCCCTGCAACCGTGGTGGACACGCTCGGCGCCGGTGACGGTTTCATCGCCGCTTGCCTGCTCGCCATATTGGACGGAGCCGGCATCGCCGCCGCGCTGGCGGCGGGAGCCGAGCATGCGGCTGTTGTCTGCGGCTATCAGGGCGGCTTCGGCCATGGCGTGGCGTGGACGCCCGCCGAGACGACGGTGATATAAGGGAGGACGACAGAGATGGCGTGGCGGATCGGGATCGATTCCGGGGGCACATTCACCGATGTCTGCCTGTTCGACGATGCGACCGGCATGGTCGCGGTCTGGAAGGTGCCCTCGACCCCTGACGATCCCTCCCGCGCCATCGCGCGCGGCACGCAGGAAGGCGTCGAGCGCGTCGGCGCCAGCCCCGCCGACATCGCCTATTTCGGCCACGGCACCACGGTCGGCACCAACGCCCTGATCCAGCATCGCGGCGTGAAGACGGGCCTCGTCACCACCGAAGGCTTCCGCGATCTGATCGAGATCGGCCGGCAGAAGCGGCCGGACCTCTACGATCTCCAGGCCGACAAGGCGCCGCCGCTGGTCACCCGCGACCTGCGCTTCGGCGTCGCCGAGCGCGTCCGCCATGACGGCTCGGTCGAGACGCCGCTCGACGAGGACGCCGTCCGGCGCGCGGCGCGGGCGTTGAAGGCGGAGGGCGTCAAGGCGGTGGCGATCGGCTTCCTCTACGGCTTCGTCCGGCCGGAGCACGAGGAGGCGGCCAAGCGCATCGTCATCGAGGAATTCCCCGAGGCCTTCATCTGCGCCTCGCATGAGGTCGCGCCCGAGTTCCGCGAGTACGAGCGCATCTCGACCACCGTGGTCAACGCCTATCTCGGCCCGGTCATGCAGGGCTATATCCGCCGGCTCGCCGACCGGCTGAAGGAACTCGGCCTCAAGGCGGTGCCGCATCTGACGCAGTCGAATGGCGGCGTCATCGGCTTCGACATGGCGGCGCGCCTGCCGGTGCGCACGGTGCTTTCCGGCCCTTCGACCGGCGTCGTCGCGGCGCAGGCGATCGGCGCGATGATCGGCATACCCAGCCTCATCACCTTCGACATGGGCGGCACCTCTTCCGACGTCGCCCTGCTCAGCAACGGCGAGGCCAAGCTCGCTTCCGAGGCCAATGTCCACGGCTACCCGATCAAGGCGCCGATGCTCGACATCCACACGGTCGGTGCCGGCGGTGGCTCGCTCGCGGCGATCGATTCCGGCGGCTTGCTCAAGGTCGGGCCACGCTCGGCCGGCGCCGATCCCGGCCCCGTCTGCTACGGCCGCGGCGCGACCGAGCCGGCCGTCACCGACGCCAATGTCGTGCTCCAGACCCTGAATCCGACGCATCTGCTCGGCGGCCGCATGCCGATCGACCAATCGCTGTCGAAACAGGCGATCGGCCGCTTGGCGGACGAACTCGGCCTCGACCTGATGGCGACGGCGCAAGGCATCATCTCGGTCGTCACCGCCAACATGGCGAAGGCCATCCGCGTCATCAGCGTCCAGCGCGGGCATGATCCGCGCGACTACGCGCTGGTCGCCTTCGGTGGGGCAGGGCCGCTGCATGCCGCGCGGCTTGCGCGCGAGCTCGACATGAAGCGCATCGTGGTGCCGCGCAATCCCGGCATCGGCTGCGCGCTCGGCCTGCTGCTCACCGACCTGCGCGCCAATTTCGCGACGACGCGATTGGCGACGCTCTCGGAAGCGCTCCTGCCGGACATGGCGGAGATTTTCGTCGCCTTGCAGGAACAGGCCGATCACTGGTTCGCGGAGGAGGGCGTCGCATCGGCCGATCGCCGGCTGAAGCGCACCGCCGACCTGCGCTATCACGGCCAGAACTACGAGCTCGCCATCGACGTACCGGACGGGCCGATCACGCCCGCGACCATTACGGCGCTGGCCGAAGGCTTCGCCGCCGCGCATAAGCGCCTCTATGGCTTCGTCGCGGAAGGCGAGGCGGTCCAGCTCGTGACCTATCGCGTCGAGGCGGTCGGCCTCGTGCCCAAGGCCGCCTTCCGGCCGGAGCCCGATGCCGGGCCGGACGCCTCCCACGCCGTGATCGGCAGCCGCGAGGTCTGGTTCCCCGAGGCCGGCGGCTTCGTCGCCTGCCCGATCTACGACCGCGACAAGCTCAGATCCGGCAATCGCTTCACCGGCCCGGCCATCGTCGAGCAGATGGATTCGACCACCGTGCTGCTGCCGGGCATGACCGCCACCGTCGAGCCCTATCTCAACCTGATCCTGGAGATGCCGTGATGACCGCGACTGCATCCGTCAGCGTCGACCCGATCACCGTCGAGGTCATCGGGTCTTCCTTCGCCTCGATCGCCGAGGAGATGGGCGAGGCGCTGGTCAAGGCGAGCTACTCGACCAACATCAAGGAGCGCCGCGACTGCTCGACCGCGCTCTTCGACGTCGGGGGCCAGACGCTCTGCCAGGCCGAGCATATCCCGATGCATCTCGGCTCCTTCATCGGCATCATCCCGCATATCCTGAAGCGCCACTCCGTCGCGGATATGAAGCCGGGCGACGTCTTCATCGGCAACGACGCCTATGAGGGCGGCGGCACCCATCTGCCTGATATCGTGCTCGCCGAGCCGGTCTTCCACGAGGGCGTGATGATCGCCTGGGCGGTCAACACCGCGCACCATTCCGATTTCGCCGATCGCGGCCACGCCCATATCTACCAGGAGGGCCTGCGCATCCCACCGATCCGCCTCTATGACGGCGGCGTGCTGATGAAGGACGTGCAGGAACTCATCCTGCTCAACTGCCAGGTGCCGCGCGAGCGCCTCTCGGACCTGCGCGCCCAGATGGCGGCGAACCGGCTCGGGGTCGAACGCCTGCGCGCGCTCTGCGACAAATATGGCCGCGATACTGTGCTCGCCGCCGGCAAGGCCTTGCAGGACTATGCCGAGCGCAAGATGCGCGCCGGCATCGCCTCGATTCCCGACGGCACCTATCGCTTCTCGGATTCCTTCGACAATCCCGAGATCGACGAGCCGCTGACCTTCTCGGTCGCGATCACCGTCGCGGGCGAGGAGATGCGGCTGGCCTTCGACTCGCCGCCGCAGATGCGGGCGGGCTTCAACATGGTCTACACCGCGCTGCTCTCGACCGTGTATTACGCGGTCAAGACCGTGGCCGACCCGACCATTCCGCCCAATGCGGGCTTGGCGCGGCCGCTCACCGTCACCGCGACCGAAGGCACGGTGTTGAACTGCGTGCATCCCGCCGCCGTCAACGGCCGCATCGCCGCCTGCCAGCGCGTCGTCGACCTGATTCATGGCGCCCTTGCACAGGCCGTGCCGGACCGTGTGATCGCGGCCTGTTCGGGCGCGGTCGCCTCGGCGACCTTTGCCGGGGAGCAGCCGGGCAGCGGCGAGCTCTGGGTCTATCTGGAGACGATCGGCGGCGGTTCCGGCGCTCGCGCCAACAAGGACGGGCTCCATGGCGTCCATGTCCACATGACCAACACCTCGAACCTGCCGGTCGAGGCATTGGAGCTCGAATACCCGCTGACCCTGCTGCGCTACGAACTGGTCGATGGTTCGGGCGGGGATGGCCGCCAGCGCGGCGGTATGGGGCTCCGCCGCGTCTACCGGGCGGAAGCGCCGTGCCGGCTCAACGTCGACAATTCGCGCCTGACCTCGCGGCCCTGGGGACTGGCGGGCGGCGGCGAGGGGCAGGGCGGCTCCTTCGTCTTCAGCGAGGGCGTCGTGCCTTTCGTCAAGGGCGACGGCGCGCTGGAAAAGGGCCAGATCGTCGAGATCATCACGCCCGGCGCCGGCGGCTATGGTCCGCCCGCGGAGCGCAGCGCCGAGGCGCGGGCGCGCGACCGGGCGGAGCAGCGCCAGTGATCTAGCGCGCCCCTTGGAGCTCAGTCCGCCTTCGCGGCGGCGAGCTTCTGGGCGAGATGGGCGACGAGGCGGCTCGCGACTTCTTCCTTGGGCAGGGTCGGCCAGGTCTCGACGCCATCGACTGTCACGAGATGCACGGTATTGGCGTCGCCGCCCATCACGCCCGTACCGCCGACATCGTTGGCGACGATCAGGTCGCAGCCCTTCTTGGCGAGCTTGACCCTGGCGTGGTCGATGACGTGCTGCGTCTCGGCCGCGAAGCCGACGACGAAGCCCGGCCGCCCGTTCGGGCGATGCGCGACGGTGGCGAGGATGTCGGGGTTCTCGACCAGCGAGAGCGGCGGCAGGGCTCCGCCGTCCTTCTTCATCTTCTCCGATGCGGCGTCGGCCACGCGCCAATCCGCGACGGCAGCGGCGAAGATCGCAAGATCGGCCGGCAGCGCCGCCTCGACCGCCGCCAGCATCTGCCGGGCGGATTCGACATGGATGGTCTCGACCCCGGCTGGATCGGGCAGCGTGACCGGCCCGCTGACCAGCGTCACGCGGGCTCCGGCGGCGGCGGCCGCCGCCGCGATGGCGTGGCCCTGCTTCCCGGAGGAGCGGTTGGCGATGTAGCGCACCGGGTCGATCGGCTCATGCGTCGGCCCGGAGGTGATCAGGACATGCTTGCCGGCGAGCGAGCCGGGGGCCGGTGCATGGTCGCCGCCCGGCAGCCGGCCGAGGAAGCCGATGGCGCGGGTCGAGGGCTTCTCTCCGGCGAGCGCGAGCTCGATCGCGGCGAGGATTTCCGGGGGCTCGGCCATGCGGCCCGGCCCGCTCTCGCCGCGCTCGGCCATGGCGCCGCTATTGGGCCCGACGACGAGGATGCCATCCTTTTCGAGCTGCGCCATGTTCCGCCGCGTCGCCGGGTGCTGCCACATGCGCGGGTTCATCGCGGGCGCGATCAGCACGCGTTTGTCGGTGGCGAGCAGGGCGGTCGAGGCGAGGTCGTCGGCGTGGCCGTTCGCCATCTTGGCGATGAGGTCGGCGGTCGCCGGCGCCACCACGACGAGATCGGTCGAGCGCGAGAGCTGGATATGGCCGATATCGGCCTCGTCGGTCAGCGAGAACAGATCGGTGAAGCAGCGCTCGCCCGCCAGCGACGACACGGCGAGCGGCGTGACGAACTGCTCGCCCGCCTTGGTCAGGATGCAGCGCGAGGCGATGCCGCGATCCTTCAGCCGGCGGATCACTTCGAGCACCTTGTAGGCGGCGATGCCGCCGCCGATGATCAGGAGAACGGAGCGGGATGCGGACAAGGCGGCTCCTCGGGCAGCGCGGGCGTCGGGCTGCTTCCTAGCATCCGCGACGCCGGCCTGTCATGCACCGGCAAGGCTGGCCCGTGCCGCTCATGGGCGCGGCAGGTCCGGCACCTTGTAGGCGGTCGTCGCCTTGATCCGTTCCATGGCGAAGCGCGAGGTGACGTTCTTGAGCGGGATCGTCTCGATCAGCTTCTTGTAGAAGGTGTCATAGGCGGCCATGTCGGCGACGACGACGCGCAGCATGTAGTCGACATCCCCCGCCATCCGGTAGAATTCCATCACCTCCGGCATGGCGGCGGCCGTCTGCGCGAACTTGTCGAGCCAGGGGCCGGAATGGTCGGCCGTCTCGATCTGCACGAAGACGGTGAGCCCGAGCCCGATCTTCTCCGGCGAAACCAGCGCGACGCGCTTCAGGATGACGCCCGCCTGTTCGAGCTTCTGGATGCGCTTCCAGCATGGGGTCTGCGAGAGCCCGACCCGATCCGCCAGATCGGCGATCGAGATGTTGGCGTCGTTCTGCAGCACGGTCAGGATCTTGCGGTCGATGGCATCCATTCTCTGAAATCCGTCATAGGAGAAAATTCGTTCCGTTGATCGCGATCATAAGAGAATAAGTTTCTTTTTGATGTCGATCACTTGCATCCAGATAGAAAATCCTTTTCTCCATCTGTCAATGGGTGCTGTTTTGGCGCCGTCTTGCGAGAGGATTTGAACGATGGATCGCCGCCAGTTTCTCATCGCGGGTGCGACCCTGGCAGCGGCGGCCCCGTTCGCCGGCGCGGCTCGTGCCCAGGCCGTCACGGCACGGGTCGGTTACATCCCGGTCGTCGGCACCGCGCCCTTCTTCGTCGCCAATGGCGAGGGCTGGTTGAAGCAGGGCGGCCTCGAAAGCGCGGTCACCGTCTTCGAATCCGGCCCGAACATGATCTCGGCGTTGGCCTCGGGTACGCTCGACATCTACGTCGCCGGTGTGGCCCCGCTGGCCGTCGCTCGCTCGCGCGGCATCGACGTCCGCGTCGTCGCCTCGACCGCCATCGGCGAGAATGTCGTCGTCGCCGCGCCGTCGCTGTCGAAGTTCTTCACGGCCGGTACCGCGGCTGCGGCCGCCTTCAAGGCGTTCAAGGCGGCAAATGGCAAGCCGGCCCGCCTCGCCACCCAGCCGGCCGGCTCGGTGCCCAACACCACGCTGCAATACTGGCTCTGGGAGGTCGCGAAGGTCGACAAGGCCGATGTCGAGATCGTGCCGATGGGCATCGACGCGACCCAGCAGGCGATCTTGGCCGGCGCGGTCGACGGCGGCAGCGTGCGCGAACCGGCGCTGACCATCCTCCAGAGCCGCAACAGTGCGATCAAGCTCGTCGCTGGCGGCGAGGAGGTCTTCCCGGGTCAGCCGGGCACGGTCGTCGCCGTCTCCGGCGCCTTCGCCACGAAGAACCCCGACGCCGTCCAGAACCTCGTCTCAAGCCTCGTCAAGGCGGCGGCGCTGATCAAGGCCGACCCGGCCAAAGCCGCGCCGCATGTCGGCGCCGCGCTCGGCAAGGGCATCGTCGATCCCGAGCTGATCCGGAAGGCGTTGGGCTCGCCGGCGAGCGTCTTCGAGATCGATCCGCGCAAGATCATCGAGCCCGCACGCGCCATGCAGGCCTATCAGGTCAAGCTTGGCTCGCTCGACAAGGAATTGCCGTTCGACGGATTGTTCGAGACCCAGTATTACGAGCGCGCGATCAAGGCGGGCGGCTGACCACTGTGAAGAGACTTCGGGCTCCGGCCCTTGCCCTTCTGGGCTTGATCGCCTTCCTGCTGATCTGGGAGGCGGTGCCCTATTTCGGCTGGGTGAACCCCGCCTTCCTGCCGCCGCCGAGCGCGCTGCCCAAGGCCTTCATGCGCGAGGTGTCCTCGGGCGCCTGGCTCGCGGCGATCCTCGGCTCGCTCTGGCATTATTTCGTCGGGCTCTTCGTCGGAGCGGGCCTCGGCATCGCGCTCGGCGTGCTCGTCGGCATGTCGCGGATTGCCGAGGAGGCGACGGCCTGGGTCGTGCGCGTGCTGCGGCCCGTGCCCGGCCTCGCCTGGGTGCCCTTCGCCATCATCTGGTTTGGCGTCACACCGGGCGCGGCGGTCTTCATCATCGCCATCGGCGTGTTCTGGATCAGTTTCTTCGCGGCGCAGGGCGCGATCCGCGGTGTCGACCGCGACCTCGTCGAGGTGGCGGACGCCTTCGGCTTCCGCTCGCCCTGGCAGCGCCTGTTCAAGATCCTGCTGCCGGCGGCGATGCCGGGCATCCTCGTCGGTTTTCGCACGGCGCTCGGCCAGGCCTGGATGGCGGTGGTCGCGGCCGAGATCTTCGGCGTCGCCGGCGTCGGCCAGCGCATGATGCAGGCGTCCAGCCTGCTCGCGACCGACATCGTCGTGGTCTACATGCTGACGATGGCGGCGCTCTACGGGCTGCTCGACACGGCCTTCGTCGCCTTCCAGAGATGGGTGCTGCGTTGGAAAGCGTGATCGAGATCAAGAGCCTGTCGCTGACCTTCACCCGCGACGGCGAACAGACCGAAGTGCTGCGCAAGCTCGACCTGAAGGTCGGGCGCGGCGAGTTCCTCGCCATCGTCGGCCCCTCCGGCGTCGGCAAGTCGACCCTGCTGCGCGTCATCGCGGGCCTTGCGAAGCCGAGCGGCGGCGAGGTCGTCATCCACGCGAAGGACAATGCGCGTCGCCCTGTCTCCCTGGTCTTCCAGGATTCGCGGCTCCTGCCCTGGCGCAAGGTGATTTCCAATGTCGGCTTCGGCCTGGAAGGCCGGACATCGCGTGGCGAGCGCCTGAAGAAGGCACAGGAGATGCTCGATCTCGTCGGGTTGGGCGGGCTCGCGCAACGCTGGCCGCATCAGCTCTCCGGCGGCCAGCGCCAGCGCGTCTCGCTGGCGCGTGCGCTCGCGGTCGAGCCGGAAATCCTGCTGATGGACGAGCCCTTCTCGGCGCTCGACGCCCTGACGCGCGAGAACCTGCAGGACGAATTGATCCGCGTCTGGCAGCGCACCGGCAAGACCGTGCTCTTCGTCACCCATGACATCGACGAGGCCGCCTATCTCGCCGACCGTGTCGTGATCCTCTCGGGCGCGCCCGGCCAGATCATCGCCGAGCACCGCATCGACGCCGCCCGTCCGCGCAGGCGTGGCGCGGCGGCGGAGGCCGAGATCGTCCGCGCCGTCCGGCAGGGGCTCGGCGCGGACATCGTGACGGACGGTGCGGCGATCTAGGTCTTCGCGACGAACGCCTTGAACGCCTCGCCATAATCCTTGTGCCAGCGCGAGAGCGGCGGGCGGTTCTCGATGATGTCGCCCATCGCCCAGGCCATGCGCTTCTCGTCGAGGGTGCGCGTCGTCTCGTCATCCGGGCAGAGGATGTAGAAGTCGCCGGCCTTCAGCCGCTCCAGCATGAAATCGACGGTCTGCTCCGGTGTCCAGGCACCCTCCGGCTTCTCGACGCGCCCGCGCGCCGTCAGCGGCGTGAAGACGAAGCCGGGGATCAGCAGATGGGCGCTGACCTTGCAGCCTTCGGTGTTGCGGAGTTCATGCGCCAGCGCCTCGGTGAAGACCTTCACGCCGGCCTTCGAGACGTTATAGGCCGGGTTGCCCGGCGGCGTGGTGATGCCCTGCTTCGAGCCGGTGTTGACGATCAGCGCCGGCGCGCCATGGGCGACCATGCCCGGCCCGAAGATCTGCGTGCCGTTGACGATGCCGCCGAGATTGACCGCGAGGGTGCGTTCCCACGTCTCAGCCGGGCCGAAAATGCCGCTGCCCTGCTGCATCCCGGCATTGTTCATCAGCACATGCACGCGCCCGAAGCGAGCGAGCACCTTCTCCTGCAGCGCCGCGACCTCCTCGCGATGCGAGACATCGGTCGCGACCGCCAGCACGTTGTGCTCGCCGACCAGCGTGGCGAGCACCTGCCCGGCGGCCTTCAACCCTTCCTCGTCGCTGTCGGCGATGGCGACCCTCATGCCGAGGCCGGCGAAGGCGCGGGCGGCGGCGAAGCCGATGCCGGAGGCGCCGCCGGTGATGACGGCCGTATTGGCGGCGATGAGGGCGGGGTGGATCGTCATGGTCTCGGATCTCGCGATTTCAGCGGAGGCGGGAGATAAGGAGTGGTGCGCGGCGACATCATGGCGCGCTGCGGGCGGCGGCGCGATGGCGCAGGATCGCCCGAGACACTGCCTCACCGCCTTGTCATTGGCATGAACGGGTCGTTTGAGGCATCTGGGACCGATGATATCAGACAGAAGTGGGATGATGGCGCCGTATTCCGAAAGACCTGACAGGGGACCCGGCGTTTCGGCCCGGCGGTTTCTGACCGGCGCCCTGCTGGCTCTGGGGCTGGCGTTGCCGGGCGCGGCGCTTGCGGCCGAATCGGCGCCCGTTACCTCCCAGCGTGTCACCGCGACCCTGCTGTCGAGCCGCGACACGGTTGCGCCCGGCGAGCGCTTCCACGCGGCGCTGACCCAGAAGCTTGCCCCGCACTGGCATACCTATTGGCTGAACCCCGGCGATTCCGGCGAACCGACGCAGATCCAGTGGGATCTGCCGGCCGGCGCCAAGGCCGGCGATATCGCCTGGCCGGCGCCGCGCGCGATCCGGGTCGATCCGCTGGTCAATTTCGGCTTCGAGGGCGAGGTCGTGCTGCCGGTCGAGATCACCGTGCCGGCCGATGCCAGGCCCGGCGAGACCTTTTCGCTCAAGGCGAACGCGACCTGGCTGGTCTGCGAAAAGATCTGCATTCCCGAGGAAGGCAGCTTCACGCTCGACCTGGCCGTCGGCGCGGCAAGCGCAGTCGATGAGGCGGCGCAGCAGCGCATCGATGCAGCGCTCGCCGCCCTGCCGAAGCCGGCCGGCTTCCGTGGCAGGCTGAGTGCCGATGGCGACAACCTCGCCTTGGCACTGCCCGGCCTTCCGGCCGGCGCGAGCGATCTGCGCTTCTTTCCGATCTCCGACACGCTGATCGAGCACGCCGCCGACCAGCCCATGAAAGCCGGCGATGTGCCGGGCCTGACGCTGACCCGCTCCAGTGCCTTCAAGCTGGAGCAGCCTGATATCTCCGGCGTCCTGACCTTCAGGCAGGATGGCGTGCCGCGTGCGCTGACGCTGGTGGCCGATGCCGATCCTGCGCTGGTCTCCAAAGCGGCCGAGACCGGTTCCAACGCGCCCCGCCCGGCGGTCGTGCGGATTCCCGTCCCGGCGGAAGGCGCCGACCTCACGCTGCTCGCCGCATTGGCCTTCGCCTTCGCCGGCGGTCTCATCCTCAACCTGATGCCCTGCGTGCTGCCGGTGCTGTTCATCAAGGCGCTCGGCTTCGCCCAGACGGCGCATCGCAGCCGCACTGAGACGCGTGAGCAGGGCCTGATCTTCCTCTGCGGCGTGCTGCTGACCTTCCTGGTGCTGGCCGGAGCCGTCATTGCGCTGGGTGCGCTCGGCGGTAGCGTCGGCTGGGGTTTCCAGCTCCAGTCGCCGCTGCTGGTGATCGCGCTTACCGTGGTGATGGTGCTGATCGGGCTCAATCTGATCGGCGCCTTCGAGATCGGCGGCTCGGTGGTCGGCCTCGGTGACGGGCTCGCCAGCCGGGGCGGGCGCCTCGGCGCCTTCATGACCGGCGTGCTCGCCGTCGTCGTCGCCACGCCCTGCACGGCGCCCTTCATGGGCGCGGCGATGGGCTATGCGGTGACGCAACCGCCGGCGGTCGCGCTCTCGGTCTTCATGGCGCTGGCCCTCGGCTTCGCTCTGCCGGTGGTGGCGCTCTCCTTCGCGCCGGGCCTGCTCAGGCTGCTGCCGAAGCCCGGCCGCTGGATGCTGGTGCTGAAGCAGGCCTTCGCCTTCCCGATGTTCGCGACCGCGATCTGGCTGATCTGGGTCGCTTCGGTCCAGACCGGCCCGCAGGGCGTGCTGGCGGCGCTGGTCGCCGTGCTGGCGGCGGGTTTCGTCGTCTGGCTCGTCGGCGTCACCCGTGGCTCCCTGCCGCGCCGCGCCTTCGGGACTGTGCTGGCCGTGCTGGTCGCGCTCGGCGCCGGCTGGTTCACGGTCGAGAACGCCGTGCCGGGCACCAATGCGGAGGCGCGGGCCGGGGATATCCAGGCCTGGAGCCCTGAGCGCGTCGCCACCCTGCAGGCGCAGGGCAAGCCGGTCTTCGTCAATTTCACCGCCGCCTGGTGTATCACCTGCCTCGCCAATGAGCGCGTCGCGCTCTCGCGGCAGGAGGTGAAGGATGCTTTTGCCAGGCTCGGCGTCACCTATCTCAAGGCGGACTGGACCAACCGCGATTCCCGCATCGCCCAGGCGCTGGCCGAGCAGGGACGCGCCGGCGTGCCGCTCTATCTGTTCTATCCGGCGCGCAAGGACGGGCAGGCCGAGATCCTGCCGCAGCTCCTGACGCCGGATGCCGTGATCGCGGCCGCCGAACGCGCGGCGGGCCGGGATAAGACCGCGGCCAACACGCCGTAGATTCCAACCAGGGAGACAGACATGAAAAGCCTGACCAGACAGACTTTCATCGCCGGCCTCGCTCTTGCCGGGTTTTCGCTCACGACCGGTGCGGCCTTCGCTGAAGGCGCCGCCCGCGTCGGCCAGCCCGCGCCGGCCTTCCAGGCGGTCGATATCGACGGCAAGACCCGCAATCTCCAGGAATTCGCCGGCAAGACCGTGATCCTCGAATGGACCAATCACGACTGCCCCTATGTCCGCAAGCACTACAACAGCGCCACCATGCAGACGTTGCAGAAGGACATGGCCAAGGAGGGCATCGTCTGGCTCTCGGTGATCTCCTCGCCGCCCGGCGAGCAGGGCTATGTCGAGGCGGCGAAGGCGAAGGAGCTGACCGTCCAGCGCGACGCCGCCCCCGCCGGCATCCTGCTCGACCCGAAGAGCCAGGTGGCGCGCGCTTATGGCGCCCAGACCACGCCGCACATGTACATCATCGATCCCAAGGGCACGCTCGCCTATATGGGTGCGATCGACGACAAGCCGTCCTCGAACCCCGCGAGCCTCAATGGCGCGAAGAGCTATGTCCGGCAGGCGGTCGCCGAGCTGAAGGCCGGCAAGCCGGTCTCCGAGGCCAGCACCAAGGCTTATGGCTGCGCGGTGAAATACGCGCCGGCGAGCTGAGCTCTGTCAGCGCTCAAATGCAAAAGGCCGGGCATTTGCCCGGCCTTTTTTGTCGATACGGCAGCAGGCTACTGCGAACGCGGGCCGAGATCGCGCGGCGCGGCGTTGATCGTGACGATCTGGCCGTTGCGCAGTTCGAGCACCGCGAGCCCGCGCTCGACCTGCCCGTCCGGCCGGAAGCGGAAGACGCCGTCGGCTCCTGCGAAGCCCGAGGCATTGGTCAGCACCGCCTCGGAGAAGCGTTGCGAGCCTTGCGTGCGCGCCAGTGCCGCCGCCAGCGAAACCGCGTCGTAGGAGAGGGTCGCGGTGCGGGTCGGGCTGCTGTTGAAGCGCTGCTGGTAGCGTCCCGCGAAAGCGTTGAACCCGGCCGTGTCGGGCGAGGCGAACCAGCCGCCCTGGATCGCCTGCACCTGTGCGATGCCGCTGTCGTTCCAGACGCCGGTGCCGAGCGGCTTCACCTTGCGCGGGTCGAAGCCGGCCTGCTGCAGCGCCTGCCCGAGGGCGGGCATCGCATCGGCCGCGGCCGGAACGAAGAGCGCATCCGCCTGCTGCAGCGAGGGCATCAGGCGCTGGACGGCTGTGCGCATCGCGGCCGGGTCGGAGCCGAAATGCTCGATCGCCGCGACGCGGGCGCCGCGTGCCGCCACCGCCTGCTGGAAGGCGGCCTCGACGACCTTGCCATAGGCGGTGTCGGGCAGCAGCGCGGCGAAGGATTTGCGGCCCTGCTGCGCGGCATAGGCGATGACGCGGTTGACGTCGTTCTCGGGCGGGAAGGAGAGCAGATAGACGCCGCGCGAGGCCACGTTGGAATCGCTGGAGAAGGCGATGACCGGCCGGTTGGCCGCCCGCGCCACCTGTCCCGCCGCCTGCACGGTCGGGGCGAAGAGCGGCCCGATGATGAGTTCTGCGCCTTCCGAGATCGCTTCCTGCGCCGCGGCGCGCGCGCCTTCCGGCGTGCCGCGGTCGTCCTTGACCAGCAGCGTCAGGTCCGCGTTGGGGAATTCGGCCAGGGCCATCTCGGCGGCGTTCTTGAGTGAATTGCCGACCACGCCGCCCTGGCCTTCGGCGCCGAGCGGCAGGATGAGGCCGACCTTGACCTTGCCGGTGCCGATGGTCTGGCCGCTTGGCGCGGCCGGTTCCGTCGAGGCGGGGCCGTCGAAGCCCGGCAGGCCGGCGGGGCCACCGCTGCAGCTCGCGAGCAGCAAGGACAGGGAGACGGCCAGCGCGCCCGCCTTGAACCGCAGAACCGGTACGAAGTGCCGATGGTGCAACACGGGCGATCTCCAGTCGTGACCGGGCCGGCAAAGCCTTGCCCGGTGATACAGTCCCCCCGCGGGACTCTCGTGCCAGTGCCACATGCTATTTTCAAGTTGTTAACTATGGGTTGCATCGGGCCCGTCGCACGCACGCCATGGCGCGGCCGGGGGCGCTGTGGCAGCTTGCGGCCATGTCGAACGCCGCTCCGCCCCGCCCCGCCAGCTACACCGCCTTCGGTCTCAAGGCCGAGGCCGAGCCGCTGTCACCGGGGCTGCACATCGTCGCGACGCCGATCGGAAACCTGCGCGACATCTCCTTCCGGGCGCTCGCGACGCTCGCCGCCGCCGATGCGGTCCTGGCCGAGGACACCCGCACCTCGAAGACGCTGCTGGCGCATTACGGCATCTCGACGCCGCTCCTGCCCTATCACGAGCACAACGCCGCGCAGATGCGCCCGAAGGTGCTGGCGAAGCTGCGCGAAGGCGGCAAGCTCGCTTTGATCTCGGATGCCGGGACGCCGCTCGTTTCCGATCCCGGCTACAAGCTCGTGGCCGAACTGGTGGCGGAAGGCCTGCCGGTTACGGGTATTCCCGGCCCCTCCGCCGTGCTGGCGGCGCTGGTGCTGGCCGGATTGCCGACCGACCGCTTCTTCTTCGAGGGCTTCCTGCCGCCAAAATCGGGAGGGCGCCGCACCCGGCTGACCGAGCTCGCCGCCATTCCCGGCACGCTGGTCTTCTTCGAATCGCCCCGTCGTCTCGCCGAGATGCTGGCCGATGCCGCCGCTGTGTTGGGCGCAAGGCCGGGGGCGGTCGCGCGCGAACTGACCAAGTTCTACGAAACGGTCAGGCGCGGCACCCTCCCCGAGCTGGCCGCGCATTACGAGACGCAGGAGGAGGCGCGCGGCGAGATCGTCGTCATCATCGGCCCGCCGGGCGCCGTCGATCTCGTTCCCAGCGACGAGGCGATCGATGAACGGCTGCGCGCGGCGCTGGCGAAGGTCTCGCTGAAGGAGGCGGTGGCGCAGGTCGCGGCGGAGACCGGCCAGCCGCGCCGCAAGGTCTATGCGCGCGCCCTCGAACTCACCCGCGACGATCCGTGACAGAACCTGCGACGCGCTCGGCATTGCGCAGCCGCCGGGCGCGGCGTTCCGGCCTTTCGGGCCGTCGGGCGGAATGGCTCGCCATCCTCTGGCTGATGGCGAAGGGCTATTGGCTGCTGGAGCGGCGCTTCGGCGGCAAGGGCGGCGAGATCGATATCGTCATGCGGCGCGGGCGCACCGTCGCTTTCGTCGAGGTCAAGGCGCGCGGCCGAATCGAGGATGCGCTCACGGCCGTGACAACGGAAAAGCAGCGCCTCGTCGAGCGGCGCGTCCGGCAATGGCTCGCCCGCAACCCCTGGGCGATGGGCTACGATCTCAGGGCCGATGCGGTCTTCCTGGCGCCCTGGCGCTGGCCGCGCCATGTGCCGGCCGCCTTCGCGCTTGTCCTGTGACGCAGGGCCACCTACTTGCAGGAACCCGACCGGCAGCCCGATAAGAACGGGCCGCAACAGGAAGCCCGCCCATGACTCTCTCCGTCGCCATCCAGATGGACCCGATCGAGCGCATCCGGATCGCCGGCGATACCGGCTTCGCCCTGATGCTGGAAGCGCAGGCGCGCGGCCACACGCTCTACACCTACACCCCCGACAAGCTCTCGCTGCGCGACGGCAAGGTCACGGCGCCGATCCGCCCGGTCACGGTGCGCGACGTCGAGGGCGATCATTTCACTCTGGGGGCCGAGGAGAAGGTCGACCTTTCCCAGCTCGACGTCGTGCTGCTCCGGCAGGACCCGCCCTTCGACATGGCCTATGTCACCACCACCCATATGCTGGAGCGCATCCACCCCAAAACACTGGTGGTCAACAACCCGGCCGAGGTGCGCAACGCGCCCGAGAAGATCTTCGTCACCCATTTCCCCGAGCTGATGCCGCCGACGCTGATCACCCGCGACAGGGCCGAGATCGAGGCCTTCCGCGACGAGTACGGCGAGATCGTCATGAAGCCGCTCTACGGCCATGGCGGCGCGACCGTGTTCAAGACCGGCAAGGGCGATCCGAATTTCGGCTCGCTCTTCGACCTGTTCAGCAATCTCTTCCGTGAGCCCTGGGTGGTGCAGGGCTTCATCAAGGAGGTCACGGAAGGCGACAAGCGCATCATCCTGATCGACGGCAAGGCGGCGGGCGCGGTCAATCGCGTGCCGGCGGTCGGCGATCTCCGCGCCAACATGGTGCGCGGCGGCGCGGCGCGGCCGACCGATCTGTCGAAGCAGGAGCTCGCGATCTGCGAGGCGATCGGCCCCGAGCTCAGCCGGCGCGGCCTGCTGCTGGTCGGCATCGACGTGATCCACGGCAAGCTCACCGAGATCAACGTCACCGCCCCGACCGGCGTGCGCGCCATCAAGAAGCTGGGCGGGCCGGACCTGGCGGCGCAGCTCTGGGATGTGATCCAAGCGAAACGCTGAGAGGTTCCCTTAGACCTCTGACATGGCCATCCCGGGCGAAGCGCAGACCCGGGATCCGTGCCTGAATCTCGGCCGGAAGCGCTCCGGAATGGATCCCGGATCGGCGCCGCTTTGCGGCTTGTCCGGGATCACGGCGCCGTTAATTGATGGCGTTCAGGCCGCGACGTTCGTCCCGTTCAGCGGGTTCGTCTCGTCCCAGCCATAGCGCAGCGTCTCGAAGCGCATCGTCAGCGAATCGACCAGCAGGAGCTTGCCGACCAGCGGTTCGCCGAAGCCGGTGACGGCACGCACGACCTCCAGCGCCATCAGCGAGCCGATGATGCCGGGCAGCGCGCCCAGCACGCCGGCCTCCGCGCAGGTCGGGATCGCGCCCGGCGGCGGCGCATCCGGGAACAGGCAGCGCCAGGTCGGGTTCGGCCGCCCGTCCGGGCCGGTTTCATGGGCGCGGATCGTGGTCAGCGAGCCGTCGAAGCGGCCGAGCGCCCCCATCACCACCGGCCTGTGCTCGTGGAAACAGGCGTCGGAGACGGCATAGCGCGTGGCGAAACTGTCCGAACCCTCGGCGACGACATCGTAGAAGGCGATCATCGCGCGGGCATTGTGCGGGTCGATGCGGGTGACATGCTCCTCGACCACGACATTCGGGTTGAGCCGGCGGATGAAGTTCGCGGCCGCCACGGCCTTGCGCTTGCCGATGTCGTCGGTGGTGAAGATGGTCTGGCGCTGCAGGTTCGAGAGCGAGACCACGTCGTCGTCGACGATGCCGATCTTGCCGATGCCGGCCGCGGCCAGATACTGGATCAGCGGCGCGCCGAGCCCGCCGGCGCCGACGACCAGCACGCGGGCGTTCTTCAGCTTCTGCTGCCCCGGCCCGCCGATCTCCGGCAGGACGATATGGCGCGCATAGCGCTCGATCTCGTCGTCGTTCAGCATCATCTCCCAGAATAGGACCGGATGGCCTTCTTCGGCAATCGCATCGCGTTGCCGCGCCTGCGAAAGAGTTGACCTCATCGCCAGCTTGGCCGCGCCGCCGAGCCATGTCATCGTGGCACCATCGAGGGCCGGCTAACGGCACCCGGCTTCAACAGGGGACTATGCGATGCGTTTGGGTTCTTTCGCGGCGGCGCTGGCCGGCATGGTGTTTTCGGCGGCGGCTTTCGCGCAGCAGCCGATCAAGCCGGCGATCGTCTACGACAAGGGCGGCAAGTTCGACAAATCCTTCAACGAGGGCGTCTTCATCGGCGCCGACAAGTTCAGGAAGGAAACCGGCGTCGAGTTCCGCGATTTCGAGCCGACGAACGATGCGCAGATCGAGCAGGCCCTGCGCCGCTTCGCCCGTGACGGCAATTCGCCGATCATCGCGGTGGGCTTCTCGCAGGCGACCGCGCTGCAGAAGGTCGCGGCCGAGTTCCCGGACCTGAAATTCACCATCATCGACATGGTGGTCGAGCTGCCCAACGTGCAGTCGATCGTCTTTAAGGAGCATGAGGGCTCCTATCTTGTGGGCCTGCTCGGGGCGATGGCCTCGAAGACCGACAAGCTCGGCTTCGTCGGCGGCATGGACATCCCGCTCATCCGCAAATTCGCCTGCGGCTACATCCAGGGCGTCAAGGCGGCCAAGCCCGGCGCCGAGATCTTCCAGAACATGACCGGCTCGACGCCTTCAGCCTGGAACGACCCGGTGAAGGGCGGCGAACTCGCCAAGTCGCAGATCGACCGCGGCGCCGACGTCGTCTACCACGCCGCCGGCGGCACCGGCATCGGCGTGCTCCGGGCCGTGACCGATGCCGGCAAGCTCGGCATCGGCGTCGATTCCAACCAGAACGCGCTGCATCCCGGCAAGATCCTGACCTCGATGCTCAAGCGCGTCGACGTTGCCGCCTACAACTCCTTCATGGCGGCGCGCGACGGCTCCTGGAAGCCCGGCATCTCCGTGCTCGGCCTCAAGGAAGGCGGCATCGACTGGGCGCTCGACGACAACAACAAGGCGCTGATCACGCCCGAGATGAAGGCCGCCGCCGAGAAGGCCAAGGCCGCCATCATCGCCGGAACGGTCCAGGTCCACGACTACATGTCCGACCAGAAATGCACGATGTGAGGCGCGGGCCGCACTCTTGAGCCTCGTGCCTTCCCCTCCCGCGATCGAGCTCGTCGGCATCTCCAAGCGCTTCGGCGCGGTCGCGGCGAACCGGGACGTTTCGCTTGCGGTCGCGGCCGGCTCGATCCACGGCATCGTCGGCGAGAACGGCGCCGGAAAATCGACGCTGATGTCGATCCTCTACGGCTTCTACGAGGCCGATGCCGGCGAGATCAGGATCGCGGGCGAGCCGCGTCGCATCCGCTCCCCCGCCGATGCGATCGCGGCCGGCATCGGCATGGTCCATCAGCATTTCATGCTGGTCGAGACGCTGAGCGTCGTCGACAACGTCGTGCTCGGCGCCGAGGGCGGGGTCAGCCTCAAGGGCGGGCTGGCGAAGGCGCGGGCGGAACTGGCCCGCCTGTCGCGCGAATACGGGCTCGCGATCGACCCCGATGCCACGGTCGGCGATTTGTCCGTCGGCCTGCAGCAGCGCGTCGAGATCCTGAAGGCGCTCTATCGCGGGGCGCAGATTCTGATCCTCGACGAGCCGACCGCCGTGCTGACCCCAGCCGAGGCCGATCAGCTCTTCGCCCTGCTCCGGGCGCTGAAGGCGCAGGGCAAGACGGTGATCCTGATCACCCACAAGCTGCGCGAGATCATGGACGCCACCGACACGGTCTCGGTGATGCGGCGCGGCGAGATGGTCGCCGGGTTCCGGACGGCGGAAACCTCGCCGCCGGCGCTGGCCGAGGCGATGGTCGGCCGGCGCGTACTGCTGCGCGTCGAGAAGCCGCCGCGCGAGCGCGGCGCTGCCGTTCTCGAAGCGGTCGGCCTGTCCTGCCGCGACGCGCGCGGCACCGAGACACTGCGGGATGTGAGCCTGACCCTCCATGCCGGCGAGATCGTGGGCATCGCCGGCGTCGCCGGCAACGGCCAGAGCGAGTTGCTGGAGGTGCTCGCCGGGCTGGTCCAGCCCACGCGTGGCGTCATTCGCCTGGGCGGCCAGATCCTCGCGGCGGCGGATCGTCATCCGGCGCGGCTGCGCGAGCGCGGTCTCATGCATATCCCGGAGGATCGCCATCGCAGCGGCCTCGTCACCGCCTTCAGCGCGGCGGAGAACGCGATCCTCGGCTATCAGGGCGATCCGGCCTTCCGGACCGGGCCCTTCCTGTCGCCGTCGCGGATCGAGGCGCATGCGCTGACGGCCTTCGCGGCCTATGACGTGCGCCCGCCCGATCCCGCCCTGAAGACCGCGAAATTCTCCGGCGGCAACCAGCAGAAGATCGTGCTCGCCCGCGAGATCGAGCGGCATCCGCAGGTGCTGCTCGTCGGCCAGCCGACGCGCGGCGTCGATATCGGCGCGATCGAGTTCATCCACCGCAGGCTGATCGAGTTGCGCGATGCCGGCGTCGCGATCCTGCTGGTTTCGGTCGAGCTCGAGGAGGTGATGGCGCTCTCCGACCGAATCATCGCCCTCTGCGGTGGTCGGATCACGGGGGAACGCGCAGCAGAAACGGCGGATGAGCGCGATCTCGGCCTGCTGATGGCCGGCGTCACGGACGAAGCCGCATGAGCGCCGCCCCGGTCGAACTGCCGCGCTGGGCCGACACTGCGCTGGTGCCGCTCGTCTCGGTGGCGGCGGCCCTGCTGGTCGCCGGCCTCGTCGTCCTCGGCATCGGGGAGAACCCGCTGGAGGCGACGGCGCTGCTGCTGCGCGGCGCGCTCGGCAGCGCGGAAGGTATCGGCTTCACGCTCTACTACGCGACGAACTTCATCTTCACGGGGCTCGCCGTCGCCGTCGCCTTCCATGCCGGGCTGTTCAATATCGGTGGCGAGGGGCAGGCGACCGTCGCCGGCATCTGCGCGGCGCTGGCCTGTGGGGCGCTCTCGGCCATGCCGGGTTTCCTCTCCGTGGCGGGCTTCCTCGCCGCGCCGCTCGCCATCCTCGCGGCGGCTGCGGGCGGTGCGGCTTACGCCTTCATCCCCGGCTGGCTGCAGGCGAAGCGCGGCAGCCATGTCGTCATCACCACGATCATGCTGAACTTCGTCGCCGCGACGCTGATCGTCTATCTGCTGCGCGAAGTGATCGGTAAGATCGGCTCGATGCAGCCCGAGACAGCGGATTTCCCGGCACAGGCCGTGCTGACGCCGATGCACCAGCTCCTCGCACCGCTCGGAATCAAGCTGCCGCCGACGCCGCTCAACAGCGCCTTCCTGCTCGCCCTGATGGCGCTGGTCGCGGTCTGGTTGCTGATCTGGCGCACGCGGCTGGGCTATGCGATCCGCACCGTCGGGGCCAATCCCCGCGCCGCCGCTTATGCGGGGATCTCGCCCGCCGCGGTCACCATGATCGCCATGGCGATCTCGGGCGCGCTCGCCGGCGGACTCGCGGTCAATGAGGCGCTCGGCGTGCAGCACCGGCTGGTGCTCGATTTCACCGCGGGCTACGGCTTCGTCGGCATCGCCGTCGCGCTGATGGGGCGCGGCCATCCGGTCGGGGTGGGCCTGGCGGCGCTGCTTTTCGGCGTGCTCTACCAGGGCGGGGCGGAGCTTTCCTTCGACAAGCCGGCGATCACCCGCGACATGGTGGTGGTGATCGGCGGCGTGCTCATCCTCTTCGCCGGAGCGCTCGACGGGTTGTTCCGCCGGCTGGTGGCGACGGCGCTCGGTCGCGGGGCAGCCGGCTGATGGAGTGGCTCCAGACCCTTGCCGTCGTGCTCGATTCGATGGTCCGGCTCTCGATCCCGCTGATCTGCGCGGCGCTTGCCGGGCTCTGGTCGGAGAAGGCCGGCGTCGTCGATATCGGCCTCGAGGGTAAGATGCTGATCGCCGCCTTCGCCGCTGCGGTCGCGGCCCTCGCCACCGGCTCGGCCTGGGTGGGGCTGGGCGCCGGCATTCTTGCCTCGGTCCTGCTGGCGCTGCTGCACGGCTTCGCCGCCATCACCTGGCGCGGCAACCAGATCGTCTCCGGCGTCGCCATCAACATGCTGGCGGCGGGGCTCACCGTCGTCCTCGGCAATGCCTGGTACGGGCAGGGCGGGCGCACGCCGCCGCTCGAAGGGGCCGCCCGCTTCGGTGAATTGTCGCTGCCCTTCGGCCCATGGGCGCGCGAGCATGTGCCGGTGCTCGGCCTTCTCTATGACGAGGTGGTTTCCGGCCATGCCGCGCCGGCCTATCTCGCCTTTCTCTGCGTGCTGGCCACCGCGCTTGTGCTGAGGCGCAGCCGCTTCGGCCTGCGCATCCGCGCCGTCGGCGAGAACCCCGCCGCCGTCGATACGGCCGGCATCTCGGTGGCCGGCTTGCGTTATGCGGCGGTCGCGATCTGCGGGCTGCTCTGCGGCATCGGCGGCACCTATCTCGCCGTGGCGCAATCGGCCGGCTTCCTGCCGCAGATGACGGCGGGGCGCGGCTTCATCGCGCTGGCGGCCGTGATCTTCGCCAATTGGCGGCCCTGGCCGGCGCTCGGCGCCTGCCTGCTCTTCGGACTGCTCGATGCGGTCGCGATCAGGCTTCAGGGCGTGACGCTGCCGGGCATCGGGCTGGTTCCGGTGGAGGCGATCCAGGCTTTGCCTTATCTGATGACCATCATCCTGCTCGCCGGCTTCATCGGCCGCGCGACACCGCCAAAGGCTTCCGGGATACCCTATGTCAAGGAACGCTGACATGAAGGACCGCTGACTTGGCCGCCGATCCCGATTTCGACGCGCTCTTTGCAGCCGCTTCCCGCCTCCAGCCGCGCGCCTACGCGCCCTATTCACGCTTCAAGGTCGGGGCGGCGCTGCTGGCCGATGACGGCACGGTCCATGCCGGCTGCAATGTCGAGAACGCCGCCTATCCGGTCGGGACCTGCGCCGAGGCCGGCGCCATCGCCGCGATGATCGCGGCCGGCGGCACGGCGATCCGCGCCATCCTCGTCTTTGGCGAGGGCGACGAGCTGGTCACGCCCTGCGGTGCCTGCCGCCAGCGCATCCGCGAATTCGCGAGCCCCGAGACACCCGTCGCCATCGCCGGGCCCGAAGGCATCCGCGCGCGTTTCACGCTGGAGCAGTTGTTGCCAGCGTCCTTCGGACCGGCCAATTTGCCGCGGTGATTTGCGGCGGCCGCATGGACGGCCGGGAGAGGGTTTGCATGGCAGTCGATCCGGCTTTCGACGAAGCGGCATCGGTGCTGATCGACAGGGGGATCGACGGCCCGATCGAATGTGCCCTGGTGCTCGGCACCGGGCTCGGCTCGATCGTCGACGATGTGCAGGACGCCGTCACGATTCCCTATGCCGATATTCCTGGCTTTCCGCATGGCGAGGTGTCCGGCCATGCCCGCCAGCTCTGCTACGGCACGCTGTTCGACCGCAAGGTGCTGATCTATCAGGGCCGCGCCCATTATTACGAAGGCGGCGATTCCGCGGTGATGCGCGTGCCGCTCGGCCTGCTCACCGCCTTCGGCTCGCCGCCGCTGATCCTGACCAATGCGGCCGGCTCGCTTTCGCCCTCGATGGGGCCGGGCAGCCTTGCGCTCATCACCGACCACATCAACCTCAACGGCCCCAATCCGCTCGTCGGCGACCGGGGCGACGGCCGCTTCGTGCCGATGGTCGATGCGTATGATCCGTTGCTGCGCGGGCGGCTGAAGCGCGCCGCGGCGAACGCGATCGTGCCGTTGGGCGAGGGCGTCTACATGTGGTTCTCGGGGCCGAGCTTCGAGACGCCGGCGGAAATCCGCATGGCAAAGACGCTTGGCGCCGATCTCGTCGGCATGTCGACCGTTCCGGAAGTCATCCTGGCGCGGCGCTACGATCTCCGCGTCGCCGGCCTGTCCATCGTCACCAATATGGGCGCGGGCCTCCATGGCGGCGCGCCCCATCACGGCGAGACACGCGATGTCGCCGCGGTGGCCTCGCGCTCGCTGCGCCGCCTGCTGCGCGCCTTCCTGTCGGAGCTTTGAACCATGTCGGACGACGCTTTCGCCAGACGCGCGCTCGCGCTGCTCGACCTGACCGACCTCGCCGACGACGCCACCGAGGACGGCGCCCGCGATCTCTGCCGCCGCGCCGTCTCCGGCCCGGTTCCGGTCGCGGCGGTCTGCCTCTGGCCGCGCTTCGTCGCGACGGCGCGTCTGGCTCTGGGCGACGGCCCGGTGCGGATCGCGACGGTCGTCAATTTCCCGGAGGGCGGGACGCCGATCGCGCCGGTCATCCGCGAGACCGAGGAGGCGCTGGAGGCCGGCGCCGACGAGATCGACCTCGTCCTGCCCTGGCAGGCCGTGCTCGCCGGCCATACGACGGCGGCGACCGCGATGCTCCGCAATGTCAGGATGCGCTGCGGCGACAGGCTGCTGAAAGTCATCCTTGAGACCGGCGAATATCCCGATCTCGAAAAGGTCAGGACCGCGGCCGAGCTTGCCATCGCCTGGGGCGCGGACTTCATCAAGACATCGACCGGCAAGACCGCCCGTTCCGCCAGCATCCCGGCGGCACGCGTCATGCTCAACGTCATCGCCATGGCCGGCCGGCCGGTCGGGCTGAAGCCCTCCGGCGGCATCCGCACGCTCGCCGATGCGAAAGGCTATCTCGACCTCGCCGATGCGATCATGGGGCCGGACTGGGCGACGCCGCGAACCTTCCGCTTCGGCGCGAGCGGCCTGCATGGCGCCTTGCTCGCGGCGATCGACGGCGCCGCGGCCGGTGAGGCCGCACCGGGGAATTACTGATGCGGCTGACGCAGGAGATCATCGCGGCCAAGCGCGACGGCCATGAAGTGCCTGATGCCGATATCCGCCAGATCGTCGCCGGGCTGACCGACGGCTCGGTCAGCGAGGGGCAGGCGGCGGCCTTCGCCATGGCCGTGTTCTTCAACGACATGACCGAGAAGGAGCGCGTGGCGCTGACGCTCGCCATGCGCGATTCCGGCACGGTGCTGAACTGGAACGACCTGCCGGGCCCCGCCCTCGACAAGCACTCGACCGGCGGCGTCGGCGATACGGTGAGCCTGCCGCTGGCGGCGGCGGTTGCGGCCTGCGGCGGCTATGTGCCGATGATCTCCGGCCGCGGCCTCGGCCATACCGGCGGCACGCTCGACAAGCTCGATGCCGTGCCGGGCTATGTGACGCAGCCGGGCATCGATCTCTTCCGAAAGGTGGTGCGCGAGGCCGGCTGCGCCATCATCGGCCAGACCACCGATCTCGCCCCGGCCGACAAGCGCCTCTACGCCATCCGGGACGTCACGGCGACCGTGGAATCGCTGCCGCTGATCACGGCCTCGATTCTGTCGAAGAAACTCGCCGCTGGCCTGCACGGCCTCGCCATGGACGTGAAGTTCGGCTCCGGCGCCTTCCTGCCGGAACCCGCGAAGGCGCGCGCCCTGGCGCAGGCGCTCGTCGGCGTCGCCAATGATTCCGGTCTGCCGACCACGGCGCTGCTGACCGATATGGACGAGCCGCTCGCCAGCGCGGCCGGCAATGCGCTCGAGGTTGCCTATGCGCTCGACCATCTGACGGGGCGCCGGCGCGAGCCGCGCTTCCACGAGGTCACGGTCGCGCTCGGCGCCGAGATGCTGCTGCTCGGCCGTCTGGCGGCGAACCTCGACGAAGCGCGTGGCAGGATCGAGGATGCCTTCGCCTCGGGTGCCGCGGCCGAGCGCTTCGCCAGGATGGTGGTGGCGCTGGGCGGCCCTGCCGATCTGCTCGAAGCGCCGGCAAAGCATCTCGCCGCGGCGCCGGTCGTGAAGCCGGTCTTCGCCGAGACGGCCGGGACGGTCTCGGGCATCGATACCCGCGCCGTCGGCTTCGCGGTCGTGGCGCTGGGCGGCGGCCGGTTGCGGCCGCAGGACGGCATCGACCATGCGGTCGGCCTCACCGATATGGCCGGCATCGGCGCGACGCTCGGGCCGGACCGTCCGCTCGCCATCATCCATGCGCGCGGCGAGGACGCTTTCCTTGCGGCAAGCGAGCGCTTGCGCAAGGCCTATCGGATCGGAGAGGGTGCGGCGCAGGGCGAACTGGTCGCCGGACGGATCACGGAGAGAACACGGGCATGAGTTTGCTTCTGGCCATGACGGGCTGGCATGTCGAGGACTGGCGGGCGCGCTTCCAGGCGCTGCTGCCGGAGATGCCGATCGTGGTGCCGGGCGAGCCCTTCGACCGCCGGGCCGTGCATTATGTCGCGAGCTGGAAGCATCCGGCCGGCAGCCTGACCGGCCTGCCGAACCTCGCGGCGATCTTCTCGCTCGGTGCCGGCGTCGATTTCCTCTTCGCCGACGACAAATTGCCGGAAGTGCCGATCGCACGCGTGGTCGATCCCGACCTGACGACGCGGATGAGCGAATATGTCGTGCTGCATTGCCTGATGTATCTGCGCCAGCAGCATCGCTACATGCGCCAGCAGCAGGCGAAGCTCTGGGAAGACGACCGCAACCAGCCGGCGGCCCGTTCCGTCCGTGTCGGCATCATGGGGCTCGGCGAGCTCGGCCTCGATGCCGTGGCCAAGCTCAAGGTCATCGGCTTCGACGTGGCCGGCTGGAGCCGCTCGCCGAAGAGCGTCGAGGGGCTGCAGACCTTCTCCGGCGAGGACGGCATGAAGGATTTCCTGGCGCGGACCGACATCCTCGTCAGCCTGGTGCCGCTGACGCCCGAGACGCGCGGCATCCTCAACGCCGGGCTTTTTGCGGGGCTCGCGCAGGACGGCCGGCTCGGCGGGCCCTTCCTGATCAATCCGGGCCGCGGCGGCCTTCAGGTCGCGGACGACATCATCGCCGCGCTCGATGCCGGCACGCTCAAGGGCGCGACGCTCGACGTCTTCGAGACCGAGCCGCTGCCGGTGGAGTCGCCGCTGTGGAGCCATCCGGGCGTGACCGTCACCCCGCATAACGCGGCGATGTCCGAGCCGGAGGCGATCGCCACGCTGGTCGCGGCGCAGATCAGGCGGCTGGAGGCGGGCGAGCCGCTGCTGCATGCCGTCGATCCGGCCCGGGGCTACTGAGCAATGGCCCGAAAAGTCGAATCCGGTTTTCGGAAGCGGCCGATGCCGTAGCGCCATCTGGCGCCTTCACCGAACCGTCACCCCGTTGTTGTCGGCGTGCCATCCGGGCGCGCGAAGCCGGCTGGTCCTTTTCAGCCCGGAGAATTTCATGCGCTCGTCGCTCGCCATTATCCTGCTTCTGTCGTCCACCATGCTCGCCGGGGCGCAGGAGTCTCCGAAGGAATTTCCCGCGAAGCTTCTGAGCCAGGCGCTGCTGCCGGCCGAGACGATCATCCCCGCCCCCGCCGATGCACCGGCCGATCTCAAGGTTTCCGGCAAGTTCGTCACGCCGGGCAAGCGCGTCGAGGCCGTCAGCACGGTGATGGGCACCTCGGGCGGGCGCCCGACGGGGCTCTCGACCCCCTTCGCCGGCCAGCCGGTGCAGGGCTTCTCCGGCATCCGTTCGCTGGGCAACAACGAGTTCCTCGTGCTGACCGATAACGGCTTCGGCGCCAAGGTGAACTCGCCCGACGCGATGCTGTTCTTCCATCGCCTGAAGGCCGATTTCGGCAAGGGCGCGCTCGAACGTGTCTCGACCACCTTCCTGCACGACCCGGACAAGAAGGTCCCCTTCCGCATCGTCCATGAGGGCACCGAGAAGCGCTACCTGACCGGCGCCGATTTCGATCCGGAATCGATCCAGCCGATCGGTGGCAAATACTGGATCGGCGAGGAGTTCGGCCCCTATCTCATCCGCGTCGACGCCAATGGCAAGGTCGAGGCCGTGTTCGAGACGCTGGTCGACGGCAAGCCGGCCCGCTCGCCCGATCACTACGCCGTCACCACCCCGGCCGCGCCGAATCTGCCGGTCGAGTTCAATGTCCGCCGCTCGAAGGGCTTCGAGGGCATGGCCCAGTCGCCGGATGGCCGCTTCCTCTACCCGCTGCTCGAAGGCCCGCTCTGGAACGCGGAAACCAAGGGCAACGAGGAGGTCGACGGCAAGGAAGTCCTCCGCATCCTCGAATTCGACGTCCAGAACGAGAAGTGGACCGGCCGTTCCTGGTTCTTCCCGCTCGAAGCCAAGGGCCTCGCCATCGGCGACTTCAACATGATCGACGCCACGACGGGCCTGATCATCGAGCGCGACAACGGCGAGGGCACCGCCGACAAGGCCTGCGCGCCGGGAAGCCGCGGCCCGGACTGCTTCCACGACATCGCCAAGCACAAGCGGATCGTCAAGATCGAGATGACCGACGCCAATGTCGGCAAGCCCGTGCGCCGTATCGGCTATATCGACCTGATGAAGATCGCCGATCCCGACGGCAAGGCGAAGCAGGGCACGAAGGACGGTGTCTTCACCTTCCCGTTCTTCACCATCGAGAACGTCGACGTGGTCGACCGGGCGAATGGCGTGATCGTCGTCGGCAACGACAACAACCTGCCCTTCTCCTCCTCGCGCGACCCGAAGAAGGCCGACGACAACGAACTCGTCCTGCTGTCGGTGAAGGACCTGCTCGACGCGAAGTGAGATCGTGCCTGCGCCGGCACCGCAGTGCGCGGGGTCGGCGCAGGCGCTCCGCGCCAGCGACGCGGTCGTTCCTCGTCTGTTCTTGAAATATTGCCGGCTCGGCGTATAATAAATCGACCAAGCGCCTCGTGCGCGAGGCGTAGTGGTTGGATGATCTTCACCGATGGAGGTGATCATGTTGACCGCGAATACGAACATCAGACGGTCGCAGGACTGGCTAAATCTGATCCTTGCCGCGCTGCTGTTCTTCTCACCCTGGTTCATGGGCTTCGTCGGCGACTTCATGCCGACGCGCAATGCCTGGATCGTCGCCGTGGTGCTCGCCCTGGTCGCGGTCGCCGCGCTCACGGCCTTCGCGGAGTGGGAGGAATGGCTGAACCTGGCACTCGGGCTCTGGCTGGTGGCCTCGCCCTGGATGCTCGGCTTCACCGGCAATCCCGCCGCCTTCCGGACCCATATCGTCCTCGGTCTGCTGACCGCGGCGGTTTCGGCCTGGGCGGTCTGGGATTTCCATCACGAGCCGCACGCAACGGCCTGAGGAGCTCTGCTCCCTTAGCGGATGCCGGTCCCGGCGCGGTCTAATTCCGCAGCGCGCCGGGGCCGGCCATCGCTGCCGGAGGGCATTTGCCCGAGATGATCATGCCCAGCACTTCGTCCTGGGTGATTTCGGTCGTGCGGGCCGTGCCGACCACCTTGCCGTTCTTCATCACCGTGACCCGGTCGGCGAGATCGAAGACATCATGCAGGTCATGGCTGATCAGGAAGATGCCGATGCCCTGCTTCTTGAGCTGCAGGATCAGCTCGGCCACCTGCTTCGTCTCGGCCGGGCCGAGCGCGGCGGTGGGCTCGTCCATGATCAGCACACGGGCGTTGAAATAGATCGCGCGGGCAATCGCGACCGATTGGCGCTGGCCGCCGGAGAGCGCCTTCACCGGTTCCTTGAACCGGCGGAAATGCGGGTTGAGCCGGCCCATCACCTTGCGGGTTTCGGATTCCATCGTCGCATCGTCGAGCGTGCCCCAGCCGGTCAGCAATTCGCGGCCGAGGAAGATATTGGCGGCGGCGTCGACATTGTCGGCGAGCGCGAGCGTCTGGTAGATCGTCTCGATGCCGTGGCGCTTGGCGTCGCGCGGGCTTGAGACCGCGACCTCCTCGCCGTCGACCCGGATCACGCCCGAATCCGCCTTGTAGGCGCCGGACAGGATCTTGATCAGCGTCGATTTGCCGGCGCCGTTATGGCCGAGCAGGCCGACGACCTCGCCCGGCATCAGGTCCACGCTGGCGCCGTCGACCGCCTTGATGCCGCCGAAGGCGATCGAGATGTCGCGCATCTCGATCAGCGGCGTGCCCTGGCCGGGATGGGTGTCGGCGATATCTGCCGGTTCCGCGATGCTCATGGGACCTCCTCAGCCCAGCCGCTTGCGGTAGAGTCCGTCGAGCCAGACCGCGAGCACGAGGACGATGCCGACGACGATGTTCTGCAGGGGGGCGTCGACGCCGATCAGCACCATGCCCGATTGCAGCGACTGCATCACCAGCGCGCCGAGCATCGCGCCGACGATGGTGCCGACGCCGCCGGCGAGCGAGGTGCCGCCGATCACCGCCGCGGCGATGACATAGAGCTCGTCGAGCGAGCCGGCGGCATTGGTCGATGCGTTGAGCCGCGCCGTCGAGATGCAGGCGGAGATGCCGACCAGCGCTCCCATCAGCCCGAAGACCAGCATCAGCACCTTGCGGGTGTTGACGCCCGAGAGCTGCGCCGCCTCCGGATTGCCGCCGATGGCGAAGACGTAGCGGCCGAAGCGCAGACGGTTGGCGACGAAGGTCATGGCGATGCCGACGCCGAGCGCGACCAGCACCGGCACGGCGAGCCCGTGGCCGATGGTGAGTCCGCCCTCCGGCCAGATGCCGCCCTTCGCCTCGACGAGGCGGCGCGCGATGCCCGCCGGCAGCGCGTAGGAATTCGCCATCGTCACGGTCGCGATCACCGCGCCGCAGCCGAGGGCGGCGATCAGGGCTTCCGCCCAGAGCGGGCGCAGCGTGAAGCCGAAGCGCTTGCGCCGGCGCCGGATCAGCGCGGCGGCGACGCAGATCGCGATGCAGGCCAGGATGCCGATCGCCCAGGAGGCGCTGGTGCCGATGGCGCCCTCGACGCCGCCGCCGAGCGGGCGGAAGCGCGAATCCATCGGCGCGATGGTCTGCCCCTGTGTCACCCACCAGGCCGCGCCGCGCCAGATCAGCAGCCCGCCCAGCGTCACGATGAAGGAGGGGATGGCGAGATAGGCGATCAGCGCTCCCTGCAGCAGCCCGACCATGCCGCCGAGGCAGATGGCGACGATCAGGCTGACCAGCCAGGTCAGCGGATGCTCGAAGCCCCAGAGGCCGGGCAGGAGCCTGACCTGCACCAACCCGACCACCATGCTGACGAAGCCGAGCATGGAGCCGACCGAGAGGTCGATGTTGCGGGTCACGATGACCAGCACCATGCCGCAGGCCATCACGGCGATGGAGGAAGTCTGGACCAGGAGATTCCAGAGATTGCGCGCGGTCAGAAAGGCGCCGTCCGAGAGCCAGTTGAAGCCGAGCCAGATCACGGCGAGCGCCGCGACCATGCCGATCATGCGCGGATCGAACTCGATCTCGCGCAGATGGTCGGCGAGGCTGCGGCGCTCCTGCGCCGGGTTGACCGGCGCCGAAGTGGATTCAGTCACAGGCCTTGACCTTGCCGGGCGCGACGCCCTGGCAGACCGCCGATTTCGGCGCCCAGCCGGCGTCGATCACGACGTTGAGGTTTTCCTTCGTCACCGGCACGGGCGTCAGGAACAGCGCGGTCATCTTCTGCTTGGACGGTCCCTGGTCCCAGCTCATCGATTTCGGAATCTCGGAAAGCTTGCTGCCGCCGGCGAGCTTGATTGCGATCTCGGCGGCGTTGCGGCCAAGCTCGCGCGCATCCTTCCAGATCGTCACGGTCTGGGTGCCCAAAGCGACGCGGTTGAGCGCGGCGCGATCCGCATCCTGGCCGGAGACCGGCACCGAGCCGGCGAGCCCCTGCGCGTCCATCGCCGCGATTGCGCCGCCGGCCGTGCCGTCATTGGCGGCGATCACGGCATCGACCTTGTTCTGGTTGCGCGTCAGGATCTGCTCCATGTTGCGCTGGGCATTGGCGGGCAGCCAGCCATCGGTGAAGGCTTCGCCGACATTCTTGATCTTGCCGCTATCGATGGCGGGTTTCAGCACCTCGATCGAGCCCTGGTAGAGGAAACCGGCATTCGGGTCCTGGCTCGAGCCCTTGATGAAGACGTAATTGCCCGCGGGCTTCGCCTTCTGGATCTCGCGCGCCATCATCCGGCCGACCTCGACATTGTCGAAGGTCAGGTAGAAGACCTGCGGGATCTCGATCAGCCGGTCATAGCCGACGACGCTGATGCCCTCGTTCACCGCCTTCTCGACGGCGGGACGGATGGCCTGCGCGTCCTGCGCCAGGATGATCAGCGCCTTGGCGCCGCGGGAAATCAGGCTTTCGACATCGGTGAGCTGCTTGGCGGGGGAGGATTGCGCGTCGGCGGAAAGATAGGTGCCGCCGACCTTCTCGATCGCGGCCTTGATCGCGGCCTCGTCGGTCTTCCAACGTTCTTCCTGGAAATTCGACCAGCTGACCCCGACGACGGGGCCTTTCGATTGCGCGAAGGCGCCTGCGTGAATGGACATGGCGGCAACGGCGATGCTCGCCGCAAGGACGAAACGCTTCATCACTGACCTCCTGAGCTTCCTCTGCCGCAGACTCTCAGGCTTCTCCGAGCCTCCAGGGCGTCCGGCCCATGAAGCTCAGCCCAGCGCCGATGGGCTGTCAAGCAGACTAAGGGAGGTCTGACGAAGCGTCAGGTGACGCGCTTGTCCGCGGAGTCGCAGAGGTCGTTCTGGATGCAGCGCCCGCATTCGGGCCTCAGCGCCTTGCAGGTGTAGCGCCCGTGCAGGATCAGCCAGTGATGGGCGTGGCGGCCGAATTCCGGCGGCACCGCCTTCTCCAGCCCGAGCTCGACCTGCAGCACGTTCTTTCCCGGCGCGATCCGCAGCCGGTTCGCGACGCGGAAGACATGGGTGTCGACGGCATGGGTGGTCTCGCCGAAGGCGATGTTGAGCACCACATTGGCCGTCTTGCGGCCGACGCCGGGCAGGCTTTCGAGCGCCTCGCGCGTGGTCGGCACCTCGCCGCCGAATTCGGCGATCAGCTTCTCGCTGAGCGCGATCACGTTCTTCGCCTTGTTGCGATAGAGCCCGATCGTCCGGATATGCTCGCGCACCGTCTCCTCGCCCAGCGCCAGCATCTTTTCCGGCGTGTCGGCGATGGCGAAGAGCTTGCGCGTCGCCTTGTTGACGCCGGCGTCGGTCGCCTGTGCCGAGAGCACCACCGCGACCAGCAGCGTGAAGGCGTTCACCGATTCCAGCTCGCCCTTGGGCTCGGGATTGGCCGCCCGGAAACGCTCGAAGATCTCGCGGATCTCGGCCGGCTTGCGGGCGCGCGGTAACGTGATGCGCTTTGCGGGCGCGGCCTTGCGCAAGGGCCTGTTCTGCTGATCCATGCCCGCGTTATAATCCGCCGATGGACCTCGACAAGAGCCTCGTCGACGACAGCCGCGACGCCGCCCGGCGCCCGGTCTTCGACGCGACCATCACGCCGCACCGCTCGCTCGGCCAGCACGGCTTCCGCATCGTGATGACGCTGGTCTGTCTGGCGAGTGTGGTCTCCTCGATTCCCTTCGTCGTGCTCGGCGCCTGGCCGGTCGCCGGCTTCTTCGGCATCGACGTTCTCGCGCTGTTCATCGCCTTCCACGTCAATTTCCGTCATGCCCGCGCCTTCGAGCGCATCGTCGTGACGCCGCTCGAGGTCTTCCTGCGCAAGGTCTCGCATCATGGCCGCGAGGCGGTCTGGCGCTCCAATCCGGCCTGGACCCGGCTCGAAAAACAGGCCGACGAGGATTACGGCCTGCTCGGCCTCACGCTCGTCTCGCGCGGGCGCAGCGTCCCGGTCGCCGCCGCGCTCTCGCCGCAGGAGCGGGCGGGCTTCGCCGATGCGCTCGGCGCGGCGCTGGCGCGGGCGCGGCGCGGGCCGGAATATGATCCGCCTCGGTGAGGTTCGGCTGCCGGGCCTTGTCAGCTTTCGGGTGGGAGCGGCATGGTTGGCGCCCTAGATTCGCATCAAGATGACAGATGCGAGGATTTAGCCATGAACGCCCAGGCTCCGATGAAAACGGCGATGACCCCGACGCGCTTCTCCAATGCGGTGCTGTCCCGCGCGGCCGAAGCCATGCCCAACGAGGCGGATTTCCCCGCCGCGGCACCGGGCTCGGACTACGACACCGTCCGGCGCATTCTCTCCTTCATCACCCATAACTGGCGCGAGCAGCCGACGATCGAGGCGATCGCGGATGCGGCGGGCGCAACGCCGACCGATGTCCACCATCTCTTCCGGCGCTGGTGCGGCCTCACTCCCAAGGCCTTTTTGCAGGCGATCACGCTCGACCATGCCAAGGGCTTGCTCGCCTCCTCCGCCAGCGTTCTCGACACGGCGCTGGAAGTCGGGCTCTCCGGACCCGGCCGGCTGCACGATCTCTTCGTCACCCATGAGGCGATGTCGCCCGGCGAGTGGAAGCTCGGCGGCGACGGGCTGAAGCTGTCCTACGGCTTCCATGCCTCGCCGTTCGGCGAAGCGCTGATCGTGGTCACGGATCGCGGCCTTGCGGGTCTGGGTTGGGTCTCCAACAGCGTCGATGGCGGCAAGGTCGTCGGCGGCCGGGCCGAGGCTCTGGCCGACATGATGCGGCGCTGGCCCCATGCCGATTACCATTACGACCCCGCGCTGACGGCGCCCTATGCCGGCCGCATCTTCGATCCCAAGGCCTGGGCGGCCGAGACGCCGCTACGCGTCGTGCTGATCGGCACGGATTTCGAGGTGCGGGTCTGGGAGACGCTGCTCAGGATCCCGGTCGGCTGCGCCACCACCTATGGCGATGTCGCCAGCCATATCGGCAAGCCGAGCGCGGCGCGCGCAGTCGGCATGGCGGTCGGCAAGAACCCGATCTCCTTCGTCGTGCCCTGCCACCGCGTCATCGGCAAGTCCGGTGCGCTCACCGGCTATCACTGGGGGCTGACGCGCAAGCGCGCCATCCTCGGCTGGGAGGCGGGGCAAGCCGCCGCCGGCTGAGCCGCGCTACTTGCGCAGATACATGTCCCAGCAGGGCGCGAGCGCGATGCGTTCGCGCCCTTCGAGCGCCTTGCCGAAATGCTCGCGCAGCATGGCGCGGGCCGTGGTCGGCGGGCATTTCGGCGCCAGGATGGCGTCCGTGCGTGCGAGTTCCGCGAGCGTATCGGAGTCGAGTTCGGGCGTGCTGCGACCGGGATCGGCACCGACCGGCACGGCGCGCGGTGGTGTGCGGTCGAGCAGGCGGTTCATCGGATCGACGAAGTCGAGAGTGAAGAAGCCGTTGAGCTTGCGCCGGTTCGCCGCCTCCCAGCTCCGGATGGCGCGCACGGCCTGCTGCACTTCCAGCAGCCAGGTCGCCTGATAATCGATCTCGGAATAGAGGATATAGGACGGCGGCAGGTCGCGCCGGACGAGATCGTCATAAGTCGCCTGATGGGTCGCATAATGATCGAGCATCGCGGCGGCTCGCGCCTTGATGTCCGGCTTCACGCTGACGCGCCCGAGCGGGCCGAGTTCGGGCAGGTCGAGCGCGGCATAGCTCGGCGCGCCCAGCAGGGCCCGCATGCTGCGCTCGATATAGATCACCGCCGTCGGCAGGCTCACGGCGAGCGCCAGCACCAGCACCAGTGGGCGCATCGGGTCGTCGCGGCGCTGCCACCAGTCGCGGAGCAGGGTGAGCAGGATCGGCCAGAGCCCGATGAATTCGAGCGAGCCGGTGTTCTGTGTTTCGAAGAAGCTCAGCGCCGCGAATCCCGCTGCGAGCCAGCCGAGGGGGCTGTCGGCCAGCGCCCGCCAGCCGGCGAGGGAGGTAGGCAGGCCGCTCCGCCAGGATGCGAGGGCGAGCGCTCCGAGCAGCAGCAGTACCGGGCCGACCACGTTGAACTTGACCGAGGCGACGGTGAGGAAGCGCGGCAGCAACGCGCCGGTGTTGAGGCCGAGCAATTGCAGGATGTCGGCGAGATAGGCCGAGACGATGCCCGTCGCCAGCTCGAGCCCGGCCAAGGCCGCGATGACGAGGCCGGCGGCGATGGCGACGTCGAGCAGGCGCATTCGCCCGGCGACCAGCGCATAGCCGACGATGAGCGTGCCCGTCACCGCGCCGGTGATCTTCACGAGGAAGAGGCTCAGCATCAGCGCGGCGACGAGGCCGATCCGCAAGGCGCGATGACGCGCGAAGAGCAGCGTCGCGATCAGCAGATAGAGCAGCAGGCTGACATGACGGTTGTAATAGCCGTAGCCGTCGAAGCCGGGCGATGGGTAGAGTGAGTGCAGGTTGATCGGCAGCGCGGCGAACATCAGCAGCGGCAGGAGCAGTGCGAGCGCCTGTCCGCGTGCCCGTGGCGCGAGATCGGCCATCAGCAGCGCCGTGAGCGGCAGCAGCACCGGCAGCAGCGCCCAGTTGACCAGCAGCATCGGCTGCGCGGCCGGAAAGAACGCATCGAGCCCGGCGGCGAGATAATAGCCGAGCGGCCCGACCGGCGCGAAGAAGTCGAGCGCCGGGGCCTGCCCGACATGGATGCGCTGGATCGCGTCGAGATAGACGACCGTGTCCCAGGCATTCGGGCCGAGCGGCACGCGCAGCGGCAGGTTCAGCCCGGCGATGACCGCGACGACGAAGGCCGCGATCCAGACGAGAGGGTTGCGCAACAGGCGCCCGGCGAGGTTGCCGCCCTCGCCGCGGGGGAGCCCGGTCCTGATGTCGCCCACCGCCAACGCCAACCCTCCTGGTCGCGCGCTCTCTGACAGAAAAACCTTACCAGCAAGCTGACGCGGTTGCCGACACGGCCCCCTGCCGGCCGAGGTTATGGCCTCAAAGCAGCCCGCGCTTCGCGAGATGGCGCATCAGATGCGAGGCGCCATAGGTCCAGGGCTCGCATTCATCCGTGCGCTTCATCCGGTTGACGAGGCTGCCGAGCTCGGGCGCCGCGATGGTGACGATATCCCCGTATTTATGGGTGAAGCCGCCGCCCGGCGCATCGCGATCCTTGATCGGCGCGAACATGGTGCCGAGATAGAGCGCCGCCCCGTCCGGATACTGGTGATGCGGGCCGATCATCTGCGCGGCAAGATCGGCCGGGTCGCGGCTGATCTTGGCGATCGAGGAGGAGCCTTCGAGCGTGAAGCCGTCCTCGCCCGCGACCGTCAGCGTCACGGTCGTCCTGCGGACATGGTCGAGCGTGAAGCCCGCGTCGAAGAAGCGGATGAAGGGGCCGACCGCGGCCGCGGCATTGTTGTCCTTGGCCTTGCCGAGCAGCAGCGCCGAGCGGCCCTCGACATCGCGCAGATTGACGTCGTTGCCGAGCGTCGCGCCGACGATCGTGCCGGTCGAGGCGACGATCAGCAAGATCTCCGGCTCCGGGTTGTTCCAGCTTGAGGCCGGATGCAGGCCGGCATCGACGCCGGTCCCGACGGTCGACATCGCCGGCGCCTTGGTGAAGATCTCGGCGTCCGGACCGATGCCGACCTCGAGATACTGGCTCCAGGCGCCCTGCTTGATCAGCACCTCCTTGAGATGCATCGCCTCGGGCGAGCCGGGCTTCAGCTTGGACAGGTCGTCGCCGATGAGCTTGCCGATCTCCTCGCGGATCGTCGCGGCGGCGGCCGGGTTGCCGCGGGCCTTCTCCTCGATCACGCGCTCCAGCATCGAGACGGCGAAGGTGACGCCAGCGGCCTTGACCGCCTGCAGGTCGAGCGGCGAGAGCAACCAGGGCTTCGAGGGGTCGCGCCTATCCACGGGCGTGTTCGCCAGGATGTCGGCGAGCGAGGCGATCGCCTCGCCCTCGACCGCGCGCAGCGCCTTGGCGGGATCGGTCGATTCGCACAGATCGCGGCTGGTCGGGAAATGGGCGCTGACGTCGATCACCCGCCCGTTGCGGACGGTGACCACCGCCGGGCCGCCGAGATCGGGCCGCCAGACCCGGCCGGCCAGGACGGCGGTTGCGGCATCCTGCGGCAGGGTCGCTGCGACGGAGAGGTCGAGATCGGGCATGGCGTCGTCCAGGAGAGAAATCGTTCGGGAGCCGGAGAACAGCCGCTTATGCGCAAATGCGCAAGCCGGTTCGCGACCATAGGTGGATTGCGCCGGGCGTCATCGATTTGTCATTGAAATGTCGCCCGCGCTTCATGCTAGCTTGCGCACCAACGACAAGAACCGCGGCGGGGTCCGCCCGCGGAAGGGAGATCGACCCATGAGCATCAAATCCCGTATCCTGATGAGCGCGGCGGCGTTCGCGCTCGCCGGTGCTTCGCCGGCTTTCGCCCAGACCGAGATCCAGTGGTGGCACGCGCTGACCGGCGCCAACAACGACGTCGTCGTCAAGCTCGCCAATGATTTCAATGCCTCGCAGAAGGAATACAAGGTCGTTCCGGCCTATAAGGGCTCCTATCCCGATGCGTTGAACGCCGGCATCGCCGCCTTCCGCGCCGGCCAGGCGCCGCACATCCTGCAGGTCTTCGAGGTTGGCACCGGCACGATGATGTCGGCCAAGGGCGCGATCAAGCCGGTCCATGAGATGATGAAGGAAGCCGGCGAAAAATTCGATCCGAACGCCTATCTCCCGGCGATCAGCGGCTACTATTCGACGGCGAAGGGCGAGATGCTCTCGATGCCGTTCAACTCGTCCTCGATGGTGATGTGGTACAACAAGGACGCCTTCAAGAAGGCTGGCCTCGACCCCGCCAAGCCGCCGAAGACCTGGCCGGAGGTGTTCGCGGACGCCAAGAAGCTCAAGGCCGCCGGCTACGATAAATGCGGCTTCTCGAACGCCTGGGCGACCTGGGCCAATATCGAGCAGTTCGGCGCCTGGCATAACATTGCGCTGTCGACCAAGGTCAACGGCATGGCCGGCACCGATGCGGTGATGACCTTCAACAAGGACCCGGTCTTCCTCAAGCACTGGACCAATCTGGTCGAGCTGCAGAAGGACAAGACCTATGACTATTCCGGCCGCACCAACAATGGCGAAGGCCGCTTCACCTCGGGCGAATGCCCGATCTTCCTGACCTCCTCGGGCTTCTATGGCAACGTCGTCGCCAATGCGAAGTTCGACTGGGGCAACGCCCCGATGCCGTACTACCCCGATGTGCAGGGCGCGCCGCAGAACTCGATCATCGGCGGCGCCTCGCTGTGGGTGATGGGCGGAAAGTCGGCGAACGAGTACAAGGGCGTCGCCAAGTTCTTCACCTTCCTCTCCGACGTCGACCGTCAGGCGAAGCTGCACACCGAGTCGGGCTATCTGCCGATCACCAAGGCCGCTTATGAGAAGGTCAAGGCGTCCGGCTTCTACAAGGACAAGCCCTATCTCGAGACCCCGATCCTCGAGCTGACCAACAAGACCCCGACCGACAACTCGAAGGGCCTGCGCTATGGCAGCCTCGTGCAGATCCGCGACATCTGGTCGGAGGAGCTGGAGGCGGCGCTGAACGGTCAGAAGTCGCCGCAGGCGGCGCTTGACGCGGCTGCCGAACGCGGCAACCAGATGCTGCGCCAGTTCGAGCGGACCGCGGCCCGCTGAGCGGTCGGCGCTCGCATATCCAAGGCCATCCCGGACCGATTCCGTCCGGGATGGCCGTCTCGTTCCAGGGAAGCCGATGCAGAAGAACGCATACTTCAAGGGGCTGACGATCCCCTTCCTGCTGCTTCTGCCGCAGCTCGCGATCACCATCGTGTTCTTCTACTGGCCGGCGACCCAGGCGGTCTGGCAGAGCTTTCTGCTCGAGGATGCCTTCGGCACCGCGACGCAATTCGTCTGGTTCGAGAACTACCAGACCCTCTTCGCCGACCCCGGCTACCTCAGGGCCTTCTTCAACACGCTCATCTTCTCGACCTTCGTCTGCGTGTTCTCGCTGTCGATCGCCCTGCTCTTCGCGGTGATGGCCGACCGGCAGATCCGCGGCGCCGAAATCTACAAGACCCTGCTGATCTGGCCCTATGCGGTGGCGCCCGCCATCGCCGGCGTGCTCTGGCTCTTCATGTTCGATCCCTCGCTCGGCATGCTCGGGCGAGGCCTGCAATCCCTGGGCATTGCGTGGAATCCGCGGCTCAACGGCAACCACGCCATGCTGCTGGTGATCCTGGCCGCCACCTGGAAGCAGATCAGCTACAATTTCCTGTTCTTCCTCGCCGGCCTGCAGTCGATCCCGAAGAGCGTGATCGAGGCGGCGGTGATCGACGGCGCCAAGCCGATGCGCCGCTTCTGGACCATCGTCTTCCCGCTGCTCTCGCCGACGACCTTCTTCCTGCTCACGGTCAACATCGTCTACGTCTTCTTCGACACCTTCGGCATCATCGACTCCGTCACCGGCGGCGGCCCCTCGGGCGCGACCGAGACACTGGTCTACAAGGTCTTCGCCGACGGCAAGGGCGGCTCGAACCTCGGCGGCTCGGCGGCGCAGTCCGTGGTGCTGCTGGTCATGGTCATCGCGATGACGGCGGTCCAGTTCAAGTTCATCGAGCGCAAGGTGAGCTACTGATGGCCTCCGTGCTCTGGATGGACCTGACCGCGGAGGAGTTGCGGGCGAAGGCCGCGGTCGATGCGGTCGTCATCCTGCCGGTCGCCTCGATCGAGCAGCACGGCCCGCATCTGCCCGTCGGCGTCGACACGGTGCTCTGCGGCGGCGTCTGCAAGGCGGCGGCCGAGCGCGCTGATGATGTCGAGCTCGTCGTCGCGCCGACGCTCTGGTGCGGCATGGCCGAGCATCACATGGCCTTCGGCGGCACCTTCACCTTCGACATCCCGACCTATCGCGCGGTGCTCCTGTCCCTGCTGAAGAGCATCGAGCGCCATGGCTTCCACCGCGTGCTGATCGTCAACGGCCATGGCGGCAACATCGCCGCGCTCACCGCCTTCCTGCCCGACTTCGCCCGCGAGACGCGGCTGCATGTCGAGGCGACCACCTATTTCCTGCTGGCGCAGGACGCGCTCCCGTCGCTGCTGGAAGACCAGCAGGGGGTGCAGCACGCCTGCGAGGTCGAGACCTCGATGATGATGGTGCTGGCGCCAGGCTCGGTCCGCGAACCGCGCCTGACTGAAGCTTTCGGCGCGCGAGACGGCGCGCCCGGCCGGGCGACCGTCTCGCGGCACCGTTCTTTCCGTGAGATGACCGAGACCGGCGTGATCGGCGATGCCCGCCGTGCGAGCGTGGAAAAGGGCCGGGCCTGCCTCGATGCCTGCGCCGAGGCGCTGGCCGGGCTCTTGCGCGAAATGGGGAGGGCCGCCTGATGGTCGAGGACCGCCGCCTGGGCGACATGCTCGCCTACATCATCCTGACGATCGGTGTGCTGATCGTCGCCTTTCCGGTCTGGCTGACCTTCGTCGCCTCGACCTGGGACGCGGCGACCGTGATCAACGGCCATATGCCGCTCTATCCCGGGCCCTATTTCTTCGAGAACTACAACCGCATCCTGTTCATCGGCACGTCCAGCACAACGCGCGAGCCGGTGGTGCACATGCTGCTGAACTCCTTCATCATGGCGATGGCGATCGCGCTGGGGAAGATCTTCATCTCCGTGCTCTCGGCCTATGCGGTGGTCTATTACCGCTTCCCGTTCCGGATGACGGCGTTCTGGATCATCTTCGTCACGCTGATGCTGCCGGTCGAGGTCCGCATCTTCCCGACCTTCAAGATCGTCTCCGATCTGAACATGCTCGACACCTATCAGGGCCTCGCCATCCCGCTGATCGCTTCTGCGACCGGCACGCTGCTCTTCCGTCAGTTCTTCATGACGATTCCCGACGAATTGCTCGAAGCCTCCAAGATCGACGGCGCGGGCCCCTTCAAGTTCTTCAAGGACACGCTGCTGCCGCTCTCGATCACCACGATCGCGGCGCTCTTCGTCATCCAGTTCATCTATGGCTGGAACCAGTATCTCTGGCCGCTTCTGGTGACGACGAAGGACTCGATGCAGACCATCGTCATCGCCATCAAGAAGATGATCGTCACCGCCGACGCCCTGACGGAGTGGCAGCTCGCCATGGCCACCGCCATGCTGGCGATGCTGCCGCCCGTCTTCGTCGTCATCGCCATGCAGAGGCTCTTCGTGAAGGGCCTCGTGGAAACCGAGAAGTAATCCGCGAATGGCTCAGGTCACTCTCAGCAACGTCAAGAAGGTCTATGCCGGCGGCGTCGAGGCCGTGAAGGGCGTCTCCTTCGACATCCCCGATGGCGGCTTCTGCGTGCTCGTCGGCCCCTCCGGCTGCGGCAAGTCCACGCTCCTGCGCATGGTCGCCGGGCTGGAGACGATCTCGTCGGGCGAGGTCGCGATCGGCGAGCGCGTCGTCAACCAGATCGAGCCGGCCGACCGCGACATCGCCATGGTGTTCCAGAATTATGCGCTCTACCCGCATATGAACATCTACGACAACATGGCCTACGGCCTGCGCAACCGCGGCACGCCGAAGGAGGAGATCGACAAGCGCGTGCGGGAAGCCGCGCGCATCCTCGCCATCGAGCCCTTCCTCGAGCGCCGGCCGCGCCAGCTCTCCGGCGGCCAGCGCCAGCGCGTCGCCATGGGCCGCGCCATCGTGCGCAAGCCGCAGGTCTTCCTCTTCGACGAGCCGCTCTCCAACCTCGACGCCAAGCTGCGCGTGCAGATGCGCGTCGAGATCAAGAAGCTGCAGCGCGCGCTCGGCGTGACCTCGATCTACGTCACTCACGACCAGGTCGAGGCGATGACGCTCTCCGACAAGCTCGTGGTGATGAATGCCGGCCGGGTCGAGCAGATCGGCGTGCCGGCGGACGTCTATCGCAAGCCGGCGAGCAAGTTCGTCGCGACGTTCATCGGCTCGCCGCCGATGAACATCCTGCCGGGCCTCGTCGATGGCCACGGCATCGTCGCGCTGGGCGACACGGTGTTGCAGGTGCATGATTTGCGCGACGACCTGCCGCCGCAGATGCCGGTCGAGGTCGGCCTGCGGCCGGAGGATATCGAGATCGTCTCCGACGATGATGCCGGTTCGCTGCCCTTCGACGTCGAGTTCATCGAGGAGCTCGGTGCGACCCAGCTCTTCCACGGCAAGCTCGCAGGCCAGCCCTTCGTGATGCAGGCGGCGACGGGCGACGTCCCGGCGCAGGAAGGCCGACTCTGGATCACGGTCGATCCCGGCAAGGTCCATGTCTTCGATCCGAAGACGGGCGTGCGGCTGGGGAAGGACTGAGCACGGCACAGCCGTCATGCTCGGGCTTGACCCGAGCATCTCATGACGCGGAGCTTCCGGAGTCTCGTCGTACCTGAGCTTCTCGGGTCTGCGTTGCGCTGCGCCCGAGAATGATGCCCTGTTTTAGGCCGCCAGATCGGCCACCAGCGCATCGAGCAGCAATGCGCCGTCCGGCGTTGCCGCAAGCCGGCCGCCTTGCCGGTGCATCAGCAGCTTCTCGTCGATCAGGCTGGCGATGCGCTTGGCGTTGAGTTCGCGTCCTGACAGCGCCTTGAACACCGTGGGATCGATCCCCTCGACGAGGCGAAGCCCCATCAGCAGGTATTCGTCGCCCTGCGCCTCTTCGCTCAAGCGCTCGTCCTCGACCAGCGCATGGCCTTCGGCCTCGACCCGTTCCAGCCAGATCTCGGGCCGCTTCTCGGTCGAATGCGCCATGCGGCCTTCCGCCGTCACCAGCCTGCCATGGGCGCCGGGGCCGATGCCGGCGTATTCGCCATAGTGCCAGTAGACGAGGTTGTGGCGGCATTCCGCACCCGGCCGGGCATGGTTGGAGATCTCATAGACTGGCAGGCCGTGCTTGGCCGTGATCTCCTGCGTCGTCTCGTAGAGCGCCGCGCCGGCATCATGATCGGGAATCGCGAGTTTGCCGGCCCGGAACAATCGTTCGAACGCCGTGCCGGGCTCGATGGTGAGCTGGTAGAGCGAGAGATGCTCGGCCGCATGGCTGATCGCCAGCTCCAGCTCGGCGCGCCAAAGGGCCGGAGTCTGCAAGGGCGAGCGGGCATAGATCAGGTCGAAGGAATAGCGCTCGAAATATTGGCGCGCGATCGCCACCGCCGCCAGCGCTTCCTCAGCCGAATGCATCCGGCCGAGCGCCTTGAGATCGGCATCGTTCAGCGCCTGCACGCCGAGCGAGACGCGGTTGACGCCGGCCGCCCGGAAGTCGCGGAAGCGCCCGGCCTCGACGCTGGTCGGATTGGCTTCGAGGGACACTTCGCAGTTCGGATCGACCGCCCAATGCTCGCCGATGGCGTCGAGGATCGCGCCGACGGTGCGGCCCTCCATCAGCGAGGGCGTGCCGCCGCCGAAGAAGATCGAGGACACCGTGCGGCCCGGCACCAGCGCGGCCCGATGCGCGATCTCGCGACGGAAGGCGGCGATGTAGCGGGCTTGGTCGGGTGGCTGCAGCCGGACATGGCTGTTGAAGTCGCAATAGGGGCACTTCGCCAGGCAGAAGGGCCAGTGCACATAGACGGCGAAGCCCGCATCCGCAGTCGGATGCAGGAGCGGCGGCCGCTCGGCGAGGGCGGCCGGGGCGCTCAACCCGGCTTCCTCAAGCAGGCGGCGGCGAGCGCATGGAAGGCGCGCGCGCGGTGCGACAGGCCGGGCGAACCGTCGGCCGGGATGCCGTGCTTCTCCTCAGCCGTCATCTCGCCGAAGGTCTTGTCATGGCCATCCGGCAGGAAGATCGGATCGTAGCCGAAGCCGCCCGCGCCCCGGATCCGCTCGGTGATCGTGCCGTAGACGCGGCCCTCGAACAATTCCTGGTGCCCGTCCGGCCAGGCGATGACCAGCGCCGAGACGAAATGCGCCTTGCGCTGCTCGGGCGCATGGGCGCCGCGCTTGGCGAGTTCCATCTGGACGCGGGCGATCGCCGGGGCGAAATCCTTGCCCGGCCCGGCCCAGTTGGCCGAGAACAGCCCGGGCGCGCCGTCGAGCGCGTCGATGCAGACGCCGGAATCGTCGGAGAGCGCGGGCAATCCACTCGCCTTGGTCGCGGCGATCGCCTTGATCGCCGCATTCTCCGAGAACATGTAGCCATCCTCGACCGGCTCGGGCAGGCCGAGCTCCCCGGCCGAGACCAGTTCGATGCCGTAAGGCGCCAGCAAGTCGCGCATTTCGCGCAGCTTGCCCTGGTTATGGGTCGCGATCACGACCTTGCCGGTGAGGAGGCGGTGGGTGGTCATCGTCAGGCCACCGCGGCCTTCTGCAGCGCGACGAGCTTGGAAACGCCGCCCTTGGCGAGCTTGAGCAGCGCGAGCAGTTCTTCTTCCGAGAACGGTGCGCCCTCGGCCGTGCCCTGCACCTCGACGAGGCCGCCGGAGCCGGTGATGACGAAATTCGCGTCGGTCTGCGCGCCGGAATCCTCGACATAGTCGAGATCGATCACGGGCTGCCCGGCGACGATACCGCAGGAGACGGCGGCGACATGGTCCTTCAGCGGATTGGTGCCCTTGAGCAGGTTGCGGCCTTCCATCCACTTCAGCGCATCGTGCAGCGCGACCCAGGCGCCGGTGATCGAGGCCGTGCGGGTGCCGCCATCGGCCTGGATCACGTCGCAATCGACGACGATCTGGCGCTCGCCGATCGCGGTCAGGTCGACCACGGCGCGGAGCGAACGGCCGACGAGGCGCTGGATCTCCTGGGTGCGGCCGGAGGGCTTGCCGGAGGTGACCTCGCGGCGCGTGCGCTCATGCGTGGCGCGCGGCAGCATCGAGTACTCGGCGGTGACCCAGCCCTTGCCGGTGCCGCGCAGCCAGGGCGGACCCTTTTCCTCGACGGTCGCGGCGCAAAGCACCTTGGTCTCGCCGAACGTCACCATGCAGGAACCCTCGGCATAGCGCACCACGCCGCGTTCGAGCGTGACCTTGCGCATCTCGTCGGCGGCGCGTTTGGAGGGTCGCATGAAATGATCCTGTCTTGCGGGGAGAGGCGGCTTGTAGGCTCTCCCACGTCACCGGGCAAGGCAGGGCGAGCCATATAGCCCTCTTGATCCGCGCGCCCGCCATGCCGACAATAGGGCACGTGCGCGATTTCGCAGCCGAGGTTCATGAGCGCTCATACAACCCGCCCGGAGACGACGAGCAGCCTGGTCGAGATCGACCAGCGCTCGCGCGAGATCTTTCGCCAGATCGTCGACGGCTACCTGACGACCGGCGAGCCGCTCGGCTCCCGCAACATCGCCCGCCTGCTGCCGATGGCGCTCTCGCCCGCGACGGTGCGCAACGTCATGACCGACCTCGAGCTTGCCGGGCTGATTTATGCGCCGCACACCTCGGCGGGGCGCCTGCCCACCGAACGGGGGCTGCGCTTCTTCGTCGATGCGATGATGGAGGTCGGCAACCTCACATCCGACGAGCGCAAGCGGATCGAGGCCCAGATCCGGGCGGCGGCGAGCCATCACAGCCTCGACCAGACCCTGACGGAGGCTTCCGCGCTGCTGTCAGGCCTCTCGCGCGGCGCCGGCGTCGTCGTCACCACCAAGGCCGATCCGCGGCTGAAGCACATCGAATTCGTCCGGCTCGATCCTGCCCGTGCCCTGGTGGTGCTGGTTTCGGAAGACGGCGCGGTCGAAAACCGCCTGCTCGCCCTGCCGCCGGGCCTGCCCGCCTCGGCCCTGACGGAAGCCGCGAACTTCCTCAACGCGCGCATCCTCGGCAAGACGCTCGGCGAAGTGCGTGGCGAGATCGGGGCGCAGCGCGCGCTGATGGAGCGTGAGCTCGACGCGCTCACCGCCCGCCTCGTCGAAAGCGGCATCGCCACCTCCTCGGGCCCGAGCGGCGATCGCCACCTGATCGTGCGCGGCCAGGCCAATCTGCTCGACGATCTCAGGGCGCAGGAGGATCTGGAGCGCATCCGCATGCTCTTCGGCGATCTCGAGACCCAGACCGACGTGATCGACCTGCTCTCCCGCGCCGAGGAAGGCGACGGCGTCCGCATCTTCATCGGCTCGGAGAACAAGCTGTTCTCGATGTCCGGTTCCTCGATGGTGGCGGCGCCCTTCCGCGATGCCGAGCAGCGCATCGTCGGCGTCGTCGGCATCATCGGCCCGACGCGGCTGAACTATGCCCGCATCGTCCCGATGGTCGACTATACCGCCAAGGTCGTCGGCCGCCTGCTGGACGGCAGCCGGTGACGCGCTGGCTGCGGGCTTTAGCCCTTGGAGCTTGCCTGATGACGACCGCTGCCGCTCATGCCGCCTCCGATCTGCTCGCCGCTGCCGAATCCGGAAGAACGGCCGAGGTGGAGGCCCTGATCGCGAAGGGAGCCGATCTCGAAATGCGCGACTCGCAAGGCCGCACGGCGCTCCTCCTCGCTGTCGCCGGCAACCATGTCGAAATGGCCAGGGCCCTGCTCGCCGCCGGTGCGAGCCCCAACACGCAGGCCGCCAACCGCGACACGCCCTGGCTGCTCGCCGGTGCCTCCGGCCGCACGGACATCATCGCGGCGATGTTGCCGCTGAAGCCCGATCTGCGCTTGCGCAACCGCTATGGCGGCAATGCGCTGATCCCGGCCTGCGAGCGCGCCCATGTCGAGACCGTGAAGCTGCTCCTGACCAGCGGCATCGACGTCAATCACGTCAACGATCTCGGCTGGACCTGCCTTTTGGAAATCGTAATCCTCGGCGATGGCGGCCCGCGCCATCAGGAGGTGGCGAGGCTCGTCCTCGCCGCAGGCGCCGATCCGAACCTCGCCGATCGCGACGGCCTGACGCCGCTTGCCCATGCTCGCGCGAGGGGACAGGCAGCCGTGGCTGAATTGATCGAGCAGGCGGGCGGCCGGGCGAAGCGCTGAGTTGGCTTTGAGGGCGGAAGCGGCTATCGAGCGCGGAAAGCAACCGTTTCCGCATTGCAGGTTCCGCCATGTCCGACCAGCTTCCCGACCGTCTCTCCGTCAATCCGGACAGCCCCTTCTATGATGCTGACGTGCTGGCACGCGACATCGGCATTCGCTTCAAGGGCGTCGAGAAGACCAATGTCGAGGAGTATTGCGTCTCGGAAGGCTGGGTGAAGGTCGCGGCCGGCGCCGCCAAGGACCGCTTCGGCCGGCCGATGACGATCACCCTCAAGGGCCCGGTCGAGCCCTATGTGCGCGGCGAGGCCAAGGAAGGCTGAGGCAGCCCGAGCGACCGCCTTTCATTCTCGGGCGGGCGCGCAGCGGTGACCCGAGAAACTCTCCCAGAGGACGCCGGAGCCTCTTCCGGGCGTGAGATGCTCGGGTCTAGCCCGAGCATGACGCCTGTCCTCAGACGAGATCCTTGTAGAAAAACGTCGAGCCGCATTCGGCCCCGTCCGGCATCAGCGCGAAGCGCGGGATGGTGCCGAGCTCCGTCCAGCCCAGCCGGTTGTAGAGCCTTCGCGCGGCACCGTTCTCATCCGTGTCGAGCACCAGCAGGTTGCGTCCCCTTTCTCGGGCGATGGCCTCGGCCCGGCTCATCAGCGCCTCGCCGATCCCCTGCCGGCGCGCACGGGAATGCACCAGCACCTTGGCGATCTCGGCGCGATGCGGCTGGTTGGGCTTGCCGATCAGATGAAGCTGCGCCGTGCCGACGATCCCGTCCGCATTGCGGGCGACGAACAGCACGATCTGTCCTCCCGCGACGCCAGCCGCGACATCGCGCCAGAAGCGCTCGTAATCGGCGGCCGTATTCCAGTTCATGAAGCCGACGGAGGCGCCGTTGGCGACGCAGTCGCGCAGGATGTCTGCCAGCGCCGGCAAGGCCGCTTCGGCGGCCGGAGCGTGGAGGATGTCGATGGCGATGTCGGTGGTCGTGGGGAGAGCGTTCATGCGGCATGTCCCGGAAAAGTACCGCTGCCCGCGGTGAGGATGACGGCGTAGCGCACGGGCTCGACGCCCGGATTGCGGTAAGTGATCGGGCCGCGCAGATGCATCTGCAGGCAATCGCCTTCGGCGAGAGCGTGACTTGTGCCTTCGACCGTCAGGTCGAGCCGGCCGCGCAGCACCCAGATCTGCTGGTCCAGCGCCGGCGCCCCGGCAGCGCTGTCGAGCCGAACCTCAGTACCCCCCGGCAATTCCACCTCGACGATCTCGAAGCTGGAGCCGGTTCCGCGCGGCGAGACGTTGCGGCGCAGATAGCCGCTTGCCGGATCGCGCCAGACCGGTTGCGACGCGCGGCGCGACAGCGGCCCGGTGCCGGCCTCGTCCTCCAGCAGGGCGGAGAGCGACAGCCCGAGCCCGGAGCCGAGCCGGACCAGCACCGTCGCGGTCGGACTCGATTCGCCGCGCTCGATCCGCGAAATCATGGCGCGGCTGACGCCGGTGCGCTGGGCAAGCTCGTCCAGCGTCAGGCCGTGGCGCTGCCGGGCGGCCTTGAGTCGTTCACCCAGCCGGCGGTCGATATCGGTGTCGCTCTCGAATTCCATGAATGTGAGAATAATTCTTACATATTAGAATTGGCAAGATGCTTTCTTAAGTCTCCAAAACCTCCGCCGTCATCCCGGTCGACCGAAGGGAGACCCCGGGGTCCATGCCGGGGCGTTTCCGATGACGGTTCAGGGATGGATCCCGGATCGGCCCGCTTTGCGGCTTGTCCGGGATGACCGGTGTGGTTCTCGCGCCAGCACATGGCTTTGATGCCGCCTGAATCGCGCAACCGCTTGGCGCAACGCGGCTTCACTGCTATGGCGCGCGCATGAGCACCCGTACCATCGACAACATCCGCAACTTCTCGATCGTGGCCCATATCGACCACGGCAAGTCGACGCTGGCTGACCGGCTGATCCAGCAGACCGGCACGGTCGCCGCACGCGACATGAGCGAGCAGATCCTCGACTCGATGGATATCGAGAAGGAGCGCGGCATCACCATCAAGGCGCAGACGGTGCGGCTCGACTATCAAGCGAAGGATGGCAAGACCTACATCCTGAACCTGATGGATACCCCCGGCCATGTCGATTTCGCCTATGAGGTCTCGCGCTCGCTCGCGGCCTGCGAGGGCTCGCTGCTGGTGGTCGACGCCTCGCAGGGCGTCGAGGCGCAGACGCTCGCCAACGTCTATCAGGCGCTCGACGCCAACCACGAGATCGTTACCGTCCTCAACAAGATCGACCTGCCGGCCGCCGAGCCGGAGCGGATCAAGCAGCAGATCGAGGACGTGATCGGGCTCGATGCCTCGGAAGCCGTGCCGATCTCGGCCAAGACCGGGCTCAACATCGAGGGCGTGCTGGAAGCCATTGTCCAGAAGCTGCCCGCGCCGAAGGGCGACCCCGACGCGCCGCTGAAATGCCTGCTGGTCGATTCGTGGTATGACGCCTATCTCGGCGTCGTCGTTCTCGTGCGCGTCATCGACGGCGTGCTCAAGAAGAACATGACCATCCGCATGATGCGGGCCAAGGCGTCCTACGGCGTCGACCGCGTCGGCGTGTTCAAGCCGAAGATGCTGGAGGTCAAGGAACTCGGCCCTGGCGAGGTTGGCTTCTTCACCGCCTCGATCAAGGAAGTCGCGGACACCGCCGTCGGCGACACCATCACCGACGACAAACGGCCGATCGCCGAGCCGCTGCCGGGCTTCAAGCCGGTGCAGCCGGTGGTGTTTTGCGGCATCTTCCCGGTCGATGCCGCCGATTTCGAGGTGCTGCGCGCCGCCATGAGCCGGTTGCGCCTGAACGACGCCTCGTTCTCCTACGAGATGGAAACCTCCGCCGCGCTCGGCTTCGGCTTCCGCTGCGGCTTCCTCGGGCTGCTGCATCTGGAGATCATCCAGGAGCGGCTCGAACGCGAGTTCAACCTCAACCTGATCTCGACGGCGCCATCGGTCGTCTATCGCCTCAAGCTGCGCGACGGCACGTCGATCGAGCTCCACAACCCGGCCGACATGCCGGACGTGATGAAGATCGAATTCATCGAGGAGCCCTGGATCAAGGCGACGATCTTCACGCCCGACGAATATCTCGGCTCGGTGCTGAAGCTCTGTCAGGATCGCCGCGGCATCCAGACCGACCTCTCCTATGTCGGCTCGCGCGCCAAGGTGGTCTACGACCTGCCGCTGAACGAGGTCGTCTTCGACTTCTACGACCGCTTGAAGTCGATCTCGAAGGGCTATGCCTCCTTCGACTACGCCATCACCGACTATCGCGAGGGCGACCTCGTGCGCATGTCGATCCTGGTCAATGCCGAGCCTGTCGATGCGCTCTCGATGCTGGTCCATCGCTCGCGCGCCGATGCGCGCGGCCGCGCCATGTGCGAGAAGCTCAAGGAGCTGATCCCGCCGCATATGTTCCAGATTCCGGTGCAGGCGGCGATCGGCGGCAAGATCATCGCCCGCGAGACCATCCGCGCGCTGCGCAAGGACGTCACCGCCAAGTGCTATGGCGGCGACGCCACCCGCAAGCGCAAGCTTCTGGAGAAGCAGAAGGAGGGCAAGAAGAAGATGCGGCAGTTCGGCAAGGTCGAAATCCCGCAGGAAGCCTTCATCGCCGCCCTCAAGATGGACGATTGAGCGCGTAGCGCTCGCCGTTCCCAGCAAAAACTCGACCGTCATCCCGGACGCAGCGAAGCGGAGATCCGGGATCGATGCCTGAAGCTTTATCTCAAGCGCTCTGGCATGGATCCCGGGTCAAGCCCGGGATGACGCGGAGGTCTGGTGTTGACTGGAAGCGTCAGACGCTCTCGCGCCGATAGGCCGCGCGGTAGCGCGCATAAAGCCGCTGATAAGCCTCGCTCCACTCGGCGCGCGGCGTGACCACCCTCTCCAGCGCGGGCGGCTTGCACAGCGCCTCCGGCGCCTCGCCGGTGACGGCGAGCCGCGCCAATCGCGCCGCCCCGAAGGCACCGCCTCTTTCGCCGCCGGCGCGGTATTCCAGCGGCCGGTCGAGAATCGCAGCCAGAATCTCGCCCCAGAGCGCCGAGCGGGCACCGCCGCCGATCACGCTCAGCGTCTCGATGCGCGGCCCGTCTGCTTCGAGCGCGGCAAGCCCGTCGGCGAAGCTGAAGCCGACACCTTCGAGCACGGCCCGGCCGAGCTCGCTGCGCCGCGTGCCATGGGTCAGCCCGGCGAAGAGTCCGGTCGCCTGCGGGTCGTTATGCGGCGTCCGCTCGCCCGAGAGATAGGGCAGGAAGACGACCTCGCCCGGCTGGTCGGTCTCGTTGGCAATCTCATCCAGCAGTGCCGCTTCCGTCGTGCCGGTCACGCCGCTGACCCAGCTCAGGCTCGAAGCGGCGCTCAGCATCACCGCCATCTGGTGCCAGAGGCCGGGCAGGGCATGGCAGAAGCTGTGCACCGCCTGCGCGGGATTGGCCGAATAGGCGGCGCTGGTCACGAAGATCACGCCGGAGGTACCGAGCGACAGAAAACCCTGTCCCGGCGTGATTGCGCCGATTCCGATCGCTCCGGCCGCATTGTCGCCCGCCCCGCCCGCGACAACGACGCCCTTAGGCAGCCCCCATTCTGTTGCGAGCGTATCGCGCAGTACGCCGCCGGGCTCGCTGCCCTCGACGAGGCGCGGCATCGCCGTCTCGGAGAGCCTGGTCGCGTCGAGCATCGCTTGCGACCAGCGCCGGGCGGCGACGTCGAGCCAGAGCGTGCCGGCGCTGTCCGACATGTCGGAGATCGGCTCGCCGGTCAGGCGCAGCCGCAGATAATCCTTCGGCAGCAGCACCTTGGCGATGCCGGCGAAAATCTCGGGCTCGTGCCGCTGCACCCAGACCAGCTTCGGCGCGGTGAAGCCGGGCATGGCGAGGTTGCCGGTGATCGCGCGTGAGCGCGGTTCGCGCTCCTCCAGCAACCGGCACTCGGCGCCGCTGCGCCCGTCATTCCAGAGAATGGCCGGGCGCAGGACCCGCTCCTGCGCATCGAGCAGCACCGCGCCATGCATCTGGCCGCTGAGGCCGAGACCGCGCACCCCCGCCATCTCCGCCGGCCATCCGGCCTTGAGCCGCGTGAGCGCCCGGTCGAGCGCCTGCCACCAATCCTCGGGGCTCTGTTCGGACCAGAGCGGCTGCGGCCGCGAGACGGTGAGCGGCTCGCTCGCCTCCGCGACGACGCGCTCGTCCGTGTCGACAAGCACGGCCTTGAGGGATGAGGTGCCGAGATCGATGCCTAGGAACATCGCCGCGCCTCAGATGAAGCGCTGCACGAGGTTCTCCAGCATCTCCTGCCGCCCCGACACGGGATGCGGCTCCGGTCCAGCAGCCGCCTTCTCGGCGATCTCCGCGAGCGAGAGCCGCCCGGCGAGGATGTCCTGTCCGAAGCCGCCGTCCCAGCCGGCATAGCGGCGCGAGACGAAATCGGCGAGGCCGCCATCCACGATCAGCCTCTCGGCGTTGAGCAGCGCTCGCGCCAGCAAATCAAACCCGCCGACATGGGCATGCAGCAGGTCGATGGCATCGATCGACTGGCGCCGCACCTTGGCGTCGAAATTGAAGCCGCCGGTCTTCAAGCCCCCCGCCTGCAGGATGCGGTAGAGCACCAGCGTCATCTCGTTGAGGTCGTTCGGGAACTGGTCGGTGTCCCAGCCGTTCTGCGGGTCGCCGCGATTGATGTCGAGACTGCCGAGCAGATCATGCGCCAGCGCATAGGCGATCTCATGCTCGAAGCTGTGGCCGGCGAGCGTCGCGTGGTTGGCCTCGATATTGAGCTTCACCTCGCCGACGAGATCGTAGCGCGAGAGGAAACCGTGTACCGTCGCGGCGTCGAAATCATACTGGTGCTTGGTCGGCTCGCAGGGCTTGGGCTCGATCAGGATCGTGCCGGTGAAGCCGATCCTGTGCTTGTGCTCGACGACCAGTGCGAGGAAGCGGCCAAGCTGGTCGAGTTCGCGCTTCAGATCGGTGTTGAGCAGCGTCTCATAACCCTCGCGTCCGCCCCAGAGCACGTAGTTCGTGCCCCCGAGCCGCTTCGTCACATCGAGCACGGCGCGCACCTGCGCGGCGGCATGGGCGAAGATATGCGGGTCGGGATTGGTCGCGGCGCCCGCGGCATAGCGCGGATGCGAGAACAGATTGGCCGTGCCCCAGAGCAGTTTCACCCCCGTCCGCTCCATATGCCCGGCGAAGCGGTCGGCGATGGCATCGAGATTGGACCAGCCTTCGCGGATGCTGTGACCCAGCGGTACGGCATCGACATCGTGGAAGGCGAAATAGGGTGCGCCAAGCTTGGCGAAGAAGTCGAAGGCGGCATCGGCCTTCGCCTCCGCCATGGCGAGCGTATCGGGCCCGCCGAGCCAGGGCCGTTCGAAGGTGCCGCTGCCGAAGACGTCGCTGCCGGGCCAGCAGAAGCTGTGCCAATAGGCCACGCAAGGGCGCAGGATCTCCGCCATCGGCTGACCCAGCACGAGGCGATCGGGCTCGTAGTAGCGATAGGCCAGTGGGTTGCGGCTCTCCGGTCCCTCGAAACGGATCGCGGGCAGATCGGTGAAATAGCTCATGGCGTTCCCTCGGCTTGGAAGCTCGGGCCTTCACCTGCGAGGCTTGGAGAAATGCCTCGATATTTCAGGTATGACCCATCATTTTGAGTTGCGCACATCTAATCCCGTCTTTATCGCTTTGGGAAGGGGAGGGTGGCGCATGGCGCGGACCACGCTGCAGGATGTCGCGAGCGAGGCAGGGGTCAGCCTCGCCACGGTCGACCGCGTGATGAACGGCCGTTCCGGCGTCCATGCCCGCACCGTCGAGCGCGTCCAGGCGGCGGTGAAGGCGCTCGATTTTCATCCGGATCGCCACGCCTCGCGGCTGGCTCGTGGCCGCGACTACGATTTCCGGATCATCCTGCCCACCGGCGAAAACGACTTCATGAAGATGCTGGAGGGCGAGTTGCGCGAGACCGGCGCGCGGCTGCGGCATGAGCGGATCAAGCTCTCCGTGCAGCAGGTCGACGTCTTCGACGGCCCCCTGCTGGCCGCCGCCATCGAGGAATTGCCCGCGACGATCGACGGTCTTGCCGTGGTGGCGCTCGATCATCCCGCCGTCGTCGAGGCGATCAACAATCTGGTCGCGGCGGGTGTCACGGTGCTGACGCTGGTTTCCGATCTGCCGTCGAGCCGGCGCAGCCATTTCGTCGGTATCGACAATGTCGCGGCCGGGCGCACCGCCGCCAATCTGATCGGCCGTTTCGTGCATGGGTCGGGCAAGGTCGGGCTGATCGCCGGCTCGCTGGCGCTGCGTGACCATATCGAGCGGCAATATGGCTTCGAGCAGGTCATCGCCCGCGAATATCCGAATCTGCAGGTGCTGCCGCTGCGTGAAGGGCGAGACGACAACAGTCGCGTCGAAAGCGCCGCCCGCGCCCTACTGGCCGACCATCCCGATCTCGTCGCGATCTACAGCGCCGGCGGCGGCCAGTCCGGCGTCGTCGCGGCGCTCGAAGCCTCGGGCCGGGCGCGGGAGGTCGTCTTCATCGCCCATGAATTGACGCCTCTTGCGCGGCGCCATCTGGTGCGCGGCACCATCGACGCGATCATCAACCAGGATGCCGGTCACATGGCCCGCAGCGTCGCGCGCGTGCTGCAATCGGCCCGCGAAGGCGCGCCGATCGTGCCGGGGCAGGAGCGAATCCGCATTGACGTGTTTTTGCGAGACAACTTGCCTTGAGCATGGCAATCTGAGGTGCGCACCGCAAAGCCGGCGATAAGACCGAGAGGCGGGCAGGTGCTGTGACGGCTGAGCGGAACGGCAGTTTCCGAAAGGCCGACGGGAGGAGACGAGGGATGAAAACGATCAAGGGACCGGCGATTTTTCTCGCCCAGTTCGCGGGCGACGCCGCTCCGTTCGACTCGTTCGAGGCGATCTGCGCCTGGGCCGGATCGCTCGGCTATGAGGGCGTGCAGATCCCGAGCTGGGACGGGCGCCTCTTCGATCTGAAGAAGGCTTCGGACTCCAAGGACTATTGCGACGAGATCGCCGGCATCGCCCGCTCCCACGGCTTGGCCATCACCGAGCTTTCGACCCATCTGCAGGGCCAGCTCGTCGCCGCCCATCCGGTCTATGACGAGATGCTCGACGGTTTCGCGGCCCCGGAGGTGCGCGGCAATCCCAAGGTGCGGCAGGCCTGGGCGGTCGACCAGTTGAAGCGCGCCGCCCGCGCCTCGCGCCATCTCGGCCTGGACGCCCATGCGACCTTCTCCGGCGCGCTCGCCTGGCCCTTCCTCTACCCTTTCCCGCAGCGCCCGGCCGGGCTGATCGAGACCGCCTTCGCCGAGCTCGGCAAGCGCTGGCGGCCGATCCTCGACGTCTTCGACGAGAACGGCGTCGATGCCTGCTTCGAACTGCATCCGGGCGAGGACCTGTTCGACGGCACGACCTTCGAGATGTTCCTCGACCATGTCGGGCAGCATCCCCGCGCCAACATCCTCTACGACCCCAGCCATTTCGTGCTGCAGCAGCTCGACTATCTCGCCTTCATCGATATCTACCGTGAGCGCATCAAGGCCTTCCATGTGAAGGATGCCGAGTTCAACCCGACCGGCCGCCAGGGCGTCTATTCCGGCTATGCCAACTGGGTCGACCGGGCCGGGCGCTTCCGCTCGCTCGGCGACGGGCAGGTCGATTTCGGGTCGATCTTCTCGAAGATGGCGGCGAACGACTTCGCCGGCTGGGCCGTGCTCGAATGGGAATGCGCGCTGAAGCACCCGGAGGACGGCGCGCGCGAGGGTTCGGAGTTCATCCGCAGCCACATCATCCGCGTCACCGAGCGCGCCTTCGACGATTTCGCCGGTGCCGGCACCGACGAGGCCGCTAATCGCCGCCTGCTGGGCATCGGCTGAGGAGGCGCGCATGGTCATCGAAGCAGGCAGGCAGACGGGCCACGGCCACCGCATCCGCCTCGGCATGGTCGGCGGCGGGCAGGGCGCTTTTATCGGCGGGGTGCATCGCATCGCCGCAAGGCTCGACGACCGCTATGAGCTGGTTGCTGGGGCGCTCTCCTCGGAGCCGGAGCGGGCGAAGGCCTCGGCGCGCGAGCTCGGCCTCGCGGAAGAGCGCGCCTATGGTTCCTATGAGGAGATGGCCAAGGCCGAGGCGGCGCGGCCGGACGGCATCGAGGCCGTCTCGATCGTCACGCCCAATCACATGCATGCGCCGGTTGCGCGTGCCTTCCTGAAGGCCGGCATCCACGTCATCTGCGACAAGCCGCTGACGACGATGCTGGCGGAGGCGCGCGATCTCGCCGCCCTTGTGCGCGAGAGCGGCAGGCTCTTCGTGGTCACCCACAACTACACCGGCTATCCGCTGGTGCGGCAGGCGCGCGCGCTGGTCGCGAGCGGCGCGCTCGGCACGCTCCGTCTGGTCCAGGTCGAATACGCCCAGGACTGGCTGACCGAGAAGACCGAGGCGACCGGCCAGAAGCAGGCCGCCTGGCGCACCGATCCGAAACAGGCCGGCGCTGGTGGCGCGCTCGGCGATATCGGCACCCACGCCTATAATCTCGCGAGCTTCGTCACAGGGCTGAAGCTCAAGGAGCTCTGCGCGGAGCTGACGAGCTTCGTCGAGGGCCGCGCGCTCGATGACGATGTCCAGATCCTCTTGCGCTTCGAGGGCGGGGCCAAGGGCGCGCTCTGGGCGAGCCAGGTCGCGCCCGGCAACGAGAACGGGCTGAAGCTGCGCGTCTATGGCAGCAAGGGCGGCCTCGAATGGGCGCAGGAGAACCCGAACCAGCTCTGGTTCACGCCCTTTGGCGAGCCCAAGCGCCTGCTGACGCGCGGCGGCGCCGGCGCCCTCTCCGAAGCCGCGCGGGTGACGCGTATCCCGAGTGGCCATCCGGAAGGCTATCTCGAAGGCTTCGCGACGATCTACAGCGAAGCGGCCGACGCGATCATCGCCGCGCGTGGCGGCGCCAAGCCCGATCCGGCCGTGACCTATCCGACGGTCGAGGACGGGCTTGCCGGCATGGCCTTCATCGAGGCGGCGGTCGCCTCCTCCAGGGCGGGCGGGCGATGGACGAGCCTCTGATCCATCACGGTGGCGCACCGCCGGGCGCCAGCCCGCCCGTGCTGGCGGCGCGGGGCGTTGCCAAGGCCTTCGGCCCGGTCGAGGTGCTGACCGATGTCGGGCTCGCGCTGGCGACCGGCGAGGTCCATGCCGTCATCGGCGAAAACGGAGCCGGCAAATCGACGCTGATGAAGCTGATTTCCGGCCATCTCGCGCCGACGCGCGGGGCGATTGAGATCGACGGCGAGGCCGTGCATTTCGCCGGCCCCGTCGATGCCGAGAGCCGCGGCATCGTGCTGGTGCATCAGGAAATCCTGCTCGCGCCGCATCTCACCGTGGCGCAGAACATCTTTCTCGGCCGCGAATTGAAGCGCGGCCTGATGGTCGACGACCGCGCCATGAACGCGCAGGCCGCCGCGGCGCTGCGCCAGCTCGGCGTCGAGATCGACCCGAGGGCGCTGGTGTCCCGCCTCTCCATCGCCCGGCGCCAGCTCGTTCAGATCGCTCGCGCGCTCGCGGTGCCCCACCGTGTCGTCATCTTCGACGAGCCGACGGCGTCGCTGACCCCCATCGAGACCGAGGCGCTGCTCAAGGTCATCCGCGCTCTGAAGGCGCGCGGCGTCGCCATCCTCTACATCTCCCATCGCCTGCCCGAGGTCGCCGCCATCGCAGACCGCATCACCGTGCTGCGCGACGGCCGGCTGATCGCGACGCGCGACGCGGACACCCTCTCACCCGTCGAGATGGCCCGGTTGATGGTCGGCCGGGACATGGCGCAGCTCTATCCCCAGCGCAGCGAGGCGCCGCCCGGCGCTATCGCCCTGGAGGTTCGCGATCTCTCCGTGCCCGGCTTCGCGGCCGATATCTCCTTCACCTTGCGCAAGGGCGAGATCCTCGGCTTCGCCGGGTTGATCGGCGCCGGCCGCACCGAGCTGATCGAGGGCGTCACCGGCTTGCGTCCTGCTCACGGCGCGGTCTCGGTTGAAGGCAGGCCGATCCGCCTGGGATCGGTGCGCGAGAGCATGCGGGCCGGCGTCGTCTATCTGAGCGAGGACCGGAAGGGAAAGGGCCTGCTGCTCGGCCAGAACCTGCGGGTCAACCTGACGCTCGCGGCGCTGCGCCGCTTCCTGCGCCATGGCTTCATCGACCGGCAGGCCGAAGAGCGCGAGCTCGACGCCGCCATCGGTGCCTTCGATATCCGGGCGAGGCGCAAGGAGATGCTCGCCGGCCAGCTCTCGGGCGGCAACCAGCAGAAGCTGCTGCTCGCCAAGATGATGCTGCTCGCGCCCGAGATCGTCATCATCGACGAGCCGACGCGCGGCATCGACATCGGCACCAAGCAGCAGATCTATCGCTTCATCGCAAAGCTGGCGGCGGAGGGGAAGGCGGTCATCGTCATCTCCTCGGAGATGCAGGAACTGATCGGCATCTGCCACCGCGTCCTGGTGATGCGCGCCGGCCGCCTCGTCGGCGAGGTCGCGGGCGAGGCGATGACCGAGGACGAAATCGTCGTCCATGCCACCGGCGTCAACGCCATGGCGGGTGACGCATCCATGAGGGCAGCCCAGCCATGACCGACGAAGCCCGGCCACTCGACCTCGACAAGGATGGCGGCCGCAGCGGCCTGGCCCGATTCTTCGGCGAGATCGACATGGCGGCGGTCGCGCCCTTCATCGCGCTCGCCGCCCTGCTCCTGCTTGGCGCGCTGCTCAACCCGAATTTCCTCACCACAAACAACCTGATGAACGTGCTGACGCGCTCCTCCTTCATCGCGATCATCGCGGTGGGCGCGACCTTCGTGATCTCGGCCGGCGGGCTCGATCTCTCCGTCGGCTCGTCGGCGGCGCTGGTCGCCGGCATCATGATCCTGTTCCTGAATGGCGGCGGGCTCGATGGTGGCACGCTGCTGATCGGCGCGGCGATGGGCGTCGCGATCCTCGTCGGTGGCCTGGCGGGCTTCGCCAACGGCGCGGTAACGGTGCTCGGGCGGATAGAACCCTTCATCGTCACGCTCGGCACCATGGCGATCTTCCGCTCGGTCACGACCTGGCTCGCCGATGGCGGCTCGATCGCCGTCAAATCCCCGGACGTCCGTGGGCTGCTACGGCCGATCTATACCGGCACTGTCTTCGGCCTGCCCGTGCCGGTCCTGATCATGGCGGTGGTCGGGCTCGTCGGCGCCTTCATCCTCTACCGCACGGCCTTCGGTCGCCATGTCATCGCGGTCGGCTCGAACGAGGATGTCGCGCGCTATTCCGGCGTCCATGTCGGGCGGGTGCGGGCGCTGACCTATGTCATCCAGGGTGTCTGCGTCGCCATTGCGGTCATCGTCTATGTGCCGCGGCTGGGTGCGGCGACCGCGACGACCGGCCTGCTCTGGGAATTGCAGGCGATCACGGCGGTCGTCATCGGCGGCACGGCGCTGCGCGGCGGCGTCGGCCGGATCTGGGGCACGATCTGCGGCGCCTTCATGCTGGAGGTTGTCGGCAACATCATGGTGCTGTCGAGCCTGGTCAGCGAATACCTGATCGGCGCCGTCCAGGGCGTGATCATCGTCATCGCCATGCTCGTCCAGAAATCGCTGATGCGGAGGAGCTGACGCCCGCATTCCGATACGGCCGGCGGCACAGGGCTCCCGCCGGTTCCGATCCAAAGGCCCGAACCCGATAACCACAAGAAGCAAGGGAGTGAGACAATGCGCAGGATCATGATGGGCCTCGCGGCCGCCGCTCTGACGGCGACGCTTGCCCAGGCACAGCAGAAGAACGTCACCATCGCGGTGTCGATTCCGGCCGCCGACCATGGCTGGACCGGCGGCGTGGTCTATCACGCCGAGCGCGCCGCCAAGATCCTCCAGGCCAATCATCCCGGCCTCAAGATCATCGTGAAGACCTCGCCGAATGGCGCCTCCCAGGCCAATGCGCTGGAAGACCTAACGACGCAGAAGATCGACGCGCTCGTCACCCTGCCGCACAATTCCGACGAGCTCACCGACCCGATCCGGGCGGTGAAGAAGAAGGGTGTCTTCGTCACGGTGGTCGACCGGGCGCTGACGGATCCGACGATCCAGGACCTCTATGTCGCCGGCAACAATCCCGAGCTCGGCCGCGTCGCCGGCCTCTATCTCAAGGAGAAGCTCGGCAAGGGCGACATCGTCGTCATCCGCGGCCTGCCGATCGTCATCGACGAGGAGCGCCAGAAGGGCTTCGACGCGGCCATCGCCGGCAGCGGCATCAAGGTGCTGGAGAAGCAGTTCGGCAACTGGTCGCGCGACGACGCCTTCAAGGTGATGCAGGACTATCTGACCAAATATCCGAAGATCGACGCCGTCTGGTGCCAGGACGACGACATGGCGGTCGGCGTCCTCGAGGCGATCTCCCAGGCCAAGCGCACCGACGTCAAGATGGTCATCGGCGGCGCCGGCATGAAGGAGATGATCAAGCGCGTCGCCGACGGCGACAAGATGATCCCCGTCAACGTGCTCTACCCGCCGGCGATGATCGCGACGGCACTCGAGCTCACCGTCGCGAATTTCTACGACAAGGTGCCGGTGCGCGGCCGCTACATCCTGGACGCGACGCTCGTCACCAAGGAGAATGCCAGCGAGTTCTATTTCCCCGATTCGCCGTTCTGAGCGCAGATCGGAGCGGCGGATGACCGGGAGGGGTCCTCCCGGGCAAGCTGCGATGCGGCATGAGGGCTCCGGAGCAGAGGCGCTCCGGAGCCCTTTTGCTTTTGAGATTGCATCGATTTCACACGGGAACCGAATTGTCATCCCGGGATTGACCCGGGATCCATGCCGGAACGCCACCGATCCAGGCTGGATGTCAGATCGCCTCGGCACCGAGCTTCGCCAGCCAATGGCCGAGCCGTTCCTTGAGAAGGCGGTCGCGCACATAGGAGAGGCTCTCCTCGTCGAGCCGCTCCAGCTCCTCCAGCCGGAAGGCCTCCGGCCCATGCGCGTCCCAGGCGGCCTGCAGCCCGCGATGGGTATGGCTGCGGTGGCGCAAGGTGAAGCGCAGCCGGTTCTCGATGCTGCCGAGATCGGTCGCGCGGCCGACCCAGCGCTGGCCGCTCGGCTCGCAGCGCAGCAGATAGATGCCCGCCGCCGTCTTGCGTTCCTTGTAGGCGGCAACGGCCGCCTTCTTCTCTTCACTGCGCATGGCCGGCCTCGTCGAGGGATCGGGATGCGTAATATAACCCGGATGTTAATGGGGCAAGAAATTTATCCGGGTATATTATCGGCAACGCCGCCGCTTGATCCTCGGCTCCGCTCGTCCGAAGGTTGACCGATGAGCGAGAGCGAACCTGTCCTTCTCTTCGGCGACCTGTCCGGCAAGACCGCGCTCGTGACCGGAGCTTCCGGCGGTCTCGGCCTTCATTTTGCGCGGCTGCTCGCGCGCTATGGTGTCGCCGTGACGCTGGCGGCCCGGCGCAAGGCTGCCCTCGACTGTGCCTGCGCGGAGATCGCTGATGCCGGCGGGGAGGCGCAGGGCCTCGCGCTCGATGTTGCCGATGCGCGCTCCGTCCGGACAGCGCTGGAAGGCCATTCCTTCGACATCCTGATCAACAATGCCGGAATCAGCGGCGCCGCGCCGGCCGCCGAACTGGGCGAGGAGGAATGGGACCGCGTCCTCGACACCAATCTCAAGGGCGTCTTCCTGGTGGCGCAGGCGGTCGCGCGCGGCATGCGCGCCTCCGGCCGGGGCGGGGCGATCGTGAACATCGCCTCGATCCTCGGCCATCGCGTCGCCGGCGGCGTCAGTGCCTATGCCGCCTCCAAGGCGGGCGTGATCCAGCTCACCAGGGCGCTGGCATTGGAATGGGCCCGTGACGGCATCCGGGTCAATGCGCTCTGCCCCGGCTATATCGAGACCGACATCAATCGCGATTTCTTCGCCAGCGAGCCCGGCCAGAACCTGATCCGCCGCATCCCGCAGCGGCGATTGGGCCGGCCCGAGGAGCTTGACGGGGCGCTGCTCCTGCTCGCCTCGCAAGCCGGCAGCTACATCACCGGTTCGACCGTGGAGGTCGATGGCGGCCACCTCGTCTCGTCGCTCTGACGGCGTCCTAATACTTGATCACGCCACGGCGCCGGAAGGCGTCTTCGACCTGTCGGGCGGCCGGGCGACCTCTTGAGCCTTGGCACTCCGCGCCGGTCAGGGCGATTCCGGCGCGGTCCGGTTCGGAAGCTGGGACAACACGCCCATGATGGGCCGCAGATGCTGCTCGAGGATGCCGAGCGCCTTCGCCTCGTCATACTCGCTCAGCGCCTCGATGAGCGCGTGATGTTCTTTGCGGATGCGCGCGATCCGGCTCGGATCCGTGCTGATCGCCGTCATCGCGACGCGCTGCTGGCGCGCCCCGAGCGACTGGTAGAGCTCGGACAGCACGACATTGCCGACAGCGGCGACCATGGCGAAATGGAAGTTCCGGTTGAGCTCGATCCGGCCGAAATAATCGCCCTCCGGCCGCTCGTCGAGCTGCGCGAGGATGGTGCCCATTTCGGCGGGCAGCGGGATTTCCTCACGGCAGATCCGGCTGATGGCGTGGCTCTCGATCATCCGCCGGGCTTCGTAGAGATCGATGAGCTCCTGCGCCGTCACCTGCCGCACCAGCGCGCCGCGGCGCGGCAGCAGATCGATGAAGCGTTCGGCCTCGAGCCGGTGGAAGGCTTCGCGCACCGGCGTGCGCGAGACGCCCAGCGCCGAGGAGATCTGCTCTTCCTCGACGAAGGAGCCCCCCACGAAGCGGCCGCGCAGGATCTGCTCGCGGACATAGAGATAGACCCGCTCGCGCGTCGGCCGGCCGCGCTCTTCGGCGGGCTCGTCCTGAAGCTCGATCATCGCCATGAGCGTATCGTCCCGAAAACCGTATTCCTTTTCGACATGATGCCATGCCGAGTTGGCGGTGGACATCAAAAAATTCGCCACGTATACGTGACGCATCAGAAGCGAAGGGCGCGTCCTCTGTGGCGCGCGACTTGCGCCGGGGAACGTTAAACCGTGCACCTGCCGACTGTGATTCATGCTGTTTTGGCCTGTCGGGCGCCGCATTCGAGCGGCTGCCGTCGGCCGGGCACGGCATGGCGATTGCACATCGCGGGCTGACGCGGAGATCAGCAGCACGCGCGCCAGCCAGAGCAGAGGATCAGCCGATGAGCATCTCCCGCCGTTCTCTCTTAGGTGCCGGTCTTGCCGCTCCGGTACTGGTTTCGCCCCTGTTCAGGCAGTCCGCGCAGGCCCAGCGCGCGAACGGCATCATCCGCTACGGCCTTTCCGCCTTTCCGCCCAATCTCCAGCCCTGGGTCTCGACCGGCGCCTCGGCCGGCACGGTCAAGATGCTGATCCATCGCAGCCTCGTCTCCTACGGGCCGGACGGGGAATTGCGCGGCGAGCTCGCAGAATCCTGGTCGCGTGACGCCGAGGGGGCCTGGGTCTTCAAGCTCCGCCCGGGCTGCGTCTTCCAGAACGGCGACCCGGTCACCGCCGACGACGTCAAATGGTCGATCGAGCAGATCGCCGGCGAGAAATCGACCGCCTATATGCGCGCCCAGTTCCAGAGCATTGAGCGCGTCGAGATTCCCGATCCGGCGACGGTCCGTCTCGTCACCAAGGAGCCGCTGGTGACGTTGCCGAGCTGGTTCGGCAACTACAACACCTTCATCCTCTCGCGGAAATCGACGGCGAACGAGCCGATCGGCGCCGGCCCCTTCCGGCTGGTCGGGCAGGAGCGCGGCACCTCGCTCGACCTCGCGGCCTTCGACAAGTTCTACAAGCCGGGCTTTCCCAAGCTCAAGGGCATCAAATTCGTCGTCTATGCCGACGAGAACCTGCGCAACGCGGCGTTGATGTCCGGCGATGTCGACATGATCGAATACGTGCCCTGGCAGTCGATGGCGGCGGTGGAGGCCGATCCGCGCCTCAAGCTCGACAACCAGGAAGGGCCGTTCATGGACGTGCTCTTCAACGGCACCAAGCCGCCCTTCAACGACCCGCGCGTGCGCCGCGCCGTCGCCCATGCCGTGCGCCGCGAGGACATCGTCAAGGCTGCCTTCTTCGGCCGCGGCAAGCCGCTCGAAGGCCTGCCGATCGTCGAGGGCACACCCTGGTACGACGACAAGCTCGCCCATGGCTGGAACTACGATCCGGCCCGCTCCAAGGCGTTGCTGGCCGAGGCCGGCTTCGCCAACGGCTTCCAGACGACGCTGCTGTCGACCGCCCAGTTCGGCATGCACAAGGACACCGCCGAGATCGTCCAGCAGCATTTGGCAGCGGTCGGCATCCAGTGCGAATTGCAATTGCCGGACTGGTCGACCCGCGTCAGCCGCGGCATGCGCGGCCAGTACGACATGGCGATCCACGGCGTCTCCTCCGACAACAACGATCCGGACGGGCTGACGGTGGTGCTCGACACCACGCTGTCGCCGGCGCATGGCCGCTCCTTCAAGGTCGATGCGCCCCGCACCATCGCGGCCCTCGCGCGGGGCCGGGCCGAGTTCGACCAGGCCAAGCGCGTCGCGATCTACAAGGAGATGCAGGCCGCCGCCTTGGAGGAGGTGCCGCTGGTCGGCCTCGCCTGGCGCCAGCAGGGCTATGGCATGGACAAGAACGTGATGGGCTTCGTCAACCTGCCCGGCGCCCTGACGAACTCCTCCGGCAACATGCTCGAGCAGACCTATTTCGGATGAGCACGGCCTGGCTGACACGGCGGGTCCTGCTGACGCTGGCGATGGCCTGGGTGGTCGCGACCATCGTCTTCCTGGCACTGCACATGGTGCCGGGCGATCCGGCAGAGCTCCTGCTCTCGACCTCGGGCGCGGCGCCCGATCCTGCCTCCGTCGCGGAATTGCGCGAGAAGCTCGGCCTCGACCTGCCGCTGCTCACGCAATACGGGAACTTCCTCGCGGGTCTGCTGCGCGGCGATCTCGGAAACTCCCTCGTCGATGACTACCCCGTTCTGCAGGAGATCGGGCTGCGGCTGCCGCGCACGCTAGAACTGATCCTCGCCGGCACCGTCATCGCCGTCATCTTCGGCGTGCCGGCTGGGGTCTATGCGGCTGTCCATCGCGGCGGAGCCTTCGACCGCGCGGCGTCCTGGATCACGGCGCTGCTGCTCGCCGTGCCGGTCTTCGTCGTCGGTACGCTGCTGGTGCTGCTGCTGGCGCAGACGCTGCGGCTCATGCCGGCGGGCGGCTATGTTCCCTTCGCCCAGGATCCGGCGCAGCATCTCAAGCTGCTGACGCTGCCCGCCATCGCGATCGCGAAAGGCCTGGCGGCGGTGCTGTTTCGCATGACGCGCGCGGCGACGCTCGATGCGCTCGCCCATGACTATGTCCGCACCGCCCGCGCCAAGGGGCTGTCGCCCCGCCGCGTCCTCGTGGTGCATGTCCTGCGCAACGCCCTGAACCCGGTCGTCACCGTGCTCGGCCTGCAGATGGGCACGCTGCTCGGCGGTACCGTGCTGGTCGAATATGTCTTCAACTGGCCGGGCCTCTCCACGCCGCTGCTGCGGGCGGTCGAGGGGCGCGACTATCCGATGGTGGTCGGCATCATCCTGACGATCTCCGTGCTGTTCCTGCTGATCAACCTCGCCGTCGAGCTCCTCCATGCGGCGATCGACCCGCGGGTGCAGGCATGAGGCTCGCACGCGCCAAGGGCCTGAGGCGCCTGATCCTGCCCGCCGGCGTCGTCGGCCTGATCGTGCTCGTCGCGCTCGCCGCCCCGCTCCTGCCGCTGCCGGACCCGATCCGGCAGGATGTCGCCCAGCGCCTCGCCGGCCCGATGTCGGGTTCCTGGCTGGGCCGGGACGAGTTCGGCCGGGACGTGCTCTCGCGCCTGATCTGGGGCGCGCGCACCAGTCTCTCCGTCGCCTTCGCCTCGGCTGTTGTCGCCGGCCTCTTCGGGGTCACGCTCGGCCTGATCGGCGGCTGGACCCGGAGCTGGGGCGCCTTCCTGACCGTGCGCAGCGTCGAGATCATCATGTGCTTTCCGCCGGTACTGCTGGCGCTCTTGGTGGTCACGCTGCTCGGACCGGGCGCAGGCACGCTGCTGCTCGTGCTCTCGGTGCTCTACGTGCCGGGCTTCGCCCGCGTGACCTATGCCGAGGTGCTGGCGGTGAAGGGCCGCGACTATGTCGAGGCGACCCGCGCGCTCGGCGCCACCTCCACGCATCTGCTATTCCGCACCGTGCTGCCGAACATTGCCGGCCCTCTGCTGGTGCAGTTCTCGCTGGCGGTCGCGGCGGCGGTGGTGATCGAGAGCGGTCTGTCCTTCCTGGGCCTCGGCGTCGTGCCGCCATCGCCCTCCTGGGGGCTGATGATCCGCGGCGCGCGGGCGACGATGGAGCAGGCCCCGCTGCTGCTGCTCTGGCCCTGCGCCGCGCTGACGCTGACCATCCTCGCCATGAACCTGCTTTGCGACGCCTTGCGCGATCTGCTCGATCCGCGCACGGCGGAGCACTGATCTCACCGCTCTATCAAGATCAAGCCTGAAGGAAGGACGAAGCCATGGCCGCCAAGACAGATCCCCTCGTTCACATGGGGACGATCACGGGCGGGGAGGCCCGCCAGATTCTCGAAGCGAACCCGGTCATCCTGCTGCCGATGGGCAGCCATGAGGATCAGGGCCCGCACGCGCCGATGGGCGACTATCTCCTCGCCGAGAAGATCGCCGAGCTCGCCGCCATCCGCGCCACCAAGGCCGGCACGCGCACGCTGGTGGCGCCCGTCCTGCCCTTCGGTGGGGCAGACTGGTTCGGCGCCATGACCGGCGGCATCGCCATCTCGCAGGCGACGCTGACACAGGTCATCGCCGAGATGGTCGAGTCGCTGCACCGCAACGGCCTGACGCGGATCATCGTCATCAACGGCCATGGTGGCAATGTCGGGCCGATCGCCGAGGTCGCGCGCGAGCTCTATCTGCGCGAGCAGATCGTGCTGCCGAGCCTCTATCTCTGGCGCATCGGCTACGGCCTCCTGCCCGGCATCCTCGGCGGCGCCGACAAGGCGGCGGCGGTCGCCGGACACGGCTCCGATCCGCTGACCTCGATCGGCCTGCACCTCTTCCCCGAGCTGATCCGCAAGGACCTGATCCCGGAGGGCAAGCCGCTGAAGAAGGACCCGGTTCTCGATCTGCAGTTCACCGGCCTCGGCACGGCGAGCTTCGAGGGCCATGAGGTCGCGATGCCCAACGAATACGACGAGGTCTACAATCTCGGCGTCGCCAAGGGCGATCCGCGCCTGTGCTCGGCCGAGACGGGCGCTGCCCTCACCGAGAAGCTGACCGATATCTGCGCCCGTTTCATCGCGCATTTCGCCAGCAAGGTCTCGGCCTGACGATTCCGCCTGCCGCGGTCGCCCGCGGCAGGCTCGCCCATGCCCAGCGTTCGCACTCGCCAGTTGCAGGAGGTCCCCATGCCGACACGCCGCCTCATCCTCAAGACGGGTCTTGCGACCATCGCCATGCCGGCCGTTCTGCGCGCGCAGGGCCTCAGCGGTCAGATCACCCTGCAATCCTATTCCGGCATCTTCCAGGACAACTACACCAAGGCGGTGATCGAGCCCTTCATCGCGGCCAATCCGGGCGTGAAGGTCAATTTCGTACCCGGTGGCACCTCGGCCCAGATGGTCGGCACCATCCGCGCGCAGAAGGCCGACCCGCAGATCGACGTCTCGATCATGGACGTCACCACCTCCAGCATCGGCAATCTCGAGGGCCTGTTCGAGAAGCTCACCCCGGCCGAGTTCCCGGTGCTCGACGAATTGCTGCCGGAGGCGCGCAAGGCCGGTGGCGAGTTCGGTCCGGCCGTGACCTTCGACCATCTCGTGCTGGTCTATGATGCGGCGCTGACCCCGCCGCTCGCTAAACTCGCCGATCTCTGGCGCCCGGATCTGAAGGGCCAGATCGCCCTTTCGGCCCCGCCGAACATCCAGGGCCTGGCCCTGACCGCCATGGTCGAGAAGATGGAAGGCGGCGACTATCGCAAATCGATCGACGCCGCGATGAAGAAGCTCAGGGAGCTCGCCCCCTCGGTCAACACCTTCGAGCCCAATCCGGACGGCTACTCGCTGATCCTGAACGGCGTCGTCAAGGTCGCGACCGGCTGGAACGCCCGCTCGCAGCTCTATGGCGATCAGTCGAACGGCAAGATCCGCACGCTGCTGCCGCCCGAGGGCTCGGTCTTCCAGATCAACACCATCAACCTCAGCGCCGGCTCGAAGAACCGCGCCGCCGCTGCCGCCTTCGTCAGACACGCCCTCTCCCAGCCGGCGCAGAAGGCCTTCACCGAGCGCATGTTCTACGCGCCGACCAACGCCAAGGCCCAGATCGACGCCAAGGCCGTCGCGCGCACCGCCGCCGCGCCGGAAAGCCGCTCCACCATGATCCCGCTCGACTGGAACGACATCCTCAAGGTGCGCGACCAGTGGAACAATCGCTGGCGGCGCGAGGTCATCGCGGCGGCGCGCTGAGCGGGCAACGGGTAAGCGACGATGAGCTATCTCGAACTTGCCGGGCTGCAGAAGCGCTATGGCGCCTCTGTCGCAGTCGACGACGTCTCGCTCGCCGTGGAGAAGGGCGAGGCGGTCGCGCTGCTCGGCCCCTCCGGCTGCGGCAAGACGACGACCTTGCGGATGCTGGCGGGGCTGGTCGAGCCCGATCGCGGCGCAATCCATGTCGATGGCGCCGCGATTACCAGTTTGCCGGCTCACAAGCGCAATATGGGCTATGTCTTCCAGTCCTATGCGCTGTTTCCGCATCTGAGCGTGGCTGGGAACGTCGCCTTCGGGCTGGAAGAGCGTCGCCGGCCGAAGGCCGAGATCGCGCGGCAGGTCGAGGATGCGCTGGCGCTCGTCCGTCTCGCGGGGCTCGACCAGCGCCGCCCGCGCGAGCTCTCCGGCGGGCAGCAGCAGCGCGTGGCGCTGGCTCGCGCGCTGGTGATCCACCCCTCCGTGCTGCTGCTCGACGAATCCCTCTCCAACCTCGACGCCAAGCTGCGCGACGCGATGCGCCACGAGATTCGTTCGATCCAGCGCTCGCTCGGCATCACCACGCTCTTCGTCACGCATGATCAGGTCGAGGCCTTGACCATGTGCGATCGTATCGCCGTGATGCATCGCGGCCGCATCGCCCAGATCGGCACGGCCGAGGATATCTACGAGCGCCCGGCGACCCGCTTCGTGGCCGAATTCGTCGGACGCGCCAACGCCCTGCCGGCGACGCGCGGTCCAGACGGCAAGGTCCTGCTCTGGAACGAACCGCAGCCCGTCACCGCTCCCGCCAGCGAGGAATTCGACGTCTTCGTGCGGCCGCAACGCATGCGCATCGTTCAGCGTTCGGAGGCGGTCGGCGCGGAGAATGTCCGAGTGAGCGGGCGCATCCTGCGCAGTGTCTTCGTCGGCGACCATGTCGAGGTGCTGGTTGAGGGCGCGGGCGGGCAATTGACGGTCGAGATGCCGTCGGGCAGCCCGGCGCTGGCTGAGGGCGCCGAGGTCGCGGTTATCTGGCGGGCGCAGGACAGCCTGCCCTTCCCGCGCGAGGCGCCATGAGCGCGACGCGTCGACTGCCGCTGCTGCTGGTACCGGCCGGACTCTTCGTGCTGGCCATCTATGCCTGGCCGACCCTGCTCCTGCTGCGCAACGCCTTCAACGAAGTCGGCCCGACCGGCGCGCTGGTCGAGGCCTGGTCGCTGAAGACGGCTGCCGACACCTTCGCCGACGGCTTCACCTTCGAATTGACCTGGAACTCGCTCTGGCTCTCGCTCGTCGCGACGGCGATCGCGCTGGCCCTGGCCTATCCGCTCTCGCTTTTCCTGTTCCGCACGACCTCGCGCTGGCGCAGCATCCTGGCCGTGATCGCCATCCTGCCGATGCTGATCTCCGGTGTCGTGCGCGTCTTCGGCTGGCTCGCCATTCTCGGCGACCGCGGGCTGGTCAACGGCCTGCTGCAATGGCTCGGCCTGATCTCGGCGCCGCTGAAGCTCGTCTTCAACTGGACCGGCGTCACCATCGGCCTGGCCGAGAGCATCATGCCCTACATGCTCCTCGCCTTGCTCGCCGGCTTCGGCCAGCTCGACCGGACGCTGGAGGAGGCGTCGCGCTCGCTCGGTGCCTCGCCGTTCCGAACCTTCCTGCGCGTGACGCTGCCGCTCAGCCTGCCCGCCATCGTGCTGGCGGCGGGGCTCGGCTTCGTCCTCTCCATGTCGGCCTATATCACGCCGAAACTGCTCGGCGGCGGGCGTGTCTTCGTGCTGGCGACCGAAATCTTCGAGCAGGCGACGACCAACACCAACTGGCCGGCGGCCGCGGTGCTCGCGCTCTACACGCTCGTGCTCCTGCTGGTGCTGCTCGCCTTCTCCAACCTGCTGGCCCGGAGGCTGAGGCGATGAACGGCGCCGGCCCCGTCCTCTCCGGCATCGCGGCACTCGTCTATGCGCTGATCCTGGCGCCGATCGTCGTGGTCTTCACGCTCGCCTTCTCGGCGGATAATTTCATCCTGTTCCCGCCTTCGGGCTACTCGCTGCGCTGGTTCCAGGCGCTCGCCGGCAATGCTCCGCTGCTGTCGGCGCTTGGCTTGAGCGTGCAGGTCGCGAGCGTGGTGACGCTGTGCTCGCTCCTCGTCGGCGTGCCCGCCGCGCTGGCACTGGCCAAGGGCGAGTTCCGCGGCAAGGACGCGCTGACCGGCTTCTTCCTCGCGCCGCTGCTGCTGCCGACGCTGATCACCGGCCTCGCATTGCTGCTGTTCTTCACGCCGCTCCGGCTCACCGCGACGCTGCCCGGCCTCGTCCTCGGCCATATGACGGTGACGGTGCCCTTCGTCATCCGGATGATGGCGACGGCCCTCGCCAACCTGCCGCACGACATCGAGGCGGCCGCCGCGACGCTCGGCGCCACGCCCTGGCGGGTGGTGCGGCGCGTGACGCTGCCGCTGGCGGCGCCGGGTCTGATCGCCTGCGCCTGCCTGTCCTTCCTGCTCTCCTTCGACGAGACGGTGATCTCGCTCTTCATTGCCGGCCCGCGCGCCTCGACCCTGCCGGTCGAGATGGTGCGCTATGTCGAAGGCCGCACCGACCCGCTGATCGCGGCGCTCTCGGTCGTTCTCATCATCGCCACGCTGATCGTCGTCGTCGCGGTCGAACGCCTTGTCGGCGTCGCCCGCGCCGTCGGACGATAGCTTGGAAGCATCATGTCGTCCGAAAACCGGTCCCCACTTTTCGGCATCATGCCTCAGGAGAAGACACCATGCCCGATTACCGCATCGCCCCCATGCCCGAGCAGCTTCCGGCCGCGCTCGTGGAGAAGCTGCTGAAGGTCGAGACCGCGACCGTCGGCCACTCCCAGCATTGGGGCTTCATGGATCGCGGCATCCAGCCGTTGCTGCGCACGAAGCGCATCGCCGGCGCGGCGGTGACGCTCGCCATTCCCGGCCAGGATTCGACTTTGCTGCATCACGCGCTCGGGCTGCTCCGGCCCGGCGACATCCTCGTCGTTGACCGCCTGGGTGACGACAAGCACGCCTGCTGGGGCGGCGGCGTCACCGTCGCGGCCAAGGCGGCCGGCGCGCTCGGCGGCATCGTCGACGGCCCCTGCACCGATCTGACCGAGATCCAGGATTCCGATTTCCCGATGTGGTGCCGCGGCATGTCGCCGATCACCACCCGCCTCTACAATCTCGGCGGCACGCTCAACCATCCCATCTCCTGCGGCAATGTGCCGGTGAAGGCGGGGGACGTGATCCTGGCCGACGAATCCGGCGTGCTGGTGCTGCCCCGCGAGGAGGCCGAGGCGATCGCCGACGCGGCCATCGCCCGGCAGGAGCGCGGCGAGAAGACGCAAAACCGCGTCAAGGCCGGCGAGAAGCTCGGCGACATCTCCGGCGCCACCAAGATGGTGCTCGACGCGCTGGCCCAGAACGGCTGAGCCGCCTCGTCCCGAAGCCCCCACGACACCTTCGCCTTCAAGACCGGAATCCCATGATGTCTGAGACCATCGTCCTGCTCGATATGACGACGCCGGAGCGCGCCGACCGCCTGCGCGCGCTCCTGCCGCCGGGCTTCGTCCTGACCCATGGCACGGCGCGCGGCGACGAGCATATGAAGGAGATCATCGCCGAGGCCGACTATGCCATCTCCGGGCAGGTCGGCGTCTCGCGCGAGGTGCTGGCGGCGGGCAGGAAGCTGAAGCTCCTGCACAAATGGGGCGTCGGCTACGACAACATCGACATCGCCGCTGCGAAGGAGCTCGGCATCAGGGTCGCGCGCACCACCGGCTCCAACGCCGTTCCGGTCGCCGAATTCGCGCTCGGGCTGATGCTGTCCTCGCTGCGCTTCATCGCCTATGGCCATGAGGAGCTGAGACAGGGCCGTTGGGCGACCGGCAAGCTGCCCAGCGACACCTACATGCTCTCCGGCAAGACGGTCGGCATCGTCGGCTTCGGCGCCATCGGCAAGAACGTCGCGAAGCTGCTCAAGGGCTTCGGCTGCAAGATCCTCTACAGCAAGCGCACGCCGCTCAGCGCCGCTGAGGAGGCCGAGCTCGGCGTCAGCCATGCCTCGCTGGCGCAGATCCTGGCGGAGGCCGATGTCGTCTCGCTGCACTGCCCGCTGACGCCGGAAACCACGAACCTGATCGATTCTGCCGCCCTCAAGGCGATGAAGAAGACGGCGGTGCTGGTCAACGTCGCCCGCGGCGGGGTGGTCAACGAAGCCGATCTGGTCACGGCGCTGCGGGCGCGGGAGATCGCGGGCGCCGCGATGGACGTCTATTCGGTTGAGCCGCTGCCGCCGGACAGCGAGTTGCTGACCCTCGACAATATCGTGGTGACGCCGCATCTCGCCGCCATGGCGGCCGATAATTTCGCGCCGACGGTCAAGCGCATGTTCGCCAACATGGTGCATGTCTCGCGCGGCGAGCCCGTGCCGGAGCGCGACATCGTCGTCTGACCGGCAGCCTCAACTCCTGAGGAAGCCGATCGATATCCACGGGACTGCTGCGACGATCAGCAGCCCGATGAGAAGGGCCGCGATATAGGCCCAGATGTATTTGAGGCCATCGTCGGGGTTGATCTTCGAGATGGCGCAGGCACCGTAATAGCCGACGCCGAAGGGCGGGGCGAAAAGGCCGATGCCCATCGCGAAGATCACGACCATCGCATAATGGACCTCGTGCACGCCGAGCTGGTGGGCGATGGGGAAGACGAGTGGCCCGAACAGCACGATCGCCGGGATGCCCTCCAGCACCGAGCCGAGGACGGTGAAGGCGACGATCGAGATGCCGAGGAAGCCCCAGCTTCCGCCGGGCACGGCGGCCATGGCCTGGGCGAGGTCGCGCGAGAAGCCGGACTGGGTCAGGCCCCAGGCCATGGCGGTGGCGCAGCCGATGATGAAGATGATGGCACCGGTGAGGGAAGCGGTCTCGACCAGCATCTTCGGCAGGCGCCGCCAGTCGAACTGGCGGTAAAGCAGGAGGCCCGCCAGAATCGCATAGGCGATACCAATGGTCGAGACTTCGGTCGCCGTGGCGACGCCCTCGACGACGGCGGCTCGGATGACGAAGGGCAGCGCGATGGCGGGTGCCGCGATCAGGGCGAGCTTGGCGATCTCGCGGCGGGAGAAGCGCGTGACGTTGCTGAGATCCTCGCCCCTGCAGCGCCACCAGACGACGACGCAGAGCGCAGCACCGAGCACGACGGCGGGCAGCATGCCGCCGGTGAACAGCGCGGCGATCGAGACGCCAGTGACCGAGCCGATGGTGATCAGCACGATCGAGGGTGGGATCGTCTCGGTCTGGGCGCCGGTGGCGGAGAGCAGCGCGACGAGGTCGCCGGGCTTGGCGCCGCGCTTCTGCATTTCCGGGAAGAGCACGGGGGCGATCGCGGCCATGTCGGCGATCTTCGAACCGGAGATGCCGGAGACCAGATACATCGCGCCGATCAGCACATAGGACAGCCCGCCGCGGACATGGCCGAGCAGCGAGGCGAGGAACTGGATCATGGCGCGCGCCATGCCGGTCATCTCGATCAGGGCGCCGAGGAAGATGAAGAGGGGGACGGCGAGCAGGATGAGATGGCTCATGCCCTCGTCGAGCCGGCCGACCATGACGAGCATCGGTGTCGAGGTCGTGCAGGCGAGATAGCCGAAGGTGGCGAGGGCGAAGGAAAAGGCGATCGGCACGCCGGAGAAGACGTTGAGGGCGACGACCCCGACGAAGAAGACGATCAGGTTGAGCTTGCCGAGCGGCTTCAGCATTGGGCCGGCGAGCCAGAACAGGACGACGAGCGCGAGCGTGACGGCGCCCGCCAGCAGCACCGGCTTCCATGAGCCGAAGCGGACGAGGCGCAAGCAGGCGACGACGAGCATCAGGGCGATGCCGATGGGGAGCGCGCCCGCACGCCAGGCATTGGAGATCCCCAGCGCCGGGGTGACGATAAAGTTCTCTTCTTCCGCATACTCCAGCGCATGCGGCAGGATCATCAGCAGGAAGGCGATCGCGGCGGTGATGGCCAGCGCCTCGAGCACCGCACGGGTGCCGGGCGAGACGCGGCTGACAAGGCCGGTCATGCGCATATGCTCGCCGCGCCTGAGCGCGATCACCGCGCCGAGCATCGACAGCCACAGGAACAGGATCGAGGCGAGCTCGTCGGACCACACCAGCGGTGCGTGGAAGACGTAACGCGCCAGAACGCCGGCGCCGAGCAGCGAGATCTCGACGACGACCAGAATCGCCGCGATCGTCTCGACCAGCAGGCCGAGCACCCGCTCGACAGGGGCGGCAGCGCGCCCAAGCGCGGTCGCGGAAACATCCGCCGAAATCGGCAGGCTTGCGCCGTGAGCATCCATCGAGACGTTTCCGCTTATCGTATTTTGAGCCCTTATAGGCCGGGGTGGGTCCGGGAGACTAGCCGTAACGTCGGGTTCTCCCGTTCGGCATGCACGCACCTCGATGCGTTCGGCCGCCTGGCTCAGGCCGATATCCCGTCAAGCAGCTTCGCGGGTTGCCTTTTTGGAAACAAAGAGAGAACATGGGCTATGTCTCTCACCGACGCCATTCTCAACCCACCGCCGGCGCGGCCGGATATCACCCGCGCCGTCTGCCGGGGCGCCAGCCGGCATCTGCGCGAGCGCGGCCATGCCATCGTCAAGGAGATGACCTTTGCCAATGGCCGACGCGGCGACATCGTCGCGCTGTCGCCCGCGGGCGAGCTTTGGGTGGTCGAGGTCAAGTCCGGGCTCGCCGATTACCGGGTCGACGGCAAATGGCCGGATTACCGCGACTATTGCGACGGCTTTCTCTTCGCCGTGGCGCCGGAATTCCCGCGCGAGATCCTGCCTGATGATGTCGGGCTGATCGTCGCGGACGCCTATGGCGGCGAATTGCTGCGCGAGCCGCCGCGCCATCCGCTCGCGCCGGCGCGCCGAAAGATGCTGACCATCGCTTTCGCGAAGCTGGCGGCGGGGCGGCTGGCGCTGCTCGAGGACCCGCCCGGCGCGGGCTGAGCGTCGGAGACGGCTGCGTTGCGCGTGGCGGGGCGCCCCATCGTGAATTCATATCACAGATGATGATCCGTCTCTCATACTAATTCACAGCCGCTTCAGGGGCTATCTCCGGGACAAATCGTATCCGGAGGCTTCCATGCCCGTTGCCCTTTATGCCCTGACCGTCGGTGCCTTCGGCATCGGCGTCACCGAGTTCGTGATCATGGGCCTGCTGCTGCAGGTCTCGGGCGATCTCGGCGTGTCCATCCCCGTCGCCGGCCTGCTGATGACCGGCTATGCGCTCGGCGTCTTCGTCGGCGCGCCCATCCTGACCATCGCGACGCGCGGTCTGCCGCGCAAGACGACGCTGCTCGTGCTGATGGCGATCTTCACCCTCGGCAATCTTGCGGCCGCCCTGGCGCCGAGCTTCGCCTGGCTGATGACGGCGCGCATCGTGACCGCGCTGGCGCATGGCACGTTCTTCGGCGTCGGCTCGCTGGTGGCGACGAGCCTCGTCGCGCCCGAGCGCAAGGCCTCCGCCATCGCGATCATGTTCACCGGCCTGACGCTTGCGACCCTGCTCGGTGTGCCCTTCGGCTCCTGGCTCGGCCTCGCCTTCGGCTGGCGCTCGACCTTCTGGGCGGTCACCGCCATCGGCATCCTGGCTTTCCTCGTGCTCGCGGCCTTCGTCCCCGCCGACAAGGAGCGCGTCGTCCCGGGGCCGCTCGCCGAGGAGCTAAAGGTGCTCGCTCGGCCCCAGGTCCAGCTCGGCCTCGTCATGACCGTGCTCGGCTTCGGCGGCATCTTCGCGATCTTCACCTTCATCCAGCCGATCCTCGTCCAGCTCGCCGGCTTCAGCGAGGCCGCTGTCTCGCCGGTGCTGCTCGTCTTCGGCGGCGGCCTCGTCGTCGGCAACCTGCTCGGCGGTCGCTGGGCCGACCGGAGCCTGGCGCCGGCGCTGATCGGTTCCCTCGCCTTGATGACCGCGGCGATGTTCGCGTCGGGCTTCGCCTTCCACAGCCAGACCGGCGCGGTGATCGCCGCCTTCGTGCTGGGCGCGGCGGCCTTCGCCACGGTGGCGCCGCTGCAGATGTGGGTGCTCCAGCAGGCGGGCGGCGCCGGCCAGGGCCTTGCGTCCAGCCTGAACATCGCCGCCTTCAATCTCGGGAATGCGCTGGGCGCCTGGCTCGGCGGGCTGGTGATCTCGCATGGCCCCGGCCTTGGCGCGATCGCGCCGGTCGCCGCGCTGGTGCCGCTCGCGGCGCTGGGGCTGGCGGCGGTCGCGCTGACGTTGGATCGGAAGGCCGCGCGAACAGTCTGCGCCTGAGCGGTTGCCGACCGATCCAAAAAAGGGCTGCCGGACGATGAGTCCGGCAGCCCTTTTTCATATCCGCAGAGGGTTCAGCGCGGTGCGCGCTTGGCGAGGATGCGCTGCAAGGTGCGCCGGTGCATGCCGAGGCGACGCGCCGTCTCGGAGACGTTGCGGTTGCAGAGCTCATAGACGCGCTGGATATGCTCCCAACGCACCCGGTCTGCCGACATCGGATTTTCCGGCGGCGAGGGGCGGGCGTCGCGGGCGGCGGCCAGCGCGGCGTGGATTTCATCGGCATCGGCCGGCTTGGCGAGGAAGTCGAAGGCGCCGAGCTTCACGGCGCTGACCGCCGTCGCGATATTGCCGTAGCCGGTCAGGACGACGCCGCGCGCATCCGGGCGGCGCTCCTTCAGCCGGGCGATCACGTCGAGCCCGTTGCCGTCGCCGAGCCTGAGATCGATCACCGCGAAGGCGGGAGCCGCCTCTTCCACGGCGGCGAGGCCGGCCGCGACGCTGTCGGCGATGCGCACGATATAGCCGCGGCCTTCCATGGCGCGGGCGAGGCGGGTCAGGAACGGCTTGTCGTCGTCGACCAGCAGCAGGGACATGTCGGCGCCGGTTCCGGGCCTGTCGATCTCGCTCTGGGTATCCTGCATTCTGGTCTCCTTGCCGCTTGTCCATGCGCGCTGCGGTTGCGCGGGTTTTGGGATCGTTTCGGTTGTTCGCAGGGCTTTGGCCCCGCGCTCAACCCCTCTCATGTAGTGCGGATGGCGGGGCTGCGGTACCCCCGAAGGCCGGAAGGTCGGCTTCGAAGATGTCGCGGGGCCAGTCGATCCGGATCGAGGCGCCGCTCTCCGGCGCCGGCCGGTTCGAGAATTCGATCGAGGCGCCGCCGCGTTCGAGCAGCGTCTTGGCGATGAAGAGCCCGAGGCCGAGCCCGCCGCCGGCGCGGTTCTCCGCAGTCCCGCGCGAGAGATAGGGCTCGCCCGCCCGCATCAGCACGTCGGGCGGAAAGCCCGGCCCGTCATCGGCGATGGTCAGCGTGACATGGCTTGCGGTCCAGGATGCACGGATCGTCACGGCCGCGCGCGCGAAATCGACGGCGTTGTCGACGATGTTGCCGAGGCCGTAGATCATGCCGGGATTGCGTCGGCAGACCGGCTCCGGCTTCTCGCCTTGCATGGTGATCTCGAAGGGCACGCCGAAGGGTCGCTGCGGCCCGGCCGTTTCCTCGATCAGCAGGCGCAGCGTCAGCCTGTCGAGCGGGCCGGCATCTTCGTCCTGCAGGCTGGAGAGCTTGGCGAGGATGCCGCGGCAACGCTCGACCTGCTCGCGCAGCAGCGCGATGTCCTCCGCCATCTCCCCGTCGGGCGGGGCGAGGCGCGTCAGCTCGCGGGCGACGAGCGCGATGGTGCCGAGCGGCGTGCCGAGCTCATGCGCGGCAGCGGCGGCGAGCCCGTCGAGCTGCGAGAGATGCTGCTCGCGCGCCAGCACGAGCTCGGTCGCCGCCAGCGCATCGGAGAGGTCGCGCGCCTCCTTGGCGACGCGCCAGGCATAGATGCCGGTGAAGGCGAGGCCCAGCACCAGCGCGGCCCAGTTCCCGAGCTGGTAATAGGGCGGCAGGGTCGGCCGGTCCGGCCCGGCCCAGGGCAAAGGCAGGTGGAAGCGGCTGAGCACGGTCGCCAGCGCCGCGGCGAGCAGGCCGAGCACCAGCGTGCGCTGCGGCGGCAAGGCGGTCGCCGAGATCAGCACCGGCGCCAGGAAGAGGATGGCGAAGGGGTTCTGCAGCCCGCCGGTCAGGTAGAGCAGCGCCGCGAGCTGGACGATGTCGAAGGCCAGCAGCGCGGTTGCCGGAGCGTCCCTCAGCCGGTGGCTCAGCGGAAAACGCACGCGCAGCGCGATGTTGAGCCAGGCCGAGATCGCGATGACGCCGAAGCACCAGCCGAAGGGCAGGAGGAAGCCGAGGCCGAAATGGACGCCGGCGACGGCGACGCTCTGCCCGGCGATGGCGAGCCAGCGCAGGCGCACCAGCGTGTCGAGCCGCAGGTGCCGGTTGGAGCGCATCAGGGCAGGCGTCGTCAGGTCGGAGGCCGTCACTGTTCCAGAACCTTGCCCAAGACCTTGCCCAAAATCTCGCCTAAGACCGCGTTCGACACCCCGTTCAACACCTTGCGATTGCTGCCGTCCTGGCTCCGTCCGCGCCGCTGCGGAGCGAGGTTCCTGCCATTGGCCATCCACATGTCAGAGAATCTTAGCCTTTAGCCGGGTTGAATGAGAACAAAATCAACGTAAGGTGCGTTGTTGCGACGCATCATCGTTTTGCTGCGCCGCCGGAAGGACGTCGAAATCGCATGTACGGGGCCGCCATGTCGTTTGCCTATCATGCCTATGAAGCGGTTCACATGCTGGTGAGCCCGATGCGCGGCGTCTCGGACGCGATGCAATTGGCGTTCAAGAACCCCGCCAATCCGCTGACCTATACGCCGATGGGCCGCAGCGTCGCTGCGTCCTGCGAATTGTTCGAGCGCATGACCCGCCGCTACGGCAAGCCGGCCTTCGGCCTCGACGAGACGACGATCAACGGCGTCAAGGTTCCGGTCGAGGAGCGCGTCGTCTGGGAACGGCCCTTCTGCAAGCTCGTCTATTTCGACCGCAAGATTCCCGGCCGCCGCAAGCCCCAGCCCAAGGTGCTGATCGTCGCGCCGATGTCCGGTCACTACGCCACGCTGCTGCGCGGCACGGTCGAGGCCTTCCTGCCCGGCCACGAGGTCTACATCACCGATTGGGCCGATGCCCGCCTCGTGCCGCTCTCGGAAGGCCGCTTCGATCTCGATGACTACATCGATTACGTCATCGACATGGTGCACAAGCTCGGCCCCGACACGCATGTCATGGCGATCTGCCAGCCTTCGGTGCCGGTTATTGCTGCGGTCGCGCGGATGGAGGCCGAGGGCGACAACGGCGCGCCGCGCTCGATGACGCTGATGGGCGGGCCGATCGACACCCGCCGCTCGCCCACCGCGGTCAACCAGCTGGCCATGGAGCGCGGCACCGACTGGTTCCGGCGCAACTGCATCACCACCGTGCCGTTCCCGCATATGGGCGCGTTCCGGCAGGTCTATCCCGGCTTCATGCAGCTGTCGGGCTTCATGGCGATGAATATCGACCGCCACGTCACCGCCCATTACGACATGTTCAAGCATCTCGTTTCCGGCGACGGCGATTCCGCCGAGAAGCACCGCGATTTCTACGACGAATATCTCGCGGTCATGGATCTGACGGCGGAATTCTACCTGCAGACGGTCGACACCGTCTTCGTCAAGCACGCCTTGCCGAAGGGCGAGATGATGCATCGCGACAAGCCGGTCGACCTCACCGCCGTCCGGCGCGTCGCGCTGATGACCGTCGAGGGCGAGCTGGACGACATCTCCGGCGTCGGCCAGACCAAGGCGGCGCATGATCTCTGCGTCAATATTCCCGACGCGAAGCGGGTCCACTATCTCCAGCCCAAGGTCGGCCATTACGGCGTCTTCAACGGCTCGCGCTTCCGTGCCGAGATTCAGCCGCGCATCTCCGATTTCATGGTCAGCCTCGACATGGAGGCCGCCAAGGATCGCCGCGACGAGAGCGCGGGCGAGCAGCGCAAGGCGTTGAAGATCGCGGGCTGAGCCTTCCCGGCTGACGGAGGCTGCGGCGCGCAGCCTCTTCCGCATCGCCCGCGAATCCCGCACAATCACCGCGCATGCGCATCTCCCTGTTCAAGCGCCAGCCCGACCCGGACCGCATCGACGTGGTCCATGCCGGTCAGCGTTTTCCCGTGCTGGTGAAGCGGCGCGCCAATGCGCGGCGCATGACCCTGCGCGTCTCGCAGGCGACGGGCGAGGTCACCCTGACCTTGCCCGAGCGGGCCGATTTCGCCGCCGGCCGGGCGTTCGCCGAGAATCATGGCGGCTGGATCGCGGCCCGCATCGCCAAGCGCCCCCTCGCCGTGCCTTTCGAGCCCGGGCAGGTAATTCCGCTGCGCGGCGTGCCGCATCGCATCGTCCACTGGTCGAAGGCGCGGGGCGTGACGCAGACGACGACGGACAAGGACGGCGCGCCGATCGTCGCGGTGGCGGGCGAGGGCGCCCATGTCCCGCGCCGGGTCAAGGATTTCCTCAGGCGCCTTGCGCTCGAGGATCTCGAGAAGGCCGTGCGCCGCCATACCGCCAATCTCGGCATCCCCGCCCGCAAGATCACGATTCGCGACACCACGAGTCGCTGGGGTTCCTGCTCCGCGCAGGGGCATCTGAATTTTTCCTGGCGGCTGATCCTCGCCCCGGCCTTCGTGCTCGACTATCTCGCCGCCCATGAGGTCGCCCATCTCAAGGAGATGAACCACTCGCACCGCTTCTGGGCGCTGACGCACAAGCTCTGCCCGCGCACGGAGGAGGCCGAGGCTTGGCTCAAGCGCCATGGGGCGGGGCTGCACGGCTTCGGTTGAGGCGTCGCGGGCAGGCTTCGCCAGCCCTCTTTCCGCCGTTAACCACTTTCTGAAAATTGTGCCCGCACACTGGGCGTCGATTCGCCTTCAGTGTGAGTATGCTTATGGGTCAGGTCATCGCGTTCCGTCGTCCGCCGCAGCCCGCCCCGGCCGGGCAGCCCGTCCTGGGCCTGTTGTCGGCGGTTGATTTCGCTCTGCGCGACCTCGCCGAGATCATGCCCCACATCGCCCTCGATTCCGCCCGCCAGCAGGCCGAAGCCTGCCGCGCCATGCTGGCCGAAGCGTTCGACGCCGAGATCGAGGCCGAGCTCGGCAACTGAACCGTCGCTGCATGGCGCCCCGGCCTCCGTGAGGCTTGCCGGGGCGTCAGAATTGTCGAACCTCTGAGGGAAAGAGCCGGCTGAATCGCTGGCTGGCCGTGGGAGGTTTGCGGATGTTCCTGAGCAACAGCGACATGGTCGATCTGGTCGATCTCAGGCATCGGCTGCATCGCCGGCCCGAGATCTCCGGCGAGGAACGCGAGACCGCCGCGACCATCGTCGCCTTCATCGAACCGACGCAGCCGGACCGCATCGTCACAGGCCTCGGCGGCCACGGCGTCGCGGCGATCTACGAGGGCACCGAGCCCGGACCGACGGTGATGATCCGCGCCGAGCTCGACGCGCTGCCGATCGAGGAACTCTCCAGCAGCGATTATCGCTCTGAAATCCCCGGCAAGGGCCATCTCTGCGGCCATGACGGCCATATGACCATTCTGGCCGGGCTGGCGCGCGGGCTCCACCGCAATCCGCCCAGGCGCGGCCGCGCCATCCTGCTGTTCCAGCCGGCGGAGGAGACCGGCGCAGGAGCGGCCGCCGTCATCGCCGATCCGAAATTCGCCGGGATCGCGCCCGATTACGCTTTTTCCCTGCATAATCGCCCGGGCGTGCCGGTCGGCCATGCCCGCATTTCGGAAGGCGCGGCGAACTGCGCCTCGCGCGGTATCAGGATCGTGCTCACCGGCGAAACCTCGCATGCCTCGACGCCGGAGCATGGCCGCTCGCCCGCGCCGGCCATCGCGACGCTGATCCCCGCCCTGACGGCGCTTGGGCCGGGCGGCCCGCTCGACGAGCATTTCCGTCTGGTCACCGTCACCCATGTCGAGATCGGCGAGCCGGCCTTCGGCATCGCGCCCGGCCATGGCGAGCTCTGGGCGACGCTTCGCACCGTCAACGACGCGCAGATGGGCGCGCTCTGCGCGGCGGCGGAAGCGCTGGCGCGCGAGGCGGCGGAGGCGAGCCGGCTGACGGTCGAGATGAGCTATCACGACATCTTCCACCATTGCGAGAACGAGCCGGAGGCCGTGGCCATGCTGCGCCGGGCGATGGACGAGGAGAACGTCCCGCACGGGCCGACCAAGCCGTCGCGTGGCTCGGAGGATTTCGGCCTGTTCGGCCGTGGTGCGAAATCGGCGATGTTCCTGCTCGGTTCGGGCGATACCGCCCATCTGCACAATCCGGATTTCGACTTCCCGGACGACGCCATCGGCACCGGCGCGCGCGTCTTCATGCGGGCGCTGCGCAATCTCCTCGGCGAAGCGCAGCCGGCCTGAGTCATGGCAGCGAATTGGACAGGGGCCGCCGCGCGCGCGGCCGACATCGCCGCCACCTGGGATCGGGACGCCGGGCCGGGTGGCGCCGTCGTGCTCTTCGACCGCGACGGGGTTCGCGAGGCGTTTGCCGGCGGGTTCGCCAGCATCGAGCACGGCCTGCCCTTCACGCCCGCCACGCCGAACCGCTTCGCCTCGATCAGCAAGCATGTGCTGGCCGTCGCGCTGCTGCGCGAGGGCGTCCCGCTCGATGCCCCGCTCGGCCGCTGGCTGCCCGAACTGCCGGAGCCCTTGGCCGCGGTCGAGCTCGGCCGCGCCCTCGACATGACCGGCGGCCTGCCGGACATGATGGAGGCCTTCTGGCAGCAAGGCGCGCCCTACACGGCGACCTTGAGCGCCGACGAGATCTACGCGCTCGCCTGCCGTTTCCCGTCATTGAGTGCGCCATCGGGCACCGAGATGGCCTATTCCAACACGGGCTGGAGGCTGGGGCAGCGCATTCTCGAGAAGCTGACCGGCAAGCCCTATGGTGAGACCGTCGCGGCGCTGTCGGGCGAATTCGGGCTCTCCTTCCGCCTGCCCTATGACAGCGCGGAGATCGTGCCCGGCCTCGCCACCGGCTATTGGCGCGATGGCGCGGCCTGGCGGCGCGGCCATTACGGCTTCCATTTCTCCGCCTCCGGCGGCATCGCCGGTTCGGCCGCCGACCTCGCCGGCTGGTTTTCGGCTTTGCTCGCCGGCCGCGGTCCGCTCGCCGGCATGCGGGAGCGGCTGACGGCGCCGCGCCATTTCGCGGATGGCAGCGAGAGCGTCTACCGGCTCGGGCTGGTCTGCAGCCGTCTCGGTGGCTTCGACATCGTCGGCCATGGCGGCTCGCTGCCGGGCTATCGCAACCACGCCCTGATGGCGCCTGCGCGCGGCGTCGGCGTGGTCGTGCTGACCAATCGCGAGGAGGAGGCGCTCTGGCCGGCGCTGACGGTGCTGGCGGCCTTGCTGGGAGAGCCGCTGCCGGCTGCGGCAGAGGCTCCTGTGGGGCTCTTCGCCAGCGAGGAGGGCCCGTTCTGGGCCGAGCTGACCGCCGATTCGATCAGCTTCATGGGCGGTTATGAGCGCCTCGTCGCCGATGGCGAGGGCAGCCTGCGCAGCCTGCCGGCCTATCTCGACATCCGCCTGCGGCGGGAGGGGGCGGACGGCCTCGCCGGCCTGATCGGCGGCGTCCGGCGTTCGCTGCGGCGCGTGCCGGCCGACACGCCGTTCGACGCGCGATTGATCGGCCGCTGGCGCGATCCGCATTTCGGCACGGAGATCGCGATCCGGCCGGATGGCACCGCGCTATGGCCCTGGCCGGCCGGCGGCACCGCGACCCGGCTGACGCCGCTGCCCAACGGCCGGGCGCTGGCCGATCTCGCGCACGGACCCTGGCGGGCGCGACCTTGCCTCTGGCTCGACAGTACCGGCGGTTTGCGGGTCGCCGGCCACCGGGCGAGGATCTTGCAGATGGAGCGTGTCGACTAGGCGCTCCTGAGGGGGAGGCGCCGGCCTGACGAAGACTGGAGGAGGTTCCCATGCGTCTACCCCGCCTTGCAACGGCTCTCGCCCTGGCGGCGACGGCCCTGCTGCCCCTTGCCGCCCGGGCACAGACGCAGCCGGCGCCGAACCGGGTGCTGCGCGTCGCGCCGCATGCCGACCTCAAGACGCTCGATCCGGTCGCCGCCTCCATCGTCATCACCCGCATGCACGGGCTGATGATCTACGAGACGCTCTTCGCCTGGGATTCGAACCTCCTGCCCAAGCCGCAGATGGTCGAGAGTTTCGAGACCTCGCCGGACAAGCTGACCTGGTCGTTCACCCTGCGGCCCGGCCTCAAATTCCACGACGGCCAGCCGGTGACGACGAAGGACGTCATCGCCTCGCTCGCGCGCTGGATGAAGCGCGACACCATCGGCGGCAAGCTCGCCGAATATACCGAAGGCATGGAGGCGGTCGACGCCAGGACCTTCAAGCTGAAGCTCAAGCGCCCGCTCGCGCTGGTGCCCTTCGCGCTCGGCTCCGCTGTCGGCCAGATCCCGGTGATCATGCGCGAGGCCGATGCCAAGAGCGACCCGATGAAACCGATCACCGAGGCGATCGGCTCGGGCCCCTTCACCTTCAATCGCGCGGAATGGCGCAGCGGCTCGAAGATCGTCTATGACCGCAACCCCGATTACGTGCCGCGCTCCGAGCCGGCCGACGGGCTCGCGGGCGGGCGGGTCGTCAAGGTCGATCGCGTCGAATGGCTGATCATGCCGGATGCCGCGACCGCCGCGGCCGCGCTCCAGACCGGCGAGATCGACATCTGGGAGCAGCCGAGCCAGGACCTGATCCCGACGATCACTTCCAATCGCGACGTCAAGGTCGAGCGTTATTCCAACCTCGCCAATCAGGTGATGCTGCGGCCGAACCATCTCTATCCGCCCTTCGACAATCCCAAGGCCCGGCTCGCGCTCGCCTATGCCACGGACCAGGCCGATTTCCTCGCCGCCGGCTTCGGTGACGAGGAATGGTGGAAGCGCTGCAACGCCTATTTCGTCTGCGGCAGCCCGAACGGCACCGAAATCGGGGCGGAAGGCTATGCCAAGCCCGATCTCGAGAAGGCGCGCCAGCTCCTGAAGGAAAGCGGCTACAAGGGCGAGAAGCTGGTGCTCTCGACCAGCAATGACATCGCGCCGATCGGCCGCATGGCCGAGGTCGCGGCCGATTCGCTGAAGAAGGTCGGCTTCAATGTCGAGGTCCAGTTCGCCGATTGGGGCGCTGTCACCACCCGCCAGCAGAACAAGAGCCCGCCGGATCAGGGCGGCTGGAACCTCTTCGTCACCTATGCCTCCGGCGCGACCATGCAGTCGCCGCTGACCAATATCGGCACCAACATGGCCTGCGAGCGCGCCTGGGCCGGCTGGCCTTGCGATGCCGAGGCCGAGAAGCTGCGCGGCGCCTTCGTCGATGCGCCCGACGATGCCAGCCGGCAGCTTGCGCTCGAGGCGCTGCACAAGCGGCTGGCGGAGGTGCAGCCTTACCGCGTGCTCGGGCAGTTCGATCAGCCCTATGCCCGTCGCAGCAATATCAGCGGCGTGCTGGCGGCGCCGGTCATGCTGTTCTGGAACATCGAGAAGAAGTGAGGCCGCGCTCTATCTTGGCGCGCGCGTCGGAATGAAATGCGGCTCGGCCCGCCAGATGAAATCGCGGCTTTCGCCGGGTGCGAGCTTGAGCACGCCCGGCTTGTCCGCGAATTCGCCCTGCCAGCCGATCGGGCTCGCCATGCTGAACCACGGCTCGATGCAAAGGAAGGGCGCGCCCGTCGGCTTCGACCAGATGCCGAGGTCCTTGTAGCCTTCCCAGCTCACGCTCAGTGCCCGGACCTCGCGCCCGGCTTCGTCGAGAGCGGCGAAACGCGCGGCGTGATTGGCGACATCCGCAATGACGATGGCGTCATTGGCGAAAAGCCCCTCGGTCAGTTCGAGCTCCCGCCCGGCGAAGGGCAGCGGCAGCGCCGGGCCGAGCAAGCCACCCGCGACGCCGAGGCCGGGGCCGGGTTCGGCTTGCGGGAAGGTCAGCCTGTGCCGCTCCTTCGGAACGCCCTCGGCCAGGGGCCAGAGGAAAGCCGGGTGGGCGCCGACGCCGCAGATCAATGCGGTCTGCGCTGGATTCGTGACATGCGTCGTCACCGACAGCGCGCCATCGGCGATCTCGTAGATCATCCGCAGCACGAAGCGGAACGGATAGATTGCGAGCGTCGCCTCGCTCTCCCGCAATTCCAGCACGGCGCGGCTTTCGCTGCGCTCGACCCATGCGAACAGGCTGTCGCGGGCGAAGCCGTGCTGAGTCAGGTGGTAGGCGCGGCCCTGATGGATCAGCGTGTCCTCCGCCAATCGTCCGACGATGGGAAAGAGCACCGGCGCATGGCGCGGCCATTCCGGCCCGCCATGCCAGAGCAGCGGGCCATCCGCATCCGAAAACGCGACGACTTCACCGCCCTGTGCGCGGATTGTCGCCTTCAGCCCGCCGGAGGCGATCTCGTGGGTGTCGCTCATGGTTCTTCTCCGCCGGCGGCCTGTCCCTGTCGATAAGGCAATCGCCGGCCGCTGGGAATCCGTATGGCCGCACAGGCGCTGCGCGAGGCCCAGCCTTGCCGGCAGGCCGCTTGCCGAAGCCGGGCCTTTCGGGCGATCTGGCGGCGCGGGGCCGTCGAAGCCATCGCGAGCCATGCCTGAGCAGGACCGGCCATGCCCTTCACCATCGACCATATCGTCATCGCCGTCGCCGATCTCGACCAGGCGACGCGGGATTATGAAGCGCTGGGCTTCACGGTTCTTCCCGGCGGCGAGCATCCGCGCGGCTCGCGCAATGCGCTCGTGGTGCTGGCGGATGGCGCCTATCTTGAGATCATTGCCTTCCCGACCCCGGTTCCGGATTTCCGCTGGTGGGAGGTGTTCCGGGCGGCCGGCCCCGGCTTCGTCGACTACGCCTTGCTTCCGGATGATTTCGAAGCGGACATCGCGCGCCAGCGTGCCGCCGGCATCGAGCTGGAGGGCCCGATCGACGGCAGCCGGCTCCAGCCCGACGGCAGCCGCATCGCCTGGCGTTCGGCGCGCCCGCTGGAGCCGGATATCCCGTTTCTGGTCGAGGACACCACCCCGCGCCATCTGCGTGTGCCGGAAGGGGCGCCGCGCATCCATGCCAACGGTGTGACCGGCGTGGCGGCCGTAACTGTGGCCGTGCGCGATTTGGCTGCCGCGACGGCGCGCTACCGCGCCTTGCTCAGGCAGGAGCCTGTCGCGGTCGGCACCGTGCCGGGGCTCGGCTTCGGCCTCGCGCAGTTCCGCATCGGCGAGCAGATATTGTCCATCGTCGCGCCCCGCGACGCAGGCCAGGCGCCTTCGTCGCATCTGGCGGCGCGCGGCCAGGGCATCTGCGCGCTGTCCTTCTTCGGGGCCGAGGACATCGCGCTCGACCGGCGGGCGAGCCATGGCGCGCCGCTGGAGATCGTGCGGCGCCGGCGGTCATGATCTGGTCACGCGCATCGGCGACAAGGGTGCGTTTACATTCGAATCATTCTATTTATTCAATAAAAACAACGACTTGAACGAATCGCGCTGCTCGCCTATGTCTCCTTCCGCTGAAGGAATCGACGGAGGGAAGTGCCAGCATGACCGGCATCACCGAAGCAGATGTCGCGGCCGTCATCGGCCGAATCGACGAGATCATCATGCGGGAAGTGGTCCGCACCGGCGCGAGCCGGCCGGAACTGCGCCGCGCATTCGCCCTGGCCAAAGGGCCGGCCGATTTCTCCACCCATACCGCCTTGCCGGCGCGCATGCGGCGCCTTGTCGACCTGCTCGCTGTCGCCTTGCCCGAGCAGGGGCCGCCGCCGCCCCATCGTCCCGCGGCGATGCGGGGCATCGACCGTGCCGCCTGATCTGTCGGACGGCGAGATGCTCGAAGCGGCAGGGCGCGACATCCGCGAGGCGATGATGGCGGCGTTCTGCGCCGCGCTGCAGGGGACCCGGCTGCCGCCCCTGGCGCTGGTCGAACTGACGGCGGAGGCGCTGGGATCGATCTACAGGGAGGTGGCGGATGCTCATTGCGGCAATCGGCCGTGCCCTTGTGGCTGGCAGCCATGTCCTGCGGCGGATCTGGAGGCGCTTCAAGCGGCGCTGAAGCGCGGCGCGGCGCTGTCGCGGCATCCCGACCTCGCGCGGATGGCGGTGGCCGGCCGGGCCTGATCTCGCATTTCGGGTCGTGCTCATGGTAAGCCGCTTCGAGCCTTCGGAGCAGCATGCGCAACATCCTCGTCATCGGCATCGGAGCCGGCAACCCCGACCACGTCACGATCGAGGCGATCGAAGCGCTCAACCGCGCCGATGTGCTGTTCATTCCCGACAAGGGCGAGGAGAAGGCGGCGCTGCGCCACCTGCGCGAGGCCATTTGCGCGCGTTTCATCCGCAAGCCCGGCTATCGCAGCGTGCCGGTTACCATTCCAAGGCGGGCCGAAGCCGGCGACGACTACCAGGGCGTGGTCGACGATTGGCATGCGCGCATCGCGGCCCGCTACCGGGGCTTGTTCGAGAGCGAGCTGGTCGAGGGCGAGACCGGCGCACTACTCGTCTGGGGCGATCCGGCGCTCTACGACTCGACGCTGCGCATCATGGAGCGGGTCGCGGCTTCCGGCCTCGATCTCGACTGGCAGGTCTATCCCGGCATCAGCAGCGTCCAGGTGCTGGCCGCCCGCCACCGCATTCCGTTGAACACCATCGGCGCGCCGATCCTGATCACGACCGGCCGGCGGCTGGCCGCCGGCTTCCCCGTCGATCAGGACAGCGTCGTGGTGATGCTCGACGGGGAACAGGCCTTCGCCGAGATCGCTCCCGACGGGCTCGACATCTTCTGGGGGGCCTATCTCGGCACGGCCGACGAGATCCTGCTCGCCGGGCCGCTCGCGGAGACCCTCTCCGAAATCACCCGTGTCAGGGCCGAGGCCCGCGCCCGCCATGGCTGGATCATGGACACCTATCTGCTGCGCCGTCGCGTCGCGGCTTGACGGACGCTCCCTCATCCGCCATCGCTCCGGCCGTCCTTCAAGTGCCGGAGCCGTGTCCCATGTCCCTCGCCGATCTCGCCGCCACCATCGACGCCGCCTGGGAGAACCGGGCCGAGATCGGCATCTCGACCAAGGGCGCCGTGCGCGAGGCGGTCGAGCGGACGATCGAGATGCTCGATGCGGGCGAGGCCCGCGTCGCGGAAAAGCAAGGCGCGGATTGGATCGTCCATCAGTGGCTGAAGAAGGCGGTGCTGCTCTCCTTCCGCCTCACCGACAACGTGATCATCGCCAACGGCCCGGGCGAGGGCGTGTTCTGGGACAAGGTGCCGTCGAAGTTCGAGGGCTGGGGCGAGAACCGCTTCCGCGCCGCCGGCTTCCGGGTCGTGCCGCCGGCCGCCGCGCGCAAGGGCTCCTACATCGCGCCGAACGTCGTGCTGATGCCGTCCTTCGTGAACATCGGCGCCTATGTCGACAGCGGCACCATGGTCGACACCTGGGCGACGGTCGGTTCCTGCGCCCAGATCGGCAAGAATGTGCATCTCTCGGGCGGCGTCGGCATCGGCGGCGTGCTCGAGCCGCTGCAGGCCAACCCGACCATCATCGAGGACAACTGCTTCATCGGCGCCCGCTCCGAGGTCGTCGAGGGCGTGATCGTCGGCGAGGGCTCGGTGCTCTCGATGGGCGTCTTCATCTCGGCCTCGACCAAGATCGTCGACCGCGCCACCGGCCAGGTCCATATCGGCAAGGTGCCGCCCTATTCGGTGGTCGTGCCGGGCTCGCTGCCGGGCAAGCCCTTCCCTGACGGCACGCCGGGCCCGGCACTGTCCTGCGCCGTCATCGTCAAGACGGTCGACGCGCAGACGCGCTCCAAGACCGGCATCAACGAGCTGCTCAGGGACTGAGAACGCGTACCGTCATTCTCGGGCGAAGCGCAGCTTCGACCCGGGAATCTCCGGCAGGAGATGCTCGGGTCGAGCCCGAGCATGACGGGAGGGTGATCGCTCAGCCCACGGGCGAGGGAGCGCCGGTTCCCTGCGGCGCCGGCGCGGCGTCGGCTGCCGGCGGCATGGTCGCGTGGGCATCGGCCAGCGCGTCGCGCAGCTTCTGCTCCTGCGAGCGGTCGAGGGAGGTCTTGAGAACGGTGCCGCCGGTGCCGCGGATCGCCTCCAGCACCTTGTCGCCGGTCACCTTCTTGACCAGCACGAACAGCGCCGCATTGCCGGGCTGCAGGCTGCCGGCGAGGTCCTTCATGAACTTGTCGTCGATGCCGTAATCGGTCAGCGCGCCGCCGAGTGCGCCGGAAGCCGCGCCGAGCGCGGCGCCGAAGAGCGGCATCAGGAAGATCGCGCCGATCAGCAGCCCCCAGAACGAGCCGGAGACCGCGCCGAGCGCCGTGGTGTTGAGCAGCTGGTTGAGCTTCACCTTGCCGCCTTCATGCATCACCGCGATGGCGGCGTCGCCGATCTCGATCAGATATTCCTTCTGCAGGCCGATGAGCTTCTGGCGCATCTCCTCGGCGCGGGCCTCGGTCGGATAGACGATGACGACGAGATCGGACATGGCGGCGCTCCTGCTGCAAAGGCGGTGAGCCTGCCTCGGGCAGATGACAGGCAGATGGAAACGCGCCGCCGCCGGCCCGGTTCCTTCACTCCATCGCCGCGGCGGCCGTCGCAGCCTCGGCCGCCCCGCCGCGCAGCGGCAATTCCTCCATCCAGGTGATGAAAGCGAAGGCCAGCGCGAAGCCGAGGAAGGCCGCGCCGAAGACGTAGCGGAACAGCGTCACCATCATGTCGCGATCGACCGTGCCGAGCTTCAGCGCTTCGGGCGAGAGCTGGGCCGTCTCGCCGCCGACGCCGCCGAGTACGATGGCGCCCAGGGCGGCGACGATCAGCGCGCCGCCGATCTGCCGGAAGAAATTCGCCACGCCCGTCACCGTGCCGAGCTGATGCGGCCTGACGGCGTTCTGGATCGAGACCGTCGCGACGGGCAGCAGCGTGCCGAGCCCGAGGCTGACGATCGCCAGGATCATGCAGAACGGCACCAGCGGGATCCGGCCGGAAAACACGGCCATCACCGCGGTCCCCACGGCCGCGACGGCGAGCCCGACCATGGGCACGCGCTTGTAGTGGGTGAGCTTCGTCATCGCGCGCCCGGAGGCGGTGGCGCCGATCACCGTGCCGCAGGTCAGCGGCAACAGGCCGAGCCCGGAATAGGTCGCGCTCAGCCCCATCACCGTCTCGAAATAGAGCGGCAGATAGATGGTCAGGCCGATGAAGGTGCCCATGCCGAAGCCGGCGGCGACCGTGCCGGCGCGCACCACCCGGTTGGTCATGATGTCGAGCGGGATCAGGGGCTCGCTGGCCGTGCGCTGGCGCCAGGCGAACAGGCTCCACAACACCAGCGTGGCCGCGATGAGCCCCGCGATCGGCGCCGAGCGCCACGGATAGGCCGTGCCGCCGGAGGACAGGGCCAGCAGCAGCGAGAGCGTTCCCGCCGTCATTAGCATGGCGCCGAGAACGTCGAGCTTGTGCGGCCTTTCATGCCGCGGCAGGCGCTTCAGCGCCGCGCTCGACATCCAATAGGCGCCGAAGCCGAGCGGAACGTTGATCCAGAAGATCACGGACCAGTGCAGCTTCTCGGCCAGCACGCCACCCAGCACCGGGCCGATGAGCGAGGAGGACAGGAAGACGCTGGCGAAATAGACCTGATAGCGGCCCCGCTCCCGTGGCGGCACCATGTCGCCGACGATGGTCTGCGCCAGCGCGATCAGGCCGCCGCCGCCCAGCCCTTGCACGAAGCGGGCGACGATCAGCAGCCAGAGATTGGGCGCCAGCGCGCAGGCGACCGAGCCGATCACGAAGACGACGATGCCGGAGAGCAGCACGACGCGCCGCCCATGGATGTCGGCGAGCTTGCCGTAGAGCGGCGTAACCGCGGTCGAGGCCAGGAGATAGGCGGTGACGATCCAGGGCAGGTGGGTGACGTCGCCGAGCTCGCGCCCGATCGTCGGCAGCGCGGTCGCGACGATCGTCTGGTCGAGCGCGGCCAGGAACATCGCAACCATGACGCCGATCAGGATCGAGCGGATATCCGCATGCGTCAGCGGCGCGGCATGCGCCTGTGTCTCGACCCGCTTGTCCATGGAGCCTGCAGCCAAACTTGCATCTGGGGAATGGCCACAGGTTAATTCCACGACGCATCATGCGCTAGGAGCGGGGCGTGGGGTCGGCTCTGCGGTGGAGACGGGTCGGCTCAACCCTGGACCGCAGCCGGGTCCATCCACATCACTTCCCAGACATGGCCGTCGAGGTCGCGGAAGCCGTGACCATACATGAAGCCATGGTCCTGCGGCGCGTTGTAGGTCGAGCCGCCGGCGGCGACGGCGGCCTTCACGATCGCGTCAACATCCGCCCGGCTCTCCCGTGACAGGCAGGTCAGGACCTCGATGCTCTCATTGGTGTCGGCGATGGGCTTCGGCGAGAAGCTTTCGAATTTCGCGTGGGTCAGCAGCATCGCGAAGATGGTGTCGCTGATCACCATGCAGGCGGCGGTGTCGTCGGTGAATTGCGGGTTGAAGGAGAAGCCGAGCGCCTGGAAGAAAGCCATCGATCGCGGGAGATCCTTCACGGGCAGGTTGAGGAAGATCATCTGGGGCATGGCTTGTCCTTCAGAAGTGGGAAGCGAGGGTAATCAGACGATGCGGCCGAGTTCCCGCCGGAAGCGAGGCGGGTCGTTGAGCTGCGTATCGACGATCTCATGGGTCCGCTGCCAGATCGGCACTGCCGCGGCCAGAAGCTCAAGCCCCGCCGGGGTCAGCGAGAGCCGCCGGCTGCGGCGGTCGCGCGGGTCGGCCGCGATGCTGACGAGCCCGCGCCGTTCCAGCGGCTTCAGGGCTGCGGTGAGCGTGGTGCGATCCATGGCGAGCAGTTCCGCCACCGGCTTGAGCGAGGGCGGTTCGGGCCGGTTCAGCGACATCAGCAGCGAGAATTGCCCGTTGGTCAGCCCGAGCGGCCGCAGCGCCTCGTCGAAGCGGCGCGCCAATGCGCGGGCCGCACGCTGCACATGCAGGCACAGGCAACAGTCGCGGACAAGCAGGGTCGTCTCGAAGGGGACGCTTCGTGGTTCGGTCATGATCCTTTTCTGTTGATATCAACGATTCCTGTCAAGCCGGAAGCGACGCTCTGCCGGCTTGACGGTCGTTGCCGCGTGAGATGCCTATGGCGCACTTGTCGCAGGGAACCGGACCGATGCCGCTCATGAATGCAGGGAACGCCGTGCTGCTGGTCATCGATCTGCAGGCCCGGCTGGTGCCGGCGATCCATGACGGAGGACGGGTCCTGGCCAATGCGGTCCGGCTCGTCGAAGCGACACGCCTGCTCGACATTCCCGTGATCGTCACGGAACAGAGCCCGTCCAAGCTCGGCCCGACCGTTCCGGAACTCGCCGGAGCCGCCCCTGCCATCGCCAAGACGAGCTTCGACGCCTGCGCCGAGCCCGCCGTTCTCGAAGTCCTGGGCGGCGACAGGGACATCCTCATCTGCGGCTGCGAGGCGCATGTCTGCGTCGCCCAGACGGCCATCACCCTGCTCGAGCATCGTCGCCGCGTCGTGGTGGTGGAGGATGCCGTCGGCTCCCGCGCGCCGGACTCGCATGCTGTCGCGATCCGCCGCCTCGCGGCGCATGGGGCCGAGATCGTCACCACCGAGATGGTGCTGTTCGAATGGCTGCGGAGCGCCGAGCATCCGCAGTTCAGGGCGATCTCGCAGCTGATCCGCTGATCCCGCCGCTCTCGAGCGTCACAGCGGCTTCTTGATCCATTTCGCGACGAGGCCGACGATGCCCTCGCGGAAGAGCAGGACGCAGAGCACGAAGATGCCGCCCTGGACCACGAGAACCCAGGAGCCGAGGCTGGCGAGGTAGTTCTGCATGGCGACGATGACGACCGCGCCGGCGATCGGGCCGAAGACGGTACCGAGCCCCCCGACCAGCGTCATCAGCACGACCTCGCCGGACATCGTCCAGTAGACGTCGGTGAGCGACGCCAGCTGGAAGACGATCGCCTTGGTCGCGCCGGCAAGCCCCGCGAGCGTGGCCGAGAGCACGAAGACCATCAGCTTGTACTGGTTGGCGCGGTAGCCGAGCGAGATGGCGCGGGGCTCGTTGTCGCGGATCGCCTTGCAGACCTGGCCGAAGGGCGAGTGGATGATGCGGTAGATCATCAGCACCCCGCCAAGGAAGATCGCCGCCACCAGCCAGTAGAGCGCGCGGTCGTCCTCCAGGCTGATCAGCCCGAGGAATTTGCCGCGCGGCACGGCCTGGATGCCGTCCTCGCCGCCGGTGAAGCGCGGCGTCTGCAGCGAGAAGAAGAACACCATCTGGGCCAGCGCCAGCGTGATCATCGCGAAATAGATGCCCTGGCGGCGGATGGCGAGCGCGCCGAACACCGTGCCGAGCAGGGCTGCGACCACGGTGCCGAGCAGGATCGCGAGCTCCGGCGTGAGGCCCCAGTTCTTGGCGGTGTAGGCGCTGACATAGCTCGCCATGCCGAAATAGGCGGCGTGGCCGAAGGAAAGCAGGCCGCCATAGCCGAGCAGCAGGTTGAAGGCGAGCGCGAACAGCGCGAAGCAGAGCACCTTCATCACGAAGACGGGATAGGCGACGAAGGGCGCGACCACGAGCAGCGCCGCGATGGCGATGAACAGGTTGCGGTGCAGCTTCGCGGTGCTGTCGTCGGTCTCGGCGAGCGCGACGCCGCTGGCGGCTTCGGTGGTGGCGAGATCGGTCATGTCGTTGTCCTTCTCGCGTCAGGCCGGGCGGCCGAACAGGCCGGCGGGCTTCACCAGCAGCACCAGCACCATGATGACGAAGATCACGGTCGCGGCGCCCTCCGGATAGAACACCTTGGTCAGGCCCTCGATCAGGCCGAGCGAGAAGCCGGTGACGATCGCGCCCATGATCGAGCCCATGCCGCCGATCACCACCACCGCGAAGACGACGATGATCAGGTCGCCGCCCATATTCGGATTGACCGAGTAGATCGGCGCGGCGAGCACGCCGGCGAAGGCCGCGAGCGCGACGCCGAACCCGTAGGTCAGCGTCACCAGCAGCGGCACGTTGATGCCGAAGGCCTGGGTCAGGGTCGGGTTCTCGGTCGCGGCGCGCAAATAGGCGCCGAGCTTGGTCTTCTCGATCAGGAACCAGGTGCCGATGCAGACGGTGAGCGAGGCGACGATCACCCAGGCCCGGTAGTTCGGCAGGAACATGAAGCCAAGATTCTGCCCGCCCGAAAGCTGCGGCGGGATGCCATAGGGCAGGCCGGACGAGCCGTAATAATTGCGGAACAGGCCCTGGATGATCAGCGCCAGGCCGAAGGTGAGCAGGAGCCCATAGAGATGGTCGAGATGGGCGATGCGTTTGAGCAGCAGCCGCTCGATCAGGACCCCGATGGCGCCGACCACGATCGGCGCCAGCAGCAGCGCGGCCCAGTAGTTCAGTCCGAGATAGTTCAGCGCCATCCAGGCCACGAAGGCGCCCATCATGTACTGGGCGCCATGGGTGAAGTTGATGATGTTGAGCAGCCCGAAGATCACCGCGAGCCCGAGGCTCAGGATCGCATAGAACGAGCCGTTGATCAGGCCGAGCAGGACCTGGCCGAACAAGGCTTGTGGCGGGATTCCGAGAAGCTCGAACATGCGTGGCTCAGATCATCTTGTGGGTGGGCTCTCGAACCTCTTCGTGATCCCGGGTCGCCCTGCGGGCGCCCGGGATGACGGTGGAGGGACCGGAAGCGCTCGTTACTTGACCAGCGAGCAGCCGGTCTCGGCCAGAGGCTGGAAGGCCTGCTCGGCCGGCAGCACGGAGATCTGCTTGTAGTAGTCCCACGGGCCCTTCGACTCAGACGGCTTCTTGACCTCGTAGAGATACATGTCGTGCATCTTGCGGCCGTTCGGGCGGATCGAACCCTTGCCGAAGAGCGGGTCGTCCGTCGGCATTTCCTTCATCTTGGCCATGAGGGTCGCCGTGTCCTTGCTCTTGGTGGCCTCGACCGCCTTGAGATAGTGCAGCAGGCCGGCATAGACGCCCGCCTGCACCATGGTCGGCATCTTGCCGCCATTGAGCTTGGCGAAGCGCTGCGACCAGGCGCGGGTCTGGTCGTCGCGGTCCCAGTAGAAGGATTCGGTCAGGACCAGCCCCTGCGCCGCCTGCAGGCCGAGCGCATGGACGTCGCTGATGAAGACGAGGAGCCCTGCGAGCTTCTGGCCGCCGGCGACGATGCCGAACTCGCCGGCCTGCTTGATCGCGTTGGTGGTGTCGCTGCCGGCATTGGCGAGCCCGATCACCTTGGCCTTCGAGGCCTGCGCCTGGAGCAGGAAGGACGAGAAGTCAGTGCCCGGGAACGGCGTCTTGACCGAGCCCAGCACCTTGCCGCCGGCCTTGGTGATGGTCGCGGTCGCGTCGCGCTCCAGCGCATGGCCGAAGGCGTAGTCGGCGGTGAGGAAGAACCAGCTGTCGCCGCCGGCCTTCACCATGGCGCCGCCGGTGCCCTGCGCCAGCGCGTAGGTGTCATAGGTCCAGTGGATGGTGTTGGCGTTGCAGGCCTTGCCGGTCAGGTCCGAGGAGCCGGCGCCGGAGTTGATGTTGATCTTGTTCTTTTCCTTGGTGATCTGGCTGACGGCGAGCGCGACCGAGGAGGTCGGCACGTCGAGGATCAGGTCGACGCCGTCCTGATCGTACCATTGCCGCGCGATGGTCGAGCCGACATCCGGCTTGTTCTGGTGGTCGGCCGAGACGATCTCGACCTTGATGCCCTTCTCGGCCGCCTTGAAGTCCTCGACCGCCATGCGGGCGGCGACAACGGAGCCCTCGCCGGCGAGGTCGGCATAGAGGCCCGAGCGGTCGTTCAGCACGCCGGCCTTGACCGAGATCTGCTGGGCGAAGGCCGGGCTTGCCAATAGGACGGCGAGCGCGCTCGTCGCGAGGAAGGTCTTCAGCTTCATCATCGTTCTCCCTGAGGTGGATGCCGGCGTTTCCCGGCGCTTTTCTGATTGCGGGGCGCTGAGCGGGTCAGACCCCGAGATAGCGGTGGAGCTTGTCGATATTGGCGTCGAGCTCGGCATTGGGGATCATGTCGATGACCTTGCCCTGCTCGACGACATAGTGCCGGTCTGCGACCGTCTGGGCGAAGCGGAAATTCTGCTCGACCAGGATGATGGTGAAGCCTTCCTGCTTCAGCTCCGCGATGGTGCGGCCGATCTGCTCGATGATCACCGGCGCGAGCCCCTCGGTCGGCTCGTCGAGCAGGAGGAGATGGGCGCCGGTGCGCAGGATGCGCCCGATCGCCAGCATCTGCTGTTCGCCGCCCGAGAGCTTGGTGCCCTGGCTCTTCAGCCGCTCCTTGATGTTGGGGAACAGCGTGAAGATGCGCTCCAGCGACAGCCCGCCGGGGCGCACCTGCGGCGGCAGCATCAGGTTCTCCTCGACCGAGAGCGAGGCATAGATGCCGCGCTCCTCCGGCACGAAGCCGATGCCGAGCCGGGCGATGGCGCGCGAGGGCAGGTCGATCGTCTCCTTGCCCTCCAGCACGACCGAGCCCTTGCGCTTGCCGATGACGCCCATGATCGATTTCAGCGTCGTGGTCTTGCCGGCTCCATTGCGGCCGAGCAGCGTCACCACCTCGCCCGGCGCGACGTCGAGGTCGATGCCATGCAGCACATGGCTCTCGCCGTACCAGGCCTCGAGCCCGCGCACTTTCAGCAAGGGCGCGGTGCCGGCCGTGGCGGCCGGGGCCCGGGCGGCTTCAGTGATGGCCATGGCCGCCTCCCGAGCCGATATAGGCTTCGACCACGCGCGGATCCTTCGAGACGGTGGCGTAGTCGCCCTCCGCCAGCACCTGGCCGCGCGCCAGCACGGTGATGCGGTCGCAGAGCGAGGCGACGACCGAGAGATTGTGCTCGACCATCAGGATGGTGCGCTCGGCCGAGACCTTGCGGATCAACGCCTCGATCCGCTCGATGTCCTCGCGGCCCATGCCGGCCATCGGCTCGTCGAGCAGCAGCATCTCGGGTTCGAGCGCCAGCGTCGTCGCGATCTCCAGCGCGCGCTTGCGCCCATAGGAGAGTTCGCCCGCGGTCAGTTCGAGGAAGGGGGAGAGGCCGACCGCCTCGACCAGCCGCCGCGCCTCGGCGTCGAGGTTCTTCAGGCTGCGCTCCGAGCGCCAGAAATCGAAGGAGTCGCCGCGCTTGCGCTGCAGCGCGATGCGGACATTGGTCAGCACCGAGAGCTGCGGGAACACTGCCGAGATCTGGAAGGAGCGAACGAGGCCAAGCCGGGCGATCTCGGCCGGCTTCTCGCCGGTGATGTCGCGACCGTTATAGACGATCGTCCCGCGCGTCGGCGGGAGGAACTTGGTCAGCAGGTTGAAACAGGTCGTCTTGCCCGCTCCGTTCGGCCCGATCAGCGCATGAATCGAGCCGCGCTTGACCTTGAGGTCGACGCCGCTGACCGCCGTAAAGCCGGCGAATTCCTTGGTCAAACCTGAAGTCGACAAAATAATATCTTCAGGCATGCGGAATACTGGCCTTCATCAGCTTTGTCTTTCTTGGTTTATCGTTTCCCCTTGCATGTCATGCTGCACCGCGCTCCAGGCATAAGTCAACGTTCGCTCCCGCCCTGGACGCCGTCTGGCGCCTGATCTCATCCCTTTGTCTTATGCCGCCCTTGTCATGCGAATGAAGGATGCGCGGTGCGCGCCCGCACGCGCAGGCTGCGCGCGATTTCCCGGGTGGTTGGCCGGCATCGCTTTGAACCCATCGCGGATGGGCTGCGACCAAGGGAAAGCTGGTTTACCGGTCGGGGTGATTGCGGTAGAAATGTGACTGCCTTCGATCACCGCTATTTTGATATTTTAGGCGTGTCCCGTCGCGCGAGTGGCCACAGTTGGCCGCGATGCGCGCATGATTGAGCTGGGAGGTTGTCGTGAGCGTCGCGACTCGCATTTCGGTGTTCCGTGCCCGAATGGCCGTGGCCTTTGCGCTGGTGCTCTGTGCTGTGGCGCTTGCCCCGGCAGCCCATGCCGCCGTTCCCGAGCGCCGCGTCGCGCTCGTCATCGGCAACAGCGCCTATTCGGCGGTGCCGCCGCTGGCCAACCCGATGCGCGATGCCAAGGGTGTCTCGGCGGCGCTCAAGCGTCTCGGCTTCGAGGTGGTCGAGGGCTACGACCTCAAGATGGACGACATGACCAATCTGGTGCGTCAGTTCGCCCAGAGGCTCGACGGCGCCAAGGCCGGGCTGGTCTATTATGCCGGTCACGGCATCGCCGTGGGCGATGAGAACTACCTCATTCCGGTCGATGCCTCGCTGCGTTCGGAGGCCGATCTCGATTTCCGTGCCGTCAATATCCAGCTCATCCTGCGCCAGATGCAGCGTGACGAGCGGGTCAACATCGTCATCCTCGATGCCTGCCGCGACAATCCTTTCGCGTCCCAGCTTGCCGCCAGGTCGCGCGCCGTGACCCGTGGCCTGACGCCGATCGAGACGCAGTCCGCCTCCGGCATCCTGATCGCCTTCGCCACCGATCCGCGCGCGACCGCGCTCGACGGTGAGAAGGACGGGCACAGCCCCTTCACCGATGCGCTGCTGAAGCATATCGAGACGCCCGAAGTGTCGATCACCACGGTGATGGACCGCGTCCGCGCCGATGTCTGGGAATCGACGGGCAAGAAGCAGAAGCCCTGGACCAATTCCTCGATCATCGGTGAGTTCAAGCTGAACCCGACGCTGAAGCTGGCCGCGGCCTCCGCGACCGACGTGGCCGGCGGCAGCGCCGACGCGGCCAAGGCGATCAATGCGGCGGTGCCCGCGCCGACCATGCCGGCGGCACCGGTCTTCGACCGCGGCCAGATCGATATCAAGACTTGGGAAGTGGCGGAGCGCGGCAATTCCGCGGCCGACTATCGCGCCTATCTCGACGCCTTCCCCTCCGGCCAGTTCGCCACCTTCGCGCGCAACCGGCTCGCGAGCCTGGAGGCGGCGACGCCGCCGGCCAATGCCGCCACGGCCGCCGCTGCCGCTGCTCCCGCCGTGACCGATGAGGCGCTGAAGAAGGAGATCGGCACCGCCCAGACCGAGGCTGCGATGAAGCTCGACGCCAAGGGCCGGCGCGAGCTGCAGACCCGCCTGCGCGTCGCCGGCTTCCAGCCCGGCAAGCTCGCCGCGAATTTCGGGCCGGGCCAGCGCAAGGCGATCCAGGACTGGCAGAAGTCGCGCAGCGTGCCGGAGACCGGCTTCCTCACGGCCTTGCAGGCGACGGCGCTGCGCGCGCAGAGCGAGCCCGCCTACCAGCGCCTGCTCGCGGATGAAGCGAAGGCTGCCACCGAGAAGAAGAGCAGGACGGTCGAGCGCAAGGGTGGCACGGCGGCCACCCGCAAGATCACCTATGAGGGTGACGAGATGTATCAGCGCGACCTCGCTCGCGAGCGCGGCGTTGCCAGCTCCGGCACCCCGCGGGCCGGCACCACCAGCACTGGCTATCAGGGCCGCGTGCGGCAGCGCGGCGACGCGACGGGCGATTCAGCTGGTGCGGCCGCCTTCGGCTCGATCCTCGGCGGCGCCATCATGGGCGGCATTCTGCGCGGCCGCTGAGGCACGGGATTGAGCGGGACATGAAGAGCCGGCCCTTGGGCCGGCTCTTTGTTATGTAGGCCGGCCGGGGGCGACGCTTTGTCGACGGGTTCGGGACGCGCGCCGATCGCCTCGGGCTCCGCCCGTGCGGTCCTGGCTTATCGCCCGGTTTCCCAGCCCGCCTTGACCAGTTCCGGCACGGCGCATTCCTCTTCCGGCCAGCCGATGCAGAGATAGGCGATCAGCTTCCACTCCGGCGGCGCGCCCAGCGCGGCGGCGATTTCGGCGGGTTCGAGGATCGAGACCCAGCCGACGCCGAGGCCGTGGATGCGCGCCGCCAGCCAGAACTGCGTGATCGCCGCGACGACCGAATAATCCAGCATTTCCGGCATGGTCTGCCGGCCGAGGCCGTGGCCGCGTTGCGTGCCGTGGTCGCAGAACACGGCGAACTGCACGGGGGCCTCGCGCAGACCCTCGAGCTTGAGCCGGGCATAGAGAGCGGCCCGCTCGCCTTCATAGGCGGCCAGCGCCTCGGCGTTGCAGCGGCGGAAGCTCTCCTGCACCGCCTCGCGTTGGGCTGCCTCCGTGACTGCGAGCCAGCGCCAGGGCTGCGAATGCCCGACCGAGGGCGAAAGCTGCGTCTGCGCGAGCAGATCGTCGATCAGCCCGGCGGGGACCGGGTCCCGTCTGAACCGCCGCACATCGCGCCGCCAGCGCAGCAGCTCCGCAAATTGCTGCGCGAAGCCCGGGTCGAAGGCCGGGGGGCCGCTCACGCCGATTCCGCCGTCGCGATGGCGTGAAAGAACGAACCCGTCACCAGGCCGCGGCGGCTTCCCGCGACGGCGGGAGGCGAGCCATGCGGGTCGCGGACGGTGGCGAAGGGCGGGTCCTCGCCTTGCGCGACGATGCTTGCATAGTGGAATTCGTGCCCCGTCAGCGCCGTGCCGGCCGGGCCGAGCGGACCATCCGCCTCCAGCACCGCGCGGCGATAGCCGAGATTCATCTTCCGCTTCGCGAAGGAGGTCTCGACCGAGAGCAGCCCCGCCATGGCGTGCGTCACCCCGTCGGCGTCGGTGAGCTTGCGTCCCAGCACCATGTAGCCGCCGCATTCGCCATGGACCGGGCGGGTTTCGGCGAAGCGGCGCAAGCCTCCGAGGAAGCGGCCGGCGGCAGCGAGCCTGCCGGCATGGAGTTCGGGATAGCCGCCCGGCAGCCAGCAGGCATCGCAATCCTCCGGCGGCGGCTCGTCTCTCAGCGGCGAGAAGGGAAGGATCTCGGCGCCCGCCGCCCGCCAGCCGGCCTCGACATGCGGATAGACGAAGGAGAAGGCGGCATCGCGCGCGATTGCGATGCGTCGGCCGGGCGGAGGCAGCGGCGGGGTCGCCGTCTCCGCCGGTGGCAGTCGCGTCTCCCCGGCGGCCGCGATGACGGCCTCGAGATCGACAGCGGCGGACACGGCCTCGGCCAGGGCGTCGAGCCTGGCATGCAGATCGGCCGTCTCGCCGGCCTGCACCAGCCCGAGATGGCGCTCGGGCAGGATGAGGCTCGCCTCGCGCGGCAGCGCGCCGAGCACGGGCAGGCCGATCAGCTCCATACCCTGCCGCACCAGTCGCTCGTGGCGCGCGCTTGCGACCTTGTTGAGGATGACGCCGGCGACACGGATGCGCGGGTCATAGAGCTTGCAGCCTAACGCAACGGCCGCCGCCGATTGCGCCTGCCCGGAAACGTCGATGACGAGCACGACCGGCCAGCCCAGCAGCGCGGCGATGTCGGCGCTGGCGCCGGTATGGCCGGCCGCGCCCGGCACGGCGTCGAACAGCCCCATCGAGCCTTCGGCGATGACGATGTCGGCGCCATCCGCCGCCTCGCCCGCTATGTGCCCGAGCAGCCCGTCCGACATCGCGTAGCTGTCGAGATTGGCGCTCGCTGCGCCCGTCGCCGCGGCGTGGAAGGCGGGATCGATATAATCCGGCCCGCATTTCAGCCCGCGTACCGTGAGTCCGCGCCGCACGAGCGCGCGTTGCAGCCCGAGCGTGATCGTCGTCTTGCCGGAGCCGGAGCGCGGCGCGGCGATGAGAAGCCCGCGCGCGATCACGTGCCACCCCCCGGCCGGAAGCGGCGATCGTAGCCGGCTGAATAAAGCGCGCTCTCGGCGAAATCGTCGGCTGCCAGCGCCGGCCCGACCAGGATCAGCGCCGTGCGCTCCAGCGCGCCCGCCCTCACCTGCGCGGCGATGGTCGTAAGCGAGCCGCTGAGCACCGTCTCGTCCGGCCATGTCGCCCGGAACACCACGGCGACGGGGCAATCCGAGCCATAGAAGGGCGTCAGCTCCGCCACGACCTGCTCGATCACATGGATCGAGAGATGGATGGCGAGCGTCGCGCCGGAAGCTGCGAAGGTCGCGAGCGTCTCCTTTTCCGGCATGGAAGAGGCACGGCCGGAGGTGCGCGTCAGCACCAGCGATTGTGCCACGCCCGGCAGCGTCAATTCGCGTTTCAGCGCGGCGGCCGCGGCAGCGAAGGCCGGCACGCCCGGCGTCACCGTATAGGGAATCCCCAGCGCATCGAGCCGGCGCATCTGCTCGCCCACCGCGCTCCAGATCGAGAGGTCGCCGGAATGTAGGCGCGCGACGTCCTGCCCGGCCTGATGCGCAGCTTCCATCTCGGCAATGATGGCGTCGAGATCGAGCGGGGCGGTGTCGATGATGCGCGCACCGGGCGGGCACCAGCCCAGCATGGCTTGCGGGATCAGCGATCCCGCATAGAGGCAGACGGGCGCAGCCGCGATGAGATCGCGCCCGCGCAAGGTGATGAGGTCGGGCGCGCCGGGGCCGGCGCCGATGAAATGGATGGTCATGCGCAGAGCGGTTTCATGGTGCTGTCCTGGCGAGCGCGCAGGTGACGCGCCCGGTCGCGATGCGCGGCTGCACCAGCGTGCCGCCCGGCCCGGCGCCGGCGAGCGCGGCGGCCTCCGCCACCGAGCCGACGCCGTAGAGCGAGGCGATCCGGGTCGAGCGCGTGGCGCAGGCGGCTTCGTATCCCTTCAGCGCCTCGTCGGGGATGGCGACGAGCTCGGCCGAACGATCGGCGGCGGCCGCGACCATGCCGGCCTCGGCGGCGCGGCTCGCCAGTGTGGCGAAGCGCGGCGTCGCCATGCCGGAAAGCCCGGCGATCGCCAGAGCCTCGTCGAGGCAGGCGAGGATGTCGGCAGCCTCCGTGCCGGGCCTGATGCCGATGCCGGCGACGAGGCGGGCGGTCATGGTTGCGCACTCCGTTCGACCCGCGCCGTCATTCCGGGCGCAGCGAAGCGGAGACCTGGAATCCATCGTAGAACGCCGAGTCCTCCGCTGGATTCCGGATCGGCGCCGCTTTGCGGCTTGTCCGGACTGTCGATGGAGGAGAGGGAACGCGAAGCGGCCTTCAAGGCTTCTCGACCCGCCACTGCGTCACCGGCATCGCCGGGCGCCAGCCATGCTTGCCGCCGACCGGCGCCAGCCGGTCGATCGAGATGCGCCTGAGCGAGCCGCCATGTTCGGCATGGAGCGCGGCGAGCTTCGCCTCGCCCTCGAGGGTGACGACATTGGCGACGAGCCGGCCGCCCGGCTTCAGCGCCGCCCAGGCGGCGTCGAACAACCCCTCCTCCGTTAGGCCGCCGCCGATGAAGACGGCGTCCGGCGCCTCCTGTCCGACGAAGCCGGCCGGCGCCGCGCCCACCACCTCGACGGCGAGCCCGCCGAGCTCGAGCCGGTTGCGGGCGATCCGCTCGGCCCGCTCGGCGCGGGCCTCGAAGGCGATGGCTCGGTTGCGGGTGTGTCGCTGGCACCATTCGACGGCGACCGAGCCCGACCCGGCCCCGACATCCCAGAGCAGCTCGCCGGCGCGCGGCGCCAGCGCCGACAGCGTGATGGCGCGGATCTCCGATTTGGTGATCTGCCCGTCATGGGCGAACCATTCCTCGTCGAGCCCCGGCGTCAGCGGGAGGATGCGCGAGTCACGGGTGGCCGCGACCTCGACCGCGATCAGGTTGAGCGGCACGATATCGTCGAGCGCGAAGGCATCGGCTCGGCTCTCGCGGATGCGCTCCTGCGGGCCGCCGAGCGATTCCATCACGGTGATGCGGCTTGCGCCCATGCCACGCGCGGTCATCAGGTCGGCGACGGCTCGCGGCGTCGTCTCGTCCCAGGACAAAGCAAGGATGCGCGCCTCGGGCTGGAGATGCGGCACGATCCGGTAGAGCGTGCGGCCATGCAGTGAGACCAGCGCGCATTCCTCCTGCGGCCAGCGCATCCGCGTGCAGGCCATCGAGAAGGAGGAGAGCTGCGGGATGATCCGCATCTCCTCGGGCGGGATCGCCCGGCTCAGGCTGTTGCCGATGCCGTAATGGAACGGGTCGCTCGTCGCGAGCACGCAGACCTTGCGGCCGCGCTCGGCCAGGATCTGCGGCAGCGCGTTGCGGAAGGGCTGCGGCCAGGAGCGAAGCTCGCCGGGGACGGAGCCGACCAGCGCGATATGCCGCTCGCCGCCGAAGACGATCTCGGCTTCGTTCAGCGCCGCGAGCGCTTCTCGGCAGAGTCCGGCGGCGCCATCTTCCCCGAGGCCGACCAGCGAGAGCCAGGGCGAAGCCGGGCGGCTCGACAGAATAACCGATTCACGTAAGACTGCCGGCATGACCGTCCTCATCCTTGGCGGAACGAGCGAAGCTGCTGCGCTTGACCAGCTTCTGGCTGATCAGGCTCCCGAAATTCGTGCCATTATCTCGCTGGCGGGGCATACCGTCGATCCCCGGCCGACGAATCTGCCGGTGCGGATCGGCGGCTTCGGCGGCATCGAGGGTCTCAGGCGCTACCTCGTCGAGGAGGGCATCGTCGCCGTCGTCGATGCGACCCATCCCTTCGCTGCGATCATGCCCTTCCATGCCGAGCATGCCTGCAAGGCGGAAGGCGTGCCGCTGCTGGCGATCCGGCGCGATTCCTGGAAACCGCGCGACGGCGACCGCTGGAAGTCCGTGCCGGACATCGAGGCGGCGGTTCAGGCGCTGGGACGTGAACCCCGGCGGGTCTTCCTGACCGTCGGCCGGCTCGAATTGCCGGCCTTCGCCGATGCGCCGCAGCATCGCTATCTGGTGCGCGCCATCGAGCCGATCGGCGATCGCTTGCCGGTGCCGCATGTCGACGTCATCCAGCAGCGCGGTCCCTTCGATGCCGACGACGAGGAGGATCTGATGCGCCGCGAAGGCGTCGAGGTCCTGGTCAGCAAGAATTCGGGCGGGCCGGCGACCGTCGGCAAGCTCACGGCCGCGCGCCGGCTCTCCCTGCCGGTGGTGATGGTTGAGCGCCCGCCCAAGCCCGATGTCGAGACCGTCGATCATATCGATCAGGTCCTGCCCTGGCTGGTGACGCAGGGGCTCTTCGTCACCGAGCGCGGCGTGTAGACGTAAGGGGCTCCGCCCTCGCGCGCGATCAACCGCGTGCTGGACGCGCCGATCATCACCAGGGTCGCCATATCGGCCGTGCCCGCGGCCGCGATGGCCTCGGCCAGCGTCAAGATGCGCAGGCTCTCGTCCGGCCGTCCGACGGCGCGGGCGAAGAGCACGGGCGCCTCCGGCGCGCGATGCTCCGCCGCCAGCTCCAGCGCCCTGCCGAGCTGCCAGGGCCGCGCCTTCGAGATCGGATTGTAGAGGCAGATCACGAAATCGGCCGCGAGTGCGGCTCCGAGCCGTGCCGTCACGACGTCCCAGGGCTTGAGATTGTCCGAGAGCGAGATCGCGCAGAAATCGCCGCCCAGCGGGGCCCCGGCCTTCGCAGCCGCTGCCAGCATCGCGGTGATGCCGGGTTCCACCGTGATCGGAAGTGCACGCCATTCGACGGGGCCGGCCTCAAGCGCCTCGAACACTGCCGCCGCCATGGCGAAGACGCCGGGATCGCCGCCTGAGACGACCGCGACCTTGCGGTCCTCCGCCGCCAGCCGCAGCGCATGGGAGGCCCGTTCGACCTCGACGCGGTTGTCGGAGGCGTGCTTGGTCAGTCCCTCCCGCTCCGGCACCCGGTCGACATAGGGGCCGTAGCCGACGATGTCGGTCGCGGCATCGAGCGCCGCCTGCGCGGCCGGTGTGATCCACTCCGCCGTGCCCGGGCCGAGGCCGACGATGGTGAGGGAGCCGGTCACAGGCGTCGCCCTTCGCCGGGCACCAGCACCATTGCGAAATAGGGAGCCTCGTCATCGACCTTGTCGGTAAGCCGCGCCACCACCTGCCGCGCCATGGTCGCGCGCTCGACATAGATCGCGCGCCCTTCCAGCCCGGCGGCCACAAGCGCCCGGCGCACCTTCGGCAGGTTGCGGCCGAGCTTCATGATCACGGCGGCGTCGGTATCGGCGAGGCGGCGCGCCAGCTCCGCCTCCGGCAGCGTGCCGGGCAGCACGGTCATGACGTCGTCGCCCCAGGTGATCGGCGCACCGGCCTCGCCCCAGGCGCCGGTCATGCCGGTGACGCCGGGCACGATCTCGGTCGGGAAGCGCGGGGAGAGCCGCCGCCACAGATGCATGAAGGAGCCGTAGAAGAACGGGTCGCCGTCGCAGAGCACGGCGAGCGTCCGCCCGGCCCGCATCTCCGCCGCGAGGCGCTCGGCCGCCTCCTCGTAGAAGGCGGCGATCGGTCCGTCATAATCGGGCTCGCCGACATTGGCCTCGATCGTCACCGGAAAGGCGAGTTCGATCTCGCGGGCCGGATCGGGCGCGATGATCGCGTCGGCCGTGCCGCGGGCATTGCCGCGCCGGCCGCGCTTGCAGAAATGCACGAGCCGGTCGGCCGAGAGAATGATCTCGCGGGCCCTGACCGTCATCAGATCCGGTGCGCCCGGCCCGAGGCCGACGCCGTAGAGCAGGCTCTTCACTGTCCCGCTCACCTGGCTATTCCTTGTCCTGCGCCAGCGCATTGACGGCTGCCGCCGCCATCGCCGAGCCGCCGCGCCGCCCATGCACCACGACGAAGGGCACGCGCCCGTCCCTGGCCAGCGCTTCCTTCGATTCTGCTGCGCCGACGAAGCCGACGGGAATGCCGATCACGGCGGCAGGCCTCGGCGCACCGGCATCGAGCATTTCCAGAAGGCGAAACAGCGAGGTCGGCGCATTGCCGATCACGACGATCGAGCCGGCGAGCCGGGGCTTCCACAGCTCCATCGCGGCGGCGGAGCGGGTCGTGCCCATCCCGGCGGCAAGGGCCGGAACCTGCGGATCGTCAAGCGTGCAGACCACCTCGTTGCCGGCCGGCAGCCGTGCGCGCGTCACACCATTGGCGACCATCTTGGCGTCGCAAAGGATCGGCGCGCCGGCCCTGAGAGCGCTTTGCGCAGCCTCGGCGAAATCCGCCGACATCTCGACGTCATCAGGCAGATCGGTCATGCCGCAGGCATGGATCATGCGCACCACGACGCGCTCGGCCGCTCCGCCGAAGCGGGCGAGATCAGCCTCGGCGCGGATGATGGCGAAGGAGCGTTCGTAGATCGCCGCCCCGTCCTGAATGTAATCGTATGCCCTGCTCAACCGCGCGGTCCTGTTGAACGCGCGGCCCCGGTCAGGCGCGCGTGAATCTCTTGTCCCGGCTGCAATCGCGTGAGCAGCGCCGAAAGGTCAAGCGTCGCAAGCGGCTTGTCCCGCGTCGTGCCGCCGAGCACGACATCATATTCGCCCCGTCGCCCGACCAGCGTGAGGTCGGCGGCAGCGGGATGGGCGCAGGCCTTGACGCAGCCGGAGACATGCAGGGTCACGCCCTGCGCAAGGAGACCGGCGGCCGCGTCGGCGAGAACGGCCGCATCCGCCATGGTCGGTGCCTCTGCACGCGAGCAGGCGGGGCTGCCGGCGCAGGCCTGCACGGAGAGGCGCGGATCGTCGTCGCGCGTGATCAGCCCGAGATCACCCGCCAGCGCGAGCAGGTTCACGGCTTCCCTGCGGTCGAGATCGCGGAAGGCGAGCCCCCGCCAGGGCGAAAGCCGGATATCGGCCAGGCTCGCCTCGGTGCCCGCGCCGAGCTTGTCGAGCGCCGCCGCATCGCAGCGGCCGAAGGGCAGGCCGATGAGCGCCGCGAAACGCTTCCCCGCCAGCTTGAACAGCCCGGCGCGCCGCGGCGGAGGGCGTCGCATCGGCGCGGTGATGTCGGGCAAGGCGGTGAGGCCGGCCAGTGCTTCAGGCGACAGATCGCGCAGGCGACGGATGCGGTCGGGCGCCGCGCTTCGCAGCTTCGCAAAGCGGCCTAGGATGGCCTCAACCGCTGCGGCAGCATCATCGCCGGGGATCGGGCCGCGCCAGAGACGATCGGCAAGGCCCAGCGCCACGCGCCCGGCGCCGATGCCGACGAGCCGGATATCACAAGCGAACCCATCCAGCGCTTGGGGGCCGCCATCGTCGACGATGACGCAGAGCTTGGCCGGCAGGCCTGGAATCACGCGGGCCTGCCCTTCGATCTGCTCGGCCAGCGCGAAGGCATCGATCAAGCCCCGGCCGTCATTCTCGGGCGGCGCATGGCGCCGACCCGAGAAATTCTTCGAAGAGGTGCTCGGGTCGAGCCCGAGCAGGACGGCCTCGTTAAATCCCGCCAGCGGCGAAACCAGTGTCAGCCGCTGCGGCCCGTCGCCGTCATGTTCATCGACGAGACGCTCCGCCAGCAGTCGCTCGACCAGCGCCGGGTGTCTCTCGGGCTTCACGCCACGGATCTGCAGATTGGCGCGCGCCGAGATCTCGATCAGCCCGTTGCCATGCTCGCCGGCCAGAGCCGCAATCTGTCGCAATTGCATGGGAGTCAGCCGGGCACCGGGCGGATGCAGTCGGACCAGCCAGCCATCGCCGGTCTCCATCGGCCGCAAGGCGCTGGGGCACCAGCCGCGCCTCAGGGCTTCCTTGGGAAGCGCGCTCATTCCGCCGCCTCCCGCGCCAGGAAGGCGCCGACCGAGTTGCGGCGGCTCGTCCAGAGCCCGCGGCGGGCCGCTTCCGCCAATCGCGAGCGGATCGAGGCGGCGGCCGGCGCATTGCTGGCTTCGAGCGCCGCCCAGACCTGCGGATCGGCGCAATAGGCCTGGAAGACGGCGTCGAACAGCCCGTCGGCGACGGCATCCGTGCTCGCCGCGAAGACGAAGAGGGTGTCGACCGCCTCGGCCAGCTCCGCCGCGCCGCGCCAGCCATGGGCGAGCTGGCCGGCGATCCAGCGCGGATGTGTCAATCGGCCATGGACGATGCGGGCGATGTCCTCGGCCAGCGTACGCGCCTTCGGCGCCTCTGGATCCGAGCTGTCGAGGCTGTAGAGGGCGGGATCGGCACCGAGCGCCTTGGCTGCCGCGGCGAGCCCGCCGATGACGTCGGCGGCGCTCGTCGCTTCGAGAATGTCGCGCCCGGCGGTGTCGCTGACATGGATGAAGGCGTCGGAGGTGCGGATGCGCTCGGCGAAGCCGGCATCGCGCATGCCCACGCCTTCCGGCCCGCCATAGGCATGGTCGGAAGCCGCGAGATAGGCGGCGCCCAGATCCGCCCGCTCGGTCCAGTCGCCATCAAGCGCGCGGTCGGCCATGGCCGCGCCATAGCGGCCGGGCGCGGCGCCGAAGATGCGCGCGCCATGCCCGCCGCGACGGTGGGCAGCGGCCGGCTCGTTCCAATCGTTCGGCTCGTCCAGCGCCGCCACTGCGCGCGCGGCCTGGTCGATCAGCGCGATCTGCCCTGGAAACGTGTCGCGGAAGGTGCCGGAGATGCGCACGGTGACGTCGAGGCGCGGATAGGCGAGCTTCGGCTGCGGGATGATGCTGAAACCGGTCACGCGGGTCGAAGCTGCGTCCCAGAGCGGCTCGACGCCCATCAGCGCCAATGCATGGGCGATATCTTCGCCGCCGGAGCGCAGTGTCGGCGAGGCCCAGAGATCCATCACGATCCGGCGCGGATAATCGCCATGATCCTGCAGGTGGCGCGACACCACCGCCTGCGCCGCGAGTTGGCCTAGCCTCGCCGCCGCACGTGTCGGGATCGCGCGGGGGTCGAGCGTCGAGAGGTTGCGCCCGGTCGGCAGCACATCGGGGCGGCCGCGATGCGGCGAGCCCGCTGGGCCGGGCGGCACGAAGCGGCCGTCGAGCGCGGCGAGCAGGTTTTCGCGCTCGTTGCGCGCGGAAGCCGGGTCGGCGTCGGAATGGCCGAAGACATGCAGGCCATCGCGGAAGGGCAGTTCGGCGATGTCGCAGAGATGCGCGTCGAGCCGCGTCAACGCCTCGCTCATCGACATGTCCGGCGCGACGCCGCAGGAGGCCGCGAGCCCACTCGCTTCGGCCCGCGCCCGGATTTCTGCGGCGGCGACGTCGGCGCGGCGCGGATCCAGCACCTGCGCCTGCGAGAATTCCTCGACGAGATCGCGCAGCAGCGCGGTTTCGCCGGCGGCCTCGGCTTCGGCCAGCGGCGGCGGCAGATGGCCGAGCGTAAGGGCTGAGAGCCGCCGCTTGGCGGGCGCTGCTTCGCCGGGATCGTCGACAACATAAGGGTAGATCACCGGCAGCCCGCCGACAGCCAGGCGCGGCCAGCAGCCGGCCGAGAGCGCCACCGCCTTGCCCGGTAGCCATTCCGTCGTGCCGTGCGTGCCGAGATGGATCAGCGCGTCGATGGCTTCGGACTGGCGCAACGCAAGGTAGAAGGCGAGATAGCCGTGACCGGGCGGCGCGTCGGGGTCGTGATAAACAGCCTTGCGGTCGGGCGTCGCATCGCGTGGCGGTTGCAGGGCGACGATGAGCTTGCCATGGCGCACGGCGCGGAAGCGGAAGGCGCCGTCGCGGCAGGCTGGATCGGCCTCAGGCGCGCCATGGGCGGCGAGGAGTGTTTCGCGGGCGGGGGCAGGGATCGCGGCGAGCCAGTCGCTATAGGCTGTGAGCGGAATGCTCAGCTCGGCAGCCCCGGTAGTGAGGGCTGCCATCAAGCTAGCCCCCTCATTCATATCTGCGCTGTCATCTCGGACAAGACGCGTCAGCGGCGTCGATCCGGGATCCATGCCAAAACGTCGCTCGGAAAGGTTCAGGCATGAATCCCGGGTTTCCGTTTGGTCGCCCGGGATGACGATGGAGGATAACGGTCCAACCTCATATCCCGCCTCGGCCAGCAATTCCCGGATCGCCGTCACGCTCGCCGGCGTGTCGAGCCCGACGGCGAAGCCGGCCCGGCCGCCGCGCGCGGGATAGTCCGACATCACCAGCGCCAGCCGGCGCTCCGCTGCAGGCTTCAGTGCGAGAGCGATCCAGCCGGCCGCGAGATCGGCCAGCGCGGCGATGCCCTCGGCATCCGGCACCAGCCGGCGGATGGTAAGCCCGGTCGCCGGGTCATTCTCCTCCGCCTTGAAGGCGACTGGAATGGCGCCGATGCGTCCGTCGAATTCCGGCAGCGCCACCTGCATGGCGAGATCGGCGGCGGAAAGGCCGCGCGGCGAGGCGTCCCAGGCCTCGCGCGGACTGCCGACGGGCATGGCCTGCAGGATCGGGCAATTGGCGGCGTCGAGCACGAAATCGGTGCCTTCGCGAGCAGAGAAGGCGGTGGTGGTGACGATCAGTTCGGGTCTGCGGGTCGCGATCAGCGCTGCGAGCTCCGCCGTGACGGTCGGGTCCTTCAGGCTGGTCAGGGCCAGGGGCAGGGGCGCGAGGCCGCGGGCGGCGAGGGCGGCGGTCATCGCCTCGGCCATAGCCGTGTCGCCGGCCGCGACGCCGGAGCGGTAGAGCAGGATCGGGACGAGCGGCCGGCCGGCGGGCAGCGTGGCGAGTGCATCGCGCCAGGGCGAGGGCGAGCCTTTGGGGCCGAGGGCGAAGAACGCCGGCAGGACCAGCGGCACAAGGTCGGATGGAAGTCCTCGCCCTGCAACATGAAGCCCGATCCGCGCCAGCAGCCGCCGCATGTTCTCGGCGCCGCCGCCTGCCTGGAAATAGGCCAGAAGCGCTTCCGCAAGCTCCGCCGGCACCGTCGCATGCTCGCCGAGCCGCGGATCGTCGCGCTCGTCGCCGGGCAGGATCGCGAGCGGGATTCCCTTCTCGCGGCAGGCCGCCCCGAGCTGCTCGATGCCATAGCGCCAGTAGTCCAGCCCGCCGAGGCAGCGCAGCAGCACGAAGCGGCAATGCGCGGCCGTCTTCTCGATCAGGAAGTCGACCGAGAGCGGGTGTTTCAAGCGTCGGAGCGGCGCGAGCCGAACGGACAGGCTGCTGTCACCTGCCGCCACCGCCAGCGCCGAGAGGTCGCTGTCGGTGAAGGACAGGACAAGCACATCTCCCGGCGGCAGGGCGAGATCGACGGCGTCTTCGCCGTCGTCGAGCCTGATCTCGCTGGTCGGGAGAAGATGCATCGGCCGATGTTACGCCCCCGCGAGAGCCGCTTCCACGGCCTTGAGATCGAAGCCCTTGAGCCCGATCACGGTGAGGCGTCCGTCGCGCGACTCGCTCGCGCCCCAGGGCCGGTCGAAATGATGGCCGACGCGCCGGCCGACGCCCTGCACCACGAGCCGCATCGGCTTGCCCGGCACGGCGGTGAAGCCCTTGAGCCGCAGCACGCCCTCGGCCTCGGCGGCCCTGGCGACGCGCGCCGTGAGCTCCTCGGGGGACAAGCCGGCCGGCAGCGGCACGGCGACCGAGTCGAAATCGTCATGGTCGTGATCGTGCTCGCCCTCGCCATGATGCGAGGGGCGGGCGGCGAGGTCGCTTTCGGCCGCGGCACCGAGGCCGACGATCAGCGCCGGCTCGACCTTGCCATGGGCGGTCTCGACGATCTTGATTGCCTTGGGCAGATGCTCGGCAATCTCGGCCTTGACCCGCGCCCGGCCGGCCTCGTCGATGAGGTCGCTCTTGTTGAGCAGGATGAGATCCGCGCAGAGGATCTGGTCCTCGAACACCTCTTCCAGCGGGTTGTCGTGATCGACCGAGGCGTCGGCGGCCTTCTGCGCCGCGAGCGCCTCCGGATCATCGGCGAACTGGCCCTCGGCCACCGCCGGCCCGTCGACCACGGCGATGACGCCGTCGACCGTGACGCGCGAGCGGATCGCCGGCCAGTTGAAGGCGGTGACGAGCGGCTTCGGCAGGGCGAGGCCGGAGGTCTCGATCAGGATATGCTCGGGCGGGTTCGGCCGATTCAGCAGCTTCTCCAGCGCCGGCACGAAATCGTCGGCGACGGTGCAGCAGATGCAGCCATTCGGCAGCTCGACCACGTCCTCGTCGCTGCAGCCGGCGATGCCGCAGCCCTTGAGGAATTCGCCGTCGAAGCCGAGATCGCCGAATTCGTTGACGAGCACGGCGAGCTTCTTGCCCTGCGCGTTTTCGAGGAGGTGGCGCACCAGCGTCGTCTTACCGGCGCCGAGGAAGCCGGTGATGATCGTGCAGGGTGTCTTGCCGAGATTGGCGGTCTGCGGAGCGTTCATGATGTCATCCTTGCTGGCGCGCCGGCAAAGGCGGCACGCGCGCGACCACGCCCTTGCGGAAGGACTGCGGTCGTTCTTTCCAGGGAACGATGCCGTTGGCGCTGGCGGCATAGGCCTCCGCCGCGCCGACGATCTCGTCGAGATGGGTGTCGGTGTCGAGATCGCCGATCAGATAGGTCCATTTCCCGTCGGCGCTGAGCGCGATGGTGCAGGGCCGCTTGCAGACGGCGAGGCATTCGACGGGCAGCACGGGGATCGTGCTGCCCTTGGCTGCGAGCTGCGCGGCGAGGCGTTCGGCCAGCGCCAGCCCCGGCTGGTCGTAACCATCGGGGAGGTCGGCGCGGGCCCGGCGGCAGGCCGTGCAGACATGGATGGTGAGGTCGCCCTCGGACATCTGGTTTGCCTTTCGCGCGGCGCCCGAAGGCGCCGCTATCCTCAGGCCGCAGCCGCGCGGCGGCTCATCCAGGGCCAGAGCGTCCCGACCATGAAGGCGGTGACCAGCCAGAGCGCGGCCTGGATGCCGAGCGACAACGAGGTGAAATGCGCCGCGAGCTCGGCCGGCACCTTGCTCTCCGGCGTCGGCGCATGCGGAGCCCCGACGAGATGCGGCAGCAGGATCACGACGACGGCCAGGAGCTTGAGCCAGGGCGCCTCGTAGCGCAGGAACAGGAACAGCCCGATCGCGGTGGCGATGGTGGTCGCGAGCCACCAGAGCTGGCGCGCCTGCAGGGCGGCCGAGGCGGCTCCCGGCAGTTCCGGCGCGAGCCCCATTCCCGGCGCGAGGCCGAAGGCGAGGAAGCCGCAGGCACCCCAGATCAGCGCGCGGCGCGGGTCGATGCTGTCGCCGGCTGCGATCATGCCGGCCAGCAGCAGCGCCGCGAAGCCGATCGCGGTTCCGATGGTGGCGGCGCTGGTGAAGAGCATGCGCTGAGTGCCGTCCTGCGGCTTCCATTCGTCATGCTCCGCCCCTTCGGCGTGATCGGCGCCGCCATGGACGAGGATGATGCGGGCTTCGCCCTGCGCGAAGGCGAGATGCGCTCTCGCTCCGTCGCGCATGGCGTTTTCATAGGTTTCCGCCTTGAGGATCAGCGGGGTGGTGGTGACATGCTGAAGGGCGGCGATGATTAGCCCAGCCAGGAGCCCGGCCAGGATGCTGACCGTGAGAACACGCGTGACCATGATGGCTTTCCCTCAGTGGCAGGGAAAGGCGAGGCCGTGGCGGGTGTCGTGCGCGGCGTTGTGGACATTCGTCGAGGCCGCGAAACCGGTCGTATAGACCAATGCGATTCCGACGATGAGGGCGGCGGCGACTGCCTTCGCCCGCTCCGAGACGCTGATCTGCGAGGTGGAAACCGAAACGGTATTCATGACTGTTCTCCGTAGCCGCCCCGCCGGCAGCCGGTTGGATCGTTGCGGGTCGACGGCAGGTCTCCTGGCTCGCGGATTTGGCGCCCTTGTGCCGCCTTCCCGGAGCGTGCGCTCCAGTGGCCGATGGCGAAGGACATCCGCTTACAGTTGCGGGGGCAGCCGCGGTCTCGCACCGCGTTCCCTTTTCACCTCCTCGCGGAGGCACCGTCAGCGACGATCATTAGCCTTCGGCGGACTGCTGTGCAATGCAGGAACGGTCCGACACATACACGCTGTCATCCCGGCCGGAGCGCAGCGAAGAGCCGGGATCCATGCCTGAACCTTCTTCGGAAGCGCTCCGGCATGGATCCCGGGTCTCCCTTCGGTCGCCGGGGATGACGCCGAACGAACGCGAAGCCGCCGATGCAGCCCGCCGAAATCCCCCATCTCACCCTCGTCCTCGGCGGCGCCCGCTCCGGCAAGAGCCGCCATGCCGAGGCGCTGATCGAGGCCCAGCCGGCGCCCTGGACCTATATCGCCACCGCGCAGGCCTATGACGACGAGGTGCGCGATCGGATCGCCGAGCATCGCGCCCGCCGGCCCGCCGGCTGGCAGACGGTCGATGCACCGCTCGATCTGGCCGAGGCCATCGCCGCCCAGCCGGCGGGCCGTCCGATCCTGGTCGACTGCCTGACGCTGTGGCTGACCAACCTCATCCTCGCCGAGCGTGACACGGCCGCCGCCCGCGAAGCCCTCATCGCCGCCTGCGAGCGCGCCTCCGCCCCGCTCGTGCTGGTCGGCAACGAGGTCGGCCTCGGCATCGTGCCGGAGAACGCGCTCGCCCGCCGCTTCCGCGACGAGGCCGGACGGCTGCATCAGGCGCTTGCGGCGCGCGCAGCCAGCGTGGTCTTCATGGTCGCCGGATTGCCGATGCGCGTGAAATGATGCGGATGAAAAGATGACCGACAGCGAAGACGCCGCCCGCCACAAGGCGAAGATGGAGAAGCGCAAGGCGGTGCAGGACGCCGAGGTCGCTTCCAAGACGCAGGAAAAAGGACTGCTCATCGTCAATACCGGCCCCGGCAAGGGCAAGTCCACGGCGGCCTTCGGCCTGATCTTGCGGGCGCTCGGCCATGGCTGGCACATCGGCGTGGTGCAGTTCATCAAGGGCGCCTGGTCGACCGGCGAGCGCCGGGCGCTCGAAGCCTTCGGCGATCAAGTGAGCTGGCACAGCATGGGCGAGGGCTTCACCTGGGAGACGCAGGACAAAGCCCGCGACATCGCCGCCGCCGAGCGCGCCTTCGCCAAGGTCAGGGAGTTGATGGCCGATCCCGAGATCAGATTGCTGGTGCTCGACGAGCTCAACATCGCCCTGCGTTACGACTATCTGCCGCTCGCCGAGGTGGTCGAGGTGCTCCGCGCCCGCCGCCCCGACCTCCACATCGTCGTCACCGGCCGCAACGCCAAGCCAGAGCTGATCGAGGCGGCCGACCTCGTCACCGAGATGACGCTGGTGAAGCACCACTTCGCCGCCGGGGTGAAGGCGCAGGAAGGCATCGAGTTCTAAGGTTGCCTCGCAGGTTGGCACGGGAAGCCGGAAGCGTCGTCTTTCTGGGACGTGACTTCGGAGGTCCCGGTCGAGGCGCGAGGATCCCTCTCCTGGAAGGAGAGGGCAGGGCGAGGTGTGGGTGGTCGGACCAGTTCCGTGAGGGCTCCCGGCGGGTCGGGTTCAAGCCGACGTTTTCGCTCGGAACACCTTACCCCTACTCCTCTCCTTTCCAGGAGAGGAGTTCCCGAGCCCCTTGACGAGGGCGGCATTCGCTCTCAAATTGAATCTGAATTCAAGTTCAATTCGGAGCCCGCATGGCCGACGGAACGCCAAAGCAACCGCGCAAGGCCGGGAAGCGGGAGGCGATCCTCTCTGCCGCGCGCGGGATCGTCTCCGAAATCGGCTTCCACGAGACCTCGATCGCCGCGGTGGCCTCCGCCAGCGGCGTCTCGACCGGCAGCGTCTATTCCTATTTCTCCTCCAAGGCCGAGCTGATGGCCGAGATCGTCGCTATCGTCTCGACGCGCGAGCTCGCCGTGCTGCGCGAGATCGCCGCGAGCGATGCTCCCGTCACCGAGCGCCTGACCGCCGCGGTCGAGGCTTTCGCCCGGCGCGCCTTCGCCAATCGCCGCCTAGCCTGGTCGATGATCGCCGAGCCTGCCGACCCGGCGGTCGACGCGACACGGCTTGACTATCGCCGCGAGATCGCCGGCATTTTTCGCGCGCTCGTCGTCGAAGGCGGGAGACAGGGCGTCTTCCGTACCGTCGATTCGGATGCCGCCGCCGCGATGATCGTCGGCGGCTTCATGGAGGCGCTGATCGGCCCGCTCTCGCCGGAACGCTCGATCAGCCCCGAGCGTGGCCGCGAGATTGCGGCTGCGCTCGCCGATCTCTCCCTCGCCGCGCTGATCTCCCGTGAAGGACAGGCCGCATGACCACGCTCGATGCTTACGGCTACGACACCCATGAGGTGCTGAACCAGGCACCCGCGCTGGCGGATTATGACGCCTATGCCGCCGACCCGGCGCTTGGGCGCATTCTCGATGCCTTCGGCGCGGGCTGGTTCCGCGAGCAGGCGGGCGTGGTCGGTGGCCATGTCGGGTCGCAAGCGGTGCAGGACCTGGCGCGGCAGGCCAATCGCAGCCTGCCGGAATTGCGCACGCATGATCGCTGGGGCCGCCGCGTGGATCAGATCGAGTTCCATCCGGCCTGGCACGAATTGATGGGGCTCGCCATGCGCGACGAGTTCCATTCCTTGTGCTGGACCAAGCCGCGCCAAGGCGCGCAGGTGGCGCGTGCCGCCGTCTCCTATCTCTGGAACCAGGGCGAGAACGGCATCTGCTGCCCGCTCGGCATGACCTATTCGGCGATTCCCGTGCTGCGGCGCGATTCCGCGCGCTGGGCCGAGTTCGGCCAGCTGGTCACCTCGTCGGAGTACGACCCGCGCCCCCTGCCGGCCACGCAGAAGCGCGGCGGCACGGTCGGCATGGCGATGACCGAGAAGCAGGGCGGCTCGGATCTCCGCCAGACCCAGACGGTCGCGACGCGCAATGCCGATGGAACGTATTCCCTCACCGGCCATAAATGGTTCTTCTCCGTCCCGCATTCCGACGTGTTCCTGACGCTCGCGCGGACGGAGGAGGGGGTCTCCTGCTTCGTCGTGCCGGGCTGGCTGCCGGATGGCTCGCGCAACCGGCTGCAGATCCAGCGGCTCAAGGACAAGTGCGGCAACAAGTCGAATGCCTCCTCCGAGGTCGAATTCCGCGGCGTCCTCGCCCACCTCATCGGGGAGCCCGGTCACGGCATCCGCGCCGGGCTGGAGATGAACCACTATACCCGCCTCGATTTCGCCGTCGGCTCGGCCGGGTTGATGCGCCATGCGGTGGCGCAAGCCGCGCATCACACGGCCCATCGCCGCGCCTTCCAGAAGGCACTGATCCACCAGCCGATCATGGCGAATGTGATCGCCGATCTCGCTCTGGAGGCCGAGGCCTCCGCCTGGCTCGCCTTCCGCTTCGTCCATGCGCTCGATCGCGAAGGCGAGAGCGAGGCCGAGCAGCTTCTCGGCCGCATCGGCGCGCCGATCGCGAAATACTGGAATTGCAGGCGCGTCACGCCGGTCGTCGCCGAGGCGCTGGAATGCCATGGCGGCAACGGCTTCATCGAGGACCATCTGATGGCGCGGCTCTATCGCGAGGCGCCGCTCAACGGCATCTGGGAAGGCACGGGCAATGTCGTCTGCCTCGACGTGCTCCGCTCGATCCGCCGCTATCCCGATTGCGTGCCGGCCCTGCTCGACGAATTGCGCGCCGCCCGCGGCAACGATCCGCGCTACGACGCCTTCCTCGCCGAGCTTGAGACCGATCTCGTCGACGTGCTCAGGCACGAGCATCTGGCGCGACGCTTCGTCGAGCGGATGGCGCTGGCCCTGTCGGCCTCGCTCTTGATCCGCCACGCGCCGCACGGGGTCGCCGACGCCTTCGTCGCCTCGCGGCTGGCCGGCGGCTGGTCGGGACATTTCGGCTCGCTGCCGCAGGGCGTCGATCTGCAGGCGATCGCGGGGAGAGCCGTGCCCGTTCCCAACTAGGCGGTCACAGGATGGCTGTTGCCGCGAGCAGCGCTGCAAGCACCCAGAGCAGGCCGCAGGAGCGCCGATAGAGTGTAAGCGCTCGCCTGATATCGGCCGCATTCGCTTCGGCCCGGCCATCGCCCATCCAGTGATCCTCGACGCGGGTCTCGCCATAGACGCGCGGCCCGGCGAGGCGCAGGCCCAGCGCTCCCGCCATGGCCGCCTCCGGCCAGCCGGCATTGGGCGAGCGGTGCTTGCCCGCGTCGCGCCGCACGGCCCCCCAGGCATTGCGGGCATCGGCTGTCCGGTCGAGAGCGGTGGAGGCGACCAGCAGCAGCGCCGTCAGCCGCGAAGCGGGCAGGTTGACGAGATCGTCGAGCCGGGCTGCCGCCCAGCCGAAGGCGAGATGGCGCGGCGTGCGATGGCCGATCATCGAATCGGCGGTGTTGATCGCCTTGTAGGCGGCGATGCCCGGCAATCCGCCCGCGCCGAGCCAGAAAGCCGGCGCGACGATGCCGTCGGAAAAATTCTCGGCGAGGCTCTCGATGGCGGCGCGCGACACGCCTGCCTCGTCCAGCGTCTGCGGATTGCGCCCGACGATCATCGCGACGGCTCGACGGCCGCCGTCCAGCCCCTCGCGCTCCAGCCCTTCGGCAACACGAGCGACATGTTCGTGGAGGCTGCGCTGGGCGATGAGCGTCGAGGCGAGGAGCGCGAGCGGGATCAGGCCGAGCAGTCCGAAGGAGAGGCACAGGCGCTGGGCCAGTGCGGACAAGGCGATGATGACGGCGAGCAGCAGGGCCAGCGCCAGCGCGCCCATGGCCTTGCGTGTGACGAAGGAGGCGGCCTCGCGGTTCAGCACTCGATCAAGCATGCCGATCCATCGTCCGATCCAGGTGACGGGATGGCCGATTGCGGCATAGAAGCGCGAGGGATAGCCGAAGGCCGCCTCGATCGCGAGGGCAAGCACGAGCAGCGGCAGGCTGGCGGAGAGGTTCATGCGGAGCGCGGGCGCGATTGGGGCTGGAGACTTGGCTGAGGACGGCATCTGGCATGGCGGTGATCTCGCCACGGCTCGCGCGCTCTTTCCGGATGCGCCCGGGCCCTGGATCGATCTCTCCACCGGGATCAATCCGATCCCCTATCCGCTTCCGGAGCTGCCGTTAAGCCTGTGGACGCGCCTGCCGGGCGCCGATGACGAGGCCGCGCTCCTCGCTGCGGCCCGCGCCGCCTATCGGGTGCCGGGCGATGCCGGTATCGTCGCCGCGCCCGGCACGCAGATCCTGATCGAATTGCTGCCCCGTCTGGCGCCGGCGGGTCCAGTCGCCATCCTCGGTCCGACCTATGCCGAGCATGCCCATGCCTGGCGCAAGGCAGGCTATGTCGTCACCGAAGCGGCAAGGCCCGAAGAGGCGGCGGCGACCCTCGTCGTGGTCAATCCCAACAACCCTGACGGGCGGCTGCTCTCGCGGGCGGAAATCGCGGAGCTTGCGGCGCGCTGCGCTGCCCGCGGCGGCCTGCTCGTCGTCGACGAAGCCTTCGCCGATTTCACGCCGGAGACCAGCATCCTGCCGGATCTGCCGGCCGGTGTGGTGGTGCTGCGCTCCTTCGGCAAGACCTATGGCTTGGCCGGTCTGCGCCTCGGCTTCGCCATTGGTGCGCCCGATCTGATGGCACGGCTCGCGGCGGCGCTCGGACCCTGGTCGGTCGCCGGCCCGGCTCTGCATCTCGGCGCGCGGGCCTTGGCGGATGCCGCCTGGCTCGCCGATGCCGGTGAAGCGCGGGCGCGGGATGCTGCGCGCCTCGATGCCTTGTTGACGCCGCACGGCCGCGTCGTCGGCGGCACGAGCCTGTTCCGTTTGCTCGAAACGCCGGCAGCACCGGCACTCTTCGCCCGCCTCGGCCGCCACGGAATCTATGTTCGCCGCTTCCAGAATGCGCCGGATCGTTTGCGCTTCGGTCTGCCGGGCGATGACGCTGCTTGGTCGCGCTTGCAGCAGGCGCTGGCCGCCGATGTCCGGCAGGCATCGCCGTCAGCGTGAAGCTTGCATGCGATGGGCGCGGGGACAGCAGCCGGCGCGCCGTCTAACGTCGCCCAAAATGCGGATTCGGGAGGAACGGAACAGATGACGTTGTTGCCAGCGGAGAGCGAGCTGACGATCGGCTTCGCCCACGCCGCCTATCAGTTGCAGGACGAGTTCCTGACGCGCGGACGCGGCGCGAAGCATTTCGAGGTGCGCACCCTCGACGATCTGCGCGAGCGGGCGCCGGAAGCCGATGTCCTGGTCGTCTCGGGCCTCTGGCGCAACGACCTCCTGCCGCGCCTGCCGAAACTGCGTTTCATCCAGTCGGTGAGTGCCGGCACCGACCAGTTCGACAAGGCGGCGCTGGCGGCGGCCGGGGTCCGGCTCGCGAGCGCCCAGGGCAGCAATGAGCGCGCCGTCGCCGAGCATGCAATCTCGCTGATCCTGGCTCTGGCGCGCCAGATCCATTTCGCCCGCGACAACCAGATGGCGCAGCGCTGGCGCCCGATGATCGGCGACCGCGCCCGGCGCGAGGACGAGCTCGGCGGCAAGACGCTGGTGATCGTCGGCCTCGGCCGGATCGGCCTGAGACTCGCGAAGCTGGCCTGCGCCTTCGACATGCGCGTCATCGGCGTGCGCCGCAATCCGGAGGCGCATCCGCATGTCCATGCGATCGTCAAGCCCGACCGCCTCGCCGAGGTCGTGGCGGAGGCCGATTTCGTCGCCCTGACCTGCCCGCTCACCCCCGAGACCGAGGGGCTGATCGACGCCCGCATCCTCGGTGCGATGAAGCCTTCGGCCTTCCTCATCAATGTCGCGCGCGGCAAGGTCGTCGACGAGGCGGCCCTGCTCGGCGCGCTGGCGGGCGGCCAGATCGCCGGCGCCGGGCTCGACTGCTTCCATGAGGAGCCCCTGCCGGCCGCCTCGCCCTTCTGGCGCCTGCCGCAGGTGATCGTCACCCCCCACAGCGCCGGCGAGACGCGGCTCTACGAGCGCAATGTCGTCGACATGCTCCTCGACAATCTCGACAGGCTGGCGCGCGGCGAGCAGAGCCTGCGCAACCAGGTCGTCTAGGGAGGATCGCGGCGTGCCGCCGCATCTCTTCCGGCCGGGCGGGCCGGCGCTGATCCCCGCGCTCGGCGTCACCCAGATCTTTGGCTATGGCGCGCTCTATTACGCCTTCACCGTGCTCGCGCCGCGCATCAGCGCCGAATTCGGCTGGGCGCCGGAATGGACCTTCGGCGGTTTCGCCGTCGGCCTGCTGCTGGGCGGCGCGGTCGCGCCGGTGACGGGGAGCCTGATCGACCGCTACGGCACCCGGCTGGTGATGACGCTGGGTTCTGTCCTGGCTGGGCTTTCTCTGATGGCGCTCGCCGAGGTGCGCGGCATCGTCAGCTATGTCGCGGCGATGGTGGTGCTCCAGGCGGTCACGACCGCGGTGTTCTACGACGCCGCCTTCACGGCGCTGAGTCAGGCGCGTGGCGACCGGGCGCGCCGCGCGATCAGCCAGCTCACCCTGATCGCCGGCTTCGCCTCGACCCTGTTCTGGCCTCTGACCAGCACCCTGCTCGCCATCCTCGACTGGCGCGGCGTCTACCGGCTCTACGGCCTGTCGCAGCTCGTCATCTGCGCGCCGCTGCATCTCGCCTTCCTGCCCGGCCGGGTCCGCCGTGCGGCCGCCCAGCCTGCGGCGATCCCGGACAATGCCGGCGCGATCGCGGCGCCGGCCTATCTCGGGGGCGAGGCGCGCCGTCGCGCTTTCCTGCTGCTGGCGCTCGCCTTCTCGCTGCAGGGCTTCGTCGTCTCCGCCATGGCCGTGCATCTGCTGGCGCTGCTGCGCGGTTTCGGGCTCAGCGCGGCCGTGGCGGTGGGCATCGGCACGATGCTCGGGCCGTCCCAGGTTGCGGGGCGCCTCGTTGAGATGCTGTTCGGGAAGGCCGTGCCGCCGGTGACCACCGCCTGGGTCTCGGCCTGCCTGATGCCGCTCGGCCTCGCGCTCCTGTTGATCGGGGGCGCATTGCCGGCGGTCGCCGGCCTCTTCGCGGTCGCCTTCGGCATCAGCATGGGGCTGGGCTCGATCGTGCGCGGCACGGTGCCGCTCCAGCTTTTCGGGCCGGTCGGCTTCGGTGCGACGATGGGCAAGCTCGCGGCGCCCGGCCTCGTCATCAAGGCGGCAGCGCCACTCGTCTTCGCCGTCGCGCTGGAACGCGGCGGCGTCACGGTCTCGACGCTGGTGCTGATCGTGCTGTCCGCCCTGGCGGCGGCGGCCCTCTTCGTGCTCGCCCGCAGCCGTGCGGCGTAAACCTTCAGGCCAGCATGGTGCGCCACCACCGGCGCGCGGCGTCGCGCGTCCGCATGGCGAAGCCATAGGCCGAGGTTTCCCTGACCCAGCCGAGCATGGTGTCGCGCACCCGCACCACCTGCGCCATGATCCAGGCGAACCAGCGATAGCTCAGCAGCTTCTCGCGCCCGGCCTCATAGATGCGCTCGACCAGGACGAAGCTCATCAGATGCGCGAAGGCGGTCACGACGAGCCCGGGCCAGAACTGTCCGCGCGCGAACAGCAGCAGGCCGAAAATCTTCAGCGGTTCGGCGATCGCGAAGGGGATCGCCAGCGCCAGCAGCACGAGCGGGCGCGGCAGGGCGGCGACTTTCTCCTCCAGCTTTTGCACGACGCGCAAATCGGCAAGCCGGCGGATCAGTGGTCGGTAGAGCGGCCGCAGCAGCTCGTCGAGGACGATGAAGACGACGAGGATCGCGCGCAGCACCGCGAGCAGCCCGCGCTTGAGCGGGCCGCGCTTCGGGGCGGGCGGAGGCGAAAACGGATCGGACATCGCAGCCGGATTCATAAGCCTGAATTGATGGCGTTTCAAAGCCTGCGGCGCGGCGCAACCGGGACATGCCCCGCTCAGCGGCGCGCATCCTCCTTGAGCATCGCCGCGCCCTTCTCGGCGATCATCATGGTCGGGTTGGCGGTGTTGCCCGAGGTGATGGCCGGCATCACCGAGGCATCGATGACGCGCAGCCCGCTCACGCCGCGCACCTTGAGCCTTTCGTCCAGCACGGCGAGGGGATCGTCGGCGCGGCCCATCTTCGCCGTGCCGACGGGATGGAAGATCGTCGTGCCGAGCTTGCCGGCGGCCTCCAGCAGCGCCGCGTCGGAATCGGCGGCCGCGCCCGGCAGATATTCCTCCGGCCGGAAGCGGGCGAGCGGCGCCTGCGCCACGATCCGCCGCGTCAGCTTCAGCGCATCGATTGCGACCTGCCGATCCTCCTCCGTATCGAGATAGTTCGGGGAAATGACCGGTCCGTCATAGGGATCGGCCGACCGCAGATGCACGCTGCCCCGGCTCGACGGCCTGAGATTGCAGACGCTTGCCGTGAAGGCGTCGAAGGGATGCAGGCCCGATCCCCAGCTATCCAGCGACAGCGGCTGGAAATGATATTGCAGGTTCGCCGTCGCGTAGTCCGGCGAGGATTTGGCGAAGGCGCCGACCTGCGAGGGCGCCATGGTCAGGGGCCCGGTGCGCAGCGCCACCCATTCCAGCGCCATCAGCGGCCGGCGCCAGAGCCTCGCATAGTCGCTGTTCAGCGTCTTGACGCCATGGACCTTGTAGACCGGCCGGATCTGCAGATGGTCCTGCAGGTTCGCGCCGACGCCGGGCGCGTCGACCAGCGTCTCGATCCCGAGCGACTGGAGATGGGCGCCGCCGCCGATGCCGGAGCGTTCGAGCAGGAGCGGGGAGGCGACGGCGCCGGCCGACAGCACCACCTCGCCGCGCACCTCCACCCTGAGCTTCTCCGCGCTCGGCGTGCCCGCGCCATGGGTGAATTCGACGGCGGTCGCGCGGCCCTCCTCGAAGACGATGCGCTCGACATGCACCCGCGTCTCCAGCCGCAGATTGCTGCGGTCACGCTGGTCGAGCAGCGGCTTCAGAAAGGCGTTGAAGGCGCTCAGCCGCCGTCCGCGCCGCTGGTTCACCTGGAAATAGGAGGAGCCTTCATTGTCGCCGGTGTTGAAATCCGGGATCTTGGCGATGCCGGCCGCCTCGGCCGCGTCGCGGATGGCGTCGAGAATCGCCCAGCGCACCCGCGGATGCTCGACGCGCCATTCCCCGCCGGCCCTGTGCAGCCCGCCGGGCGGCGGCGCGATATGGTCCTCATGTCTGAGGAAATAGGGCAGCACATCGTCCCAGCCCCAGCCTGTGAGGCCGCGCTGCCGCCAGCCATCGTAATCGGCCGCCTGGCCGCGCATATAGACCATGGCGTTGATCGCCGACGAGCCGCCGACGACCTTGCCGCGCGGATAGGCCAGCACCCGGCCGCCGAGCCCCGCTTGCGGCTCGGTCTGGAACATCCAGTCGGCGCGCGGATCGCCGATGGCGAAGAGATAGCCGACCGGAATGTGGAACCAGATCCAGTCATCCTTGCCGCCGGCCTCCAGCACCATGACTTTCTGTTTCGGGTCGGCCGCCAGCCGGTTGGCGACGACGCAGCCGGCCGAGCCCGCACCGATGACGACATAGTCGAAAGTGCCGATCAGGCGGCGGTCGGTCGAAGGCGTATCGGGCATGGCGTTTCCAAGAATCCGGCTGCGAGCCTGCCTGTTCGCCGGCAGTGGATGTGCAATCTGACATAGGTCGGAACGCCGTGTCAGCGCGTGCTTGTGCACATCCATGCTGCTTCTCTGCGGCGCCCCGGACCCTGAGGGCGGATCGCGTTCCGCCGGGCTGGACGCGCGTTAACGGTCTCGCTCTGCCTGCAGAACCCACCGCTGCAGACTTGTCATCGCCGCGACGATGTGGCCGAAGATGAGATGGCCGGCGTTCGCATGCATCCGTTTCGCGACGGGAAGCAAGGCGTGGCCCTGGCGTCGAAGCTCCCGCTGCCGTTGATCCGAGAATGAGCGCCATGACTGAGATCCTGCCGGATGCGGCGGCGAAGAAACTGCTGCAGGGCGTGTCGGACCGCAGCTTCCGGGTCGGGATCATCGGGCTGGGCTATGTCGGCGTCCCGCTCGCCCTGGCCGCTCTCCGTGCCGGATTCCAGGTGCTCGGCTTCGATATCAACTCCGCCCGCGTCTCCGAGCTCAACGAGGGCAGGACCGGCATCAAGCATATTCAGGCCGACGATCTTGCGGGGGCAGCGAAGGCGGGGCGCTTTCTCGCCACGGATGATTTTTCGCAGCTGGACGAGCCCGATGGCCTCATCATCTGTGTGCCGACGCCCCTCACGCGCCACCGCGAGCCGGATCTGAGCTTCATTGTCCGGACCGCGGAAGCGATAGCGCGACGTTTGCGGAAGGGGCAGTTCATCGCGCTGGAGTCCACGACCTACCCAGGGACCACCGAGGAAGTCCTCAAGCCGATCCTCGAACGTACCGGCTTGAAAAGCGGGACGGATTTCTACCTGGCCTTCTCGCCCGAGCGGGAAGATCCGGGCAATCAGCGCTTTGGCACCGCTTCGATCCCAAAGGTCGTCGGTGGCGACGGCCCTGAGGCGCTCGCGATAGCGCAGGCCTTGTACGGCGAACTCGTCGTTCAGACCGTGCCGGTCTCGTCGACCTCAGTGGCCGAAGCCGTCAAGCTGACAGAGAATATCTTCCGTTCGGTCAATATCGCCCTCGTCAACGAGCTGAAGTCGATCTATGCGGCGATGGGCATCGATATCTGGGAGGTTATCGACGCGGCCAAGACCAAGCCATTCGGCTTCATGCCGTTTTATCCTGGGCCCGGACTGGGGGGGCACTGCATCCCGATCGATCCCTTCTATCTCTCTTGGAAAGCACGGGAATACGGAATCACCGCGCGCTTCATAGAGCTGGCCGGCGAAATCAACACGGCGATGCCGCATCTGGTTGTTGAACGGCTGGCGCAGGGTTTGGATCGGCATTTTGCGCGCGGATTGAATGGGGCGCGGATTCTTGTCATCGGCGCCGCCTACAAGAAGAACGTCGACGACATGCGCGAAAGCCCGTCACTGCGCCTGATCGAGCTGATCGAGCAACGCGGCGCCCAGGCGTCCTACCACGACCCGCATGTTCCCATCATCCCGCATACGCGGGAGCATGGCAGCCTGGCCGGGCGTCGCTCCATCGCGCTGGCTTCCGGGACGATCGGCAGTTTTGATGCAGTGCTCATCGCGACCGATCATGATGCGGTCGACTATAGGAGACTCGTTGCGGAGGCGCGCCTCGTCGTCGACACGCGCAATGCCTGTGAACGCAACGGCGCGCTCGCGGACAATGTCATCAAGGCGTGACGTCCTGATGCCGTTCGACCGGTCCGGGACAGGATTGTTATCCCTCCGGCCTCTTGCCACCAGGCCCGGCGAGTTGCGATGAGAGGAGCTGCGATGTCTTTTCATGAGTGCCGCCGTTGAATCACAGCCTGTCGTTGAACCGTGTCGTCGTGACGGGAGCCGCGGGCTTTATCGGCCTTCATGTCGCGGAGGCGCTGCTGGAGCGTGGCGTCGAGGTCATGGGCGTCGATGCGCTCGTCCCCTACTATGACCCGGCGTTGAAGCAGGCGCGCCTCGCCCGGCTGCTGGGCCGCAACGGCTTTTCCTTCGAGCAGATCGACATCGCCGATCATGACGCCTTCGATGCTGCGATCGGTGCATTCCGCCCCGATGCGATCATCCATCTGGCGGCGCAGGCGGGTGTCCGCTACTCGCTTGAAAATCCGCGCGCCTATGCCAGCGCCAATCTCGACGGTTTTCTCTCGGTGCTGGAGGCGAGCCGCCGGCATGCCGTCGGCCATCTCGTCTATGCCTCCTCGAGTTCCGTCTATGGCGCGAATGCGAAGGTGCCGTTCAGCGAGCATGACGGCGCCGACCATCCGGTTTCCCTTTACGCCGCGACCAAGCGGGCGAACGAGCTGATGGCGCATTCCTATGCCCATCTCTACGGGATTCCGATGACGGGGCTGCGGTTCTTCACGGTCTACGGGCCCTGGGGCAGGCCGGACATGGCGTATTTCAAATTCACCAAGGCGATCCTCGAGGGCAGACCGATCGACGTCTATGCCGAAGCGCAGATGAGCCGCGACTTCACCTATGTCGATGATATCTGCGAAGCGATCGTGCGCCTTGCCGCGCAGCCCGCGGCGGCGAACCCGGCTTTCGACCCCGGGCGCCCCGATCCGGCGACATCCACGGCGCCATGGCGCATCTACAACATCGGCAACCACACCCCGGTGGCGCTCTCGCACTTCATCGACGTGGTTGAAGCCGCCTGCGGGCGCAAGGCGATCAGGCGCCACCTGCCCGCGCAGCCCGGCGACGTGCCGGCGACCTATGCCGACGTGGCCGATTTGGCCGCCGCGGTCGATTTCCGGCCGGATACGCCGATCGAGGTCGGCATTCCCCGCTTCGTCGCCTGGTTTCGCGATTTCTACCGCGTCTGAGCCGGGAGGCGGGCCCAGTTCGAGCCGCATCGCGTCGCGCGAATCGAAGGCAGCCACTGCTGGCATCTGACCGCGTCGCGGCAGCCATGACCGGGGCCGCCTTGCTCCGCACAGGCCGTCTGCGCGATAAGCGATGTGCCGCGTCTTCGGTGTCCGAGCCCAACGGAGTCTCGATGAGTTTCGCGAATATCCACGAGCACGGCCTGGTTCGCCTCGCCTGCGCCGCGCCGCGGCTGAAGGTGGCGGATCCGGCTTTCAACGTCGCGGAGACGGTGAAGCTGCTGCGCCGGGCCGATGAAGGCGGCGCCTCGCTCTGCCTGTTCCCGGAGCTCGGCATCAGCGCCTATGCTATCGACGACCTCCTGCAGCAGAACGCGCTGCTCGACGCGGTGAGCGCGGCGCTGGCGCGACTCGTCGAGGAGAGCCGCAGCCTGCGTTGCGTCGCGGTCGTTGGCGCGCCGCTGCGGGTCGAGGGGCGGCTGTTCAATTGCGCCGTCGCGATCCATCGCGGCCGCATCCTCGCCGTGGTGCCGAAGACCTATCTGCCGAACTATCGCGAATTCTACGAGCGCCGCCAGTTCGCTTCGGGCGAGCGGGCAGGGGCCCTCTATATCGACCTCTGCGGCCAGGAGGTGCCTTTCGGCACGGATCTCCTGCTGGCGGCGAGCGATGTCCCGGACTTCATCGTCCATATGGAGATCTGCGAGGATGTCTGGACGCCGATCCCGCCCTCGTCCTTCGGCGCGCTCGCCGGCGCGACCGTGCTGCTGAACCTCTCGGCCAGCAACGTCACCATCGGCAAATCCGACTGGCGCCATGCCCTGTGCAAGGCCCATTCGGGGCGCTGCATCGCGGCCTATGCCTATTCCGCCGCCGGCACGGGCGAGTCGACCACCGATCTCGCCTGGGACGGGCAGGCGATGATCTACGAGAACGGCGCGCTGCTGGCCGAAGCCGAGCGCTTCGCCGCCGAGCCGGAGCTTATCCTCGCCGATATCGACCTCGAGCGGCTGGCGATGGACCGCATTCGCCAGAACACCTTTGGCGACAGCATCGACGTTCACCGCGAGAAGCTCGCCTTCCGCCGCATCGACTTCGCGCTGGAACCGGACCGGGAGAGCGATCTCGGCCTTGCCCGCGCCGTGGAACGCTTTCCCTTCGTGCCGAGCGACGATGCGCGGCTGAGCGAGCTCTGCTTCGAGGCCTACAACATCCAGTCGCATGGCCTGCGCAAGCGGCTGGAAAGCACGCGGATCGACAAGGTGGTGATCGGCGTCTCCGGCGGCCTCGACTCGACGCAGGCGCTGATCGTCGCGGCCCATACCTTTGATGCGCTCGGGCTGCCGCGCGAGAACATCCTCGCCTATACGCTGCCGGCTTTCGCCACCAGCCAGGGCACCAAGGACAATGCCTGGCGCCTGATGCGGTCGCTCGGCGTCAGCGCCGAGGAAATCGACATGACGCCGGCCTGCCGGCAGATGCTGGTCGATATCGGCCACCCCTTCGCCGCGGGCGAGCCCGTCTACGATATTACGTTTGAAAATGTGCAGGCCGGGGCGCGCACTTCCGTGCTCTTCCGCCTCGCCAACCGGCACAATGCGCTGGTGATGGGCACCGGCGATTTGTCGGAGCTGGCGCTCGGCTGGTGCACCTATGGCGTCGGCGATCAGATGTCGCATTACAACGTCAACGGCTCGGTGCCGAAGACGCTGATTCAGCATCTGATCCGCTGGGTGGCGCAGTCCGGCCGCTTCGGCGCGGAGGCTTCGGATGTGATGCTCGACATCCTCGCCACCGAGATCTCGCCCGAGCTGGTGCCCGGTGATGGCGACAAGCCGGCGCAGAAGACCGAGGATTTCGTCGGCCCCTATGCGCTGCAGGATTTCAACCTGTTCTACACGACGCGCTACGGCTTCAGGCCCAGCAAGATCGCCTTCCTTGCCGAACATGCCTGGCGCGATGCCGCCAAGGGCGCCTGGCCGCCCAATATGGAGGAAGGCAAGCGCGTCGCCTACGACCTGCCGGTGATCAAGCGCTGGCTCGGCGTCTTCATCCGGCGCTTCTTCGAGACGAGCCAGTTCAAGCGCTCGGCCATGCCGAACGGCCCGAAGGTCTCGTCAGGCGGCTCGCTCTCGCCGCGCGGCGACTGGCGTGCGCCGAGCGATGCTTCGGCGGCGCCGTGGCTGGCCGATTGGGCGCGCATCCCGGACTGAGCGAAGCAGCGGCGATCGGAGCGGATCGCCCGACCGCCCTTGGTTCGGTGGTGGGGCGCTCAGCTGACGCCGAGCACCCGGATGAGGCCGAGGCTGACTGCCGCCAATGCAAGCAGGGAAAGGGTGACGGCGGCGGTGACCCGCCCGCCGGCTCTGGCAACGACGCGGATATCGACCCCGAGACCCAGGGCCGCCATCGAGACGATGGTGAGGATGGTCGCGGTCGTGGCGATGGGCGCAAGCGCGACTTCCGGGATGAAGCCATGCGTACGCAACGCCGCCATCCCCAGGAAGGCGATGATGAACCACGGCACGAGTTTATTGAAGGCCACGCGTTGCGACGCCGGCTTGACGCCGCCTGTGCCGGTCGCGCTGACATCGTCCCGCAGCCTGTGGCCCAGGATGGAGAGCGCGAGCACGACGGGCCCCAGCATGAGGACGCGGACGAGCTTGACGAGAGTCCCGATCTGCACGCTGGCGGCCGCGACCGGAGCGGTGGCGGCAAGGACCTGGGGGACGGCGTAGACCGTCAACCCGGCGAGAACGCCGTATTGGGTCTCGGACAGGCTCAGGAGCGGGACGAGAAGGGGCAGGCCGAGCACGACCAGAACGCCCAGCACCGCGGTGAAGGCGATGGAGGCGGCCACATCCTTGCCGTCAGCGCCGATGACCGGCGCGACGGCGGCGATGGCCGAGTTGCCGCAGATCGAATTGCCGCAGGCGACGAGGACGGCCATGCGCTTCGGCAGCCCCAGCGCCCGGCCGAGCACGAAGCTGACGACGAGCGCGACCGACACCACCGCCGCGATGCCGGCAATCAAGGCAGGTCCGGCGGCGATGATCATCGCGACATTCAAGGACGCGCCGAGCAGCACGATGGCGATTTCCAGAACGGTCTTCGCCGAGAAGGCGATGCCCGCGCGCCACATTTCGGAGGGCGTCCAGACCGTGCGGACAGCGGTGCCGATCAGGATGGCCAGCACCAGGGCTTCAAGCCAGGCGCGGCCCGTGGCGAAGGCCTCGAGATGCTCCAGCGCGAAGGCGATCGCGCTGATGCCGGCGCAGAGCCCCAGGCCGGGCAGGATTCGCCCCAGGCCCCTCAGCGCTGAAGGGGAGGGCGCGGGCAACGGAGTGACGGAGCGCATATCGGCCATGGGAGAACCTTCTTCTCCGCGGACCTAATCGGAGAAGAATTATGCTGTCTATCGCATTGTTGCGATCATTCCGTTTCATCGGGCCGAACGATTGGCCCGCTTGCGCGTGTTTGCGGAGCCGATGCAGGGCGCTTCGGCAACACCTTCCGATTGGCGTGACCGAGCCATTCTGGCAAATTCAGCTTTCACAATGTTCGCCCGGGGGCAGAAGCCACAGGGAGTTCGTCATGAATCGCTTGCGCTTGACGCTCGAAGCCATCATCGCAAATTCCCGTTGGTTCCTGGCGCCCTTTCTCCTTGGCCTGATCCTCACCCTCGCGGCGCTGCTCTTCAATTTCGCGCTGAAGCTGTTCGATTTTTTCACGAGCGCCCGGATGTCCGATCCGTCCGAAATCATTGTCGGCAGCTTGAAGCTCGTCGACATTGCCTTGACGGCAAATCTGATCGTCATCGTGATCTGCTCGAGCTACGAGAATTTCTTGGCGCCGATCGACGTCCAGCAACGCCCGGCCTGGCCAACCAGCCTGGCAAATGTGGGGTTTTCGGGTCTGAAGCAAAGGCTGCTTGCATCCATCGTCGCCATCGCGGCGGTGAACGTTCTGGAGTGGTTCCTGGATATCGAGAACAGCGCGGATAGTACGAAGCTCGGATGGCTCATCGCCATCATGTTGGGCTTTGCGCTGACGATGCTGCTCATGGCGATCGCGGATCGCGTCGGAGAGGCTGAGCCGCCAAAGCATTAGGGCCAATCGAGGACCGCTGAAGCAGCGGCCACACCCCAACAAAAAACCCGCGGTTCGCGCCGCGGGCTGATCGTCTCGATCTTGGAAGGGCTCAGGCCGCGATCGCGGCCGGGTCCTTCTTCTCCCATTCCTCGCCCCAGATCATCACGGCATGGCCGGGCGAGACCTCGCGGTACTGGCGCACCGGCGGCTCGTAGTCGGGGGCGCGGACCGGGCTCTTGATCTCGTCGTTCGAGACCGGGCGCTTGATCAGGCGCCGGGCCGGATCGGCGACCGGCACGGCGGCCAGCAGGCGCTTGGTGTAGGGGTGCTGCGGGTTCTCGAAGATTGAGACGCGCGGGCCGATCTCGACGATCTCGCCGAGATACATCACCGCCACGCGATGGCTGACGCGCTCCACCACCGCCATGTCGTGCGAGATGAAGAGATAGCCCAGCCCCATGCGCGCCTGCAGGTCGAGCATCAGGTTGACCACCTGCGCCTTCACCGAGACGTCGAGCGCCGAGACCGCTTCGTCGGCCACGATCAGGCGCGGCTCGACCGCGAGCGCGCGGGCGATGCAGATGCGCTGGCGCTGGCCGCCCGAGAACTCGTGCGGGAAGCGGTTGGCCATGTCGGGCGAGAGGCCGACGCGCTTGAGCAGGTCCGCCACCTTGTCGCGCGCCTCCGAGCGGCTGGCAAGGTTGTTGATCAGCAGCGGCTCGGCGATCGCGGTCCCGACATTCATGCGCGGATTGAGCGAGGCGAAGGGGTCCTGGAAGATCATCTGCATGCGCTTGCGCTGCTCGCGCAGGTCATGCTGGTTGAGCTTCAGCACGTCGACGCCGTCGAGCAGCACAGAGCCGGTGAGCGGCTCGATCAGGCGCATCACCGAGCGGCCGGTGGTCGACTTGCCGCAGCCGGATTCGCCGACCAGCGCCAGCGTCTCGCCGGCCTTCAGGCTGAAGGAGACGTTCTCGACCGCATGCACCCGGCCCTTGACCGAGGAGAGCAGGCCGCCGCGGATCTCGAAGCGGGTGGTGAGGCCGGCGACTTCGAGGACGGGACGCTCGGCCGCCTGGACGGTGTCGGGCGTCTCGGTCGGCACGTCGGATTCGCCGGTGGCGCGGTCGACGACCGGGAAGCGCATCGGCCGGGCCTTGCCGATCATCGAGCCGAGCTTCGGCACGGCCGAAAGCAGCGACTTGGTGTAGGGCTTCTGCGGCCGGGCGAAGATGTCCTCGGTCGGGCCGGTCTCGATCTCGTCGCCATTGTACATGACGACGGTGCGGTCGGCGATCTCGGCGACGACGCCCATGTCGTGGGTGATGAAGAGGACGGACATGCCCTCCTCGTCCTGCAGCGTCTTGATCAGCTCCAGGATCTGCGCCTGGATGGTCACGTCGAGCGCGGTCGTCGGCTCGTCGGCGATCAGCAGCTTGGGCTTGCAGGCCAGCGCCATCGCGATCATCACGCGCTGGCGCATGCCGCCCGAGAAGCGGTGCGGATATTCGTGGAAGCGCGACTTCGCGGCGGGGATGCGGACCTTCTCCAGCAGGCGGATCGTCTCGGCCTCGGCCTCGGAGCGCGACAGGCCGCGATGCAGGATCAGCGCCTCGGCGATCTGGAAGCCGATGGTCAGCACCGGGTTCAGCGAGGTCATCGGCTCCTGGAAGATCATCGCGATCTCGTTGCCGCGGATATGGCGCATATCCGCGTCGGGCAGCGTCAGAAGCTCCTTGCCGTTGAGCTTGATCGAGCCTTCGATCTTGCTCGAGCCGGGCGGGGTCAGCCGCATGATCGAGAGCGCGGTGACGCTCTTGCCGGAGCCGGACTCGCCGACGACCGCCAGGGTCTCCTTCGGCTTGATGTCGAAGGAGATGTTGCGGACGACCGACTTCCACTGTCCCTCCACGCGGAAGGAGGTGGTCAGGTTGGAAACGGAGAGGATCGGGGAGGTCATGTCAGGTCCTTCTCTGGATCAGATCACGCGGCGCGGGTCGAGTGCGTCACGCAGGCCGTCGCCGATGAAGTTGATCGACAACACGGTGAGGAAGATCGCGGCACCGGGGAACAACGCCCAGTGCGGCGCGGAATCGAGATGGTCCTTGGCGTCGAACAGCAGGCGCCCCCAGGTCGGGATGTCCGGCGGGAAGCCCAGCCCGAGGAAGGAGAGCGTCGATTCGGCGATGATCGCCGCGGAGACCTCGATCGTCGCCGCGACGATGACGGGCCCGAGCGCGTTGGGCAGGATATGGGCGAACATCTGCCTGAGCTTGGTCGCGCCCTGGGCGCGAGCCGCCTCGACAAATTCCTTCTCGCGCAGCGACAGGAACTGCGCCCGCACCAGCCGGGCGACGGGCATCCAGCGCAGGCCGCCGATGACGACGACGATCAGCACGAAGACGCCGCCCTCGACGCCGAAGAGCGCCTTGAGCTGCTCGCGGAAGAGATAGATCACGAGCAGCAGCAGGGGCAGCTGCGGCAGGGACAGGAACAGGTCCGTCACCCACATCAGAACGGGGTCGGCGACCTTGCGCGACATGCCGGCGAGCGCGCCGATGATCACGCCGACGAAGGTCGCCACCACCATGGCCGCGAGACCGACGGAGAGCGAGATGCGCCCGCCATACATCATGCGCGCCAGGATATCCTGGCCGAGATCGTCGGTCCCGAGCGGGTGGGCGAAGGACGGTCCCTGCAATTGCGCCGTGAAGTCGATGTCGTTGATCGCGACCGGCCACAGCCAGGGCCCGACGACCACGCCGAGAATCAGGAAGCCGAGGATGAAGCTGCTGACCACGGCGAGGCGGTGGCGCTTGAAGCGCCGCCAGGTCTCGCGCCCCGGCGAAACCGCCGCCGTGGTGGCGCGCGCCGCCACGGCCGGTTCAGCTGAAGGAGATGCGAGGGTCGAGCCAGCCATAAAGAACATCCGCAATGAGGTTGAACAGGACCACCAGGCAGGCGAACACGAAGGTCACGGCCATGATGACTGGGGTGTCGTTGGCGAGGATTGCGTCGATCAGCAGCGAGCCGATGCCCGGCACGCGAAAGATCTGCTCGGTCACGAGCGCGCCGCCGAACACGGCGGGCATCTGCAGCGCGACCAGCGTCACCACCGGGATCAGCGCGTTGCGCGTGATGTGGCGCAGCGTGACCTTGCGCTCGCTGAGGCCCTTGGCGCGGGCCGTGGTGACATAGTCGAGCCGGATCACATCGAGCACCGAGGAACGCACATAGCGCGTATAGGACGCTGCCTGGAACAGGCCGAGCACGGTGATCGGCATGATCGCCTGGCGGAACATCTCCCAATACCAGCGCCAGCCGGTCGCGGCGATGTCGGAGCGGTAGACGAAGGGAAACCAGTCGAGCGTCACCGAGAACAGCAGGATGAAGAGCAGGCCGGTGAAGAAGGTCGGCAGCGAGAAGCCGATGAAGGCCAGCGTGTTGGCGATCTGGTCGAAGACGGAATAGGGCCGCGTCGCGGCGTAGATGCCGACGGGCAGCGCGACGCACAGCGCCAGGATCTGCGAGGAGCCGACGACGAACAGCGTGGTCGGCAGGCGCTGCAGGATGAGCTGGTCGACATTGATGCGGCTGGCGAAGGAGAAGCCCCAGTCGCCCTGGGCCATGGCGGAGAGCCAGCGCAGATAGCGCACGAAAATCGGGTCGTTGAGGCCGAAGCTGGCGCGGATGGCCTCGCGCACCTCAGGCGGCACGTTCGGATTCGTCGCCATCTCCGAGAAAGGATCGCCCGGCGCGAGCGCCAGGACCGTGAACAGGATCAGGCTGATGCCGAGCAGGCTTGGAATGGCGATAAGAAGCCGCCGTATCAGATATGTCGCCATGAAGTTTGTTTCTCTTTGCGTGCGCGGCCGGGCCGCGGACTGAACGCCGGTAGCAATCGGCAAGCCCTCCTGCACTTTTGGCACAGGAGGGGCAAGCCGATGCAGTCGCCCTTCACACAGCGAAAGACTGCGTGAAGGGCGTTTTCAAGCTCAGCTGCGATACCAGGCCGCAATGTTCCAGGTATCGACGTCCCAGCCGGAATGGTCGTGCATGACGTTGTTCGCCGCCGCGGCGACGCGGGTGCGCGAGAGCAGCGGCAGGATGATGTTGGCCTCGCAGAAGATCTCGTTGACCTTGATCAGCAGGGCTGCGCGCTTGGCCGGGTCGAGCTCCTTCTGGGCGGCCTTGTAGGCCTCGTCGGCAGCCGGATCCGAGTAGCGCGAGACGTTGCGGCCCAGCCACTTGTTCTCCTTGTTGGCGATCTCCCAGGAGACGAACTGGTTGAGGAAGCGCTCGGGATCGGGCTGCGGCTGCGTGGTCGTGTACATCTCCATGTCGACATAGAGCTTGGTGTAGGTGTCGGGGTTGGCGACGTCCGAGGAGAAGAACACCGAGGCCGTGACCGACTTCAGCTCCAGATCGATGCCGGCGCGCTGGCAAGCCTGCTTGATGATGGCCTGGGTCTTCTGGCGCGGGGCGTTGATCGAGGTCTGGAAGACGTATTTGAGCTTCTTGCCGTCCTTTTCGCGAATGCCGTCGGAGCCCTTCTTCCAGCCGGCCTCGTCGAGGATCTTGTTGGCCTTGTCGATGTTGAACTCGTATTTGAGCTTGGTCGACTTGAACTGCTTGGGCTCGTTGACGAAGCTCGCCGTCGCGATGCCGCCGCGGCCATAGATGAACTTCTGGACCGAGTCGCGGTCGATCAGCAGGTTGATCGCCTCGCGCACCTTCGGATCGCTCAGCGTCGGGTGTTTGGTCTTGACGCTGGAGCGCTCGCCGTCGACCTCGGTCCACGGATCGGTCGGGTTCAGGATGATGAACTCGATATCGCCCGAGGGAACCGTGCTGACCTTGCCGCGTCCGCCGGTCTCCATGCGCTTGAGGACCTCGTCCTCGACCTGCAGGTTCCAGGCATAGTCGTATTCGCCGGTCTGCAGCACGGCGCGCGCCGCCGAGACCGCGTCACCGCCGCCCTTGACCTCGAGCGTGTCGAAGGCGGGCTGGTTCTTGATGTGGTAGTCGGGGTTGCGCTCGCCGGTCAGCACGTCGCCCGGCTTGAAGTCGACGAACTTGTAGGGGCCGGTGCCGATGGGCTTCAGGTTGTCCGGCGCCTCGCGCGACTTGGCGCCGACATAATCGCCGAAGCGGTGCTTCGGCAGGATCTGGCCGACGGTGCCGACGAAGGGGTCGGCCCAGAACGGCGTCGGCTGCTGGAAGATCACCTTGACCGTGAGATCGTCGACCTTCTCGACCTTGATGTTGGTGTAGGAGCCCGTGGTGTAGGCGGCGGTCGCCGGCTCCTTGGCGTATTCCCAGGTGAAGACGACGTCGTCGGCCGTGAACGGCTTGCCGTCATGCCATTTCACGCCGGGCTTCAGCTTCCAGGTGACGCTCAGGCCGTCGGCCGAGAGGCCGCCATTCGCCTTCGTCGGCACCTCGGCGGCGAGGCAGGGGATGAGGTTGCCTTCCTTGTCCCAGCCGGCGAGCGGCTCATAGAAGATGCGCGAGGCGATCTGGTCCTTGGTGCCCGAGGCAAAATGCGGGTTCAGCAGGGTCGGCGCCTGCCAGAGCAGGATCTTGAGCGGTCCGCCGCCGCCGGCCTTGGTCGGCTTGTATTCGAGCGTGGCATTCGCCATCGCCACGTCGTTCCAGACGAGAATTTGGCTCGCGATCGGAGCGGCGATGCCGACTGCCGCCATTTTCTGGATGAAGGAGCGTCGCGACAGCGTGCCTTCCTTCACATCCGCGATCAGGCCGCGGATTTCCTGGTCTTTCATCGGATTGCCTCCACCTTAAAAAAAACAAAAAGCATCCCCGGCGCTCTGGCGCCATTGTTATGGTTGCGGCCTCAGCAAGGCATGTGCCAACGAAAGCGTCAACTGTGCAGCGCGGTGCAAATTCCGGATTTGCCCGCGCTAGCCGGCTGACATTCCCGGGCTACGGGAGTTTTTTCGCCGAACCGCGCCGGTTGTGCAATTTTGTGCGAATCAGTCGGTGAAGACGACAGTTTTTTGCCCGTTGAGGAGCACGCGATCTTCCAAATGGTTGAGCACCGCCCGGGCCAGGACGCGGCGCTCGATGTCGCGCCCCTTGCGGACGAGGTCTTCCGGCGTGTCGCGGTGCGAGATGCGCTCGACGTCCTGCTCGATGATCGGGCCTTCGTCGAGATCGGGCGTGACGTAATGCGCGGTGGCGCCGATCAGCTTGACCCCGCGCTCATGGGCCTGGTGATAGGGCTTGGCGCCCTTGAAGCCGGGCAGGAACGAGTGATGGATATTGATGCAGCGGCCGGCGAGCTTGGCTGAAAATCCATCGGACAGGATCTGCATGTAGCGGGCGAGGACGACGAGGTCGGTCTTCGTCTCCTGGATCAGGCGCCAGATCTCCGCTTCCTGCTCCATCTTGCTCTGGCGCGTCACCGGCATGTGGTGGAACGGCAGCGTGCCGAGATCGGTCGAGGCGATATGCTCGCGCGCATGGTTCGAGACGATGCCGGTGATCTCCATCGGCAGTTCCCCGATGCGCCAGCGATAGAGCAGGTCGGCCAGGCAATGGTCGAATTTCGAGACCAGCAGCATCACGCGCTTCTTCCGCCCGACCTCGCGCAGGCTGGCTTGCATCGCGAAGCGTTCGGCGAGCCCGTCGACGGCGGCCGCGATGGCTTCGTGCGGCTGGCTGCCTTCCAGCCGGTTGAAGACGACGCGCATGAAGAAGCGCCCGGTCTCGGTGTCGTCGAACTGTTGGGCATCGAGGATATTGCAGCCGGCCTCGAACAGCAGCGTCGAGACCGCCGCGACGATGCCGGGCCGGTTGGGGCAGGACAGGGTGAGGATGGAGATGTGTTCGAGCATGGCTGATGCCGCCGGTTCGGCGGCCCTTCGGCAGGAATGACGGGGGATGGCGATGGGACGGGCGGCGCGCGACGCGCTGCCGTCAACCTCGGCCGTTGGCCGGGCGGGTGCCGGCTCTGGCCGGGCTCGTCGGGGCTGGTGCCGTCATGGGCGTGGGGAACCGTTCCAGCGCGACCGTGCCATGGCCGCACCTCTGCAACACCGCGTCGGGCCGATCTTGTCAAGCGCCGGCCTCCGCGTCGTCTTGACTTGGCCTCTCCGAAAATGGAATGTTTATTCCAACAAAAGTGGAACTAAAAAATTTCTGCCGTTTTCAGGGAGCCGGCGCAGGTGCCGCAAGCCGCAAGTTTCAGCCGCAGCCTCGAGGGCCGGGTCGCGATCGTCACCGGCGCCAGCCAGGGGCTCGGCGAGGCGATCGCCCATGAATTCGCCGGCCGCGGCCTCCGCGCCATCCTGTTGACCGGGCGCAATGCCGCGCGCGGCGAGGCGGTCGCCGCGAGCCTGCGCGCGGCGGGCTGCGAGGCGCTCTTCCACCGTGTCGATCTCGCCGATCTCGACGCCGTCAGGCAGATCGTCCCGGCGGCGGAAAAGGCCTTCGGGCGGCTCGACATTCTCGTCAACGCCGCCGGCGATACCGATCGCGGCACGATCTTCGACACCGAGCCCGCGCTCTATGAGCGCATCATGGCGGTCAATCTGCGGGCGCCCTTCTTCCTGATCCAGGATGCGGCCGGGTTGATGCGCCGGCAGAGCATTGCGGGCGCGGTCGTCAACATCCAGTCGATGTCGGCCCATGGCGGTCAGCCCTTCCTCTCCGCCTACAGCGTCTCCAAGGGCGCGCTTGGCGTGCTGACGAAGAACGTCGCCTACGGCCTCATCAAGCACCGCATCCGCTGCAACGGCCTCAATATCGGCTGGATGGCGACGCCGGGCGAAGACGCGATCATGAAGCTGCGCCACGACGCCAAGGATGGCTGGCTGGAGGAAGCTTCGGCCTCCCAGCCTTTCGGCCGGCTGATCGATCCGCGCGAGGTCGCCAAGGCGGTGGCCTATCTCGCTTCCGACGAATCCGGGCTGATGACCGGAGCCAATATCGATTTCGACCAGAATATTCTCGGCGCGCATGACTAGCGCTCCGGGGCGGATCGCTGCAGGACGGCTGCGGAAACGATGACGGGACTTGAAGACACCATGAAGATCGGATTGCTGGGCGCCGGCCGCATCGGGCGCATTCACGGGCTGAACGTCGCCGCGCGGGGCGATGCCGAGCTTGTCGCCGTCACCGACGCGATGCCGGAGGCCGCCGCCTCGCTCGCTGCCGCCACCGGCGCGAAGGTTGCGAGCACCGAGGCGATTCTCGCCGATCCGGCGATCGACGCCGTGCTGATCTGCACCCCGACCGACACCCATGCCGACCTGATCGAGCAGGCGGTTTCCGCCGGCAAGGCCGTGTTCTGCGAGAAGCCGGTCGATCTCGACGCCGCCCGCATCCGCCGCTGCCTCGCCACGGTCGAAAAATCCGGCAAGCCGCTGATGATCGGCTTCAACCGCCGCTTCGATCCGAACTTTGCGGCGCTGGAGAAGCGCCTGCGCGCGGGCGAGGCCGGCGCGATCGAGATCGTCACGGTGATCTCGCGCGATCCCTCGCCGCCGCCGGTCGATTATGTCAGGCGCTCCGGCGGGCTCTTCCGCGACATGATGATCCACGACTTCGACATGGCGCGCTTCCTCCTCGCCGAGGAGCCGGTCGAGGTCTTTGCGCTCGGCTCTGCCCTCGTCGACAAGGCGATCGGCGAGGCCGGCGATGTCGACACCGCCGCCGTTGTCATGAAGACGGCCTCGGGCAAGATCGCCCAGATCTCGAACTCGCGCCGCGCCACCTACGGCTATGACCAGCGCATCGAGGTCCACGGCTCGCAGGGCATGCTGCGCGCCGGCAACATCCACGAGACCACCGTCGAGATCGCGACGGGGCAGGGTTTCCGCGCCGATCCGGTGCAGAACTTCTTCCTGGAGCGCTATGCCGCGGCCTATCGCGCCGAGCTCGACGCCTTCATCGCTGCCTGCCACGGCAAGGCCGCGCCGTCTCCGACCGGCCTCGATGGCTTGAAGGCGCAGATCCTCGCCGATGCCGCGACCGAGTCGGCGCAGACCGGCAAGCCCGTCCGCGTCGATCTGGGAGCGAACTGATGACCCCGGCGGAACGCGATCTGCGCTATTACGCGGCGCTCGGCCTCGCGGCCGAGGCGAGCCATCTGGCGCTGGGCTATTTCAGCAAGCGTGAATCGCTCGGCACCACCATGAAGGGCGCGCAGGACTGGCTGACCATCGCGGACGGCAAGGTCGAGGATTTCCTGCGCCAGCGCCTCTCCGCGCTCTTCCCGAACGATTCCGTCATCGGCGAGGAGGGCGGCGGCCAGGCCTCCGACGCGGTCTGGATTCTCGATCCGATCGACGGCACCGCGAATTTCGCCCATGGCGACCGCAACTGGTGCATCTCGATCGGCTTTCTGGCGGATCGGGTGCCGGAGATCGGCGTCGTCGCGGCGCCGGCGCTGGGCGAGGTCTATGCGGCCCGGCGCGGCGCCGGCGCGACCCTCAACGGCGATGCGATCAAGGTCTCGGGAGGGGCGGACATCGCCCGCGCTTCGGTCGAGCTGGGATGGTCGACCCGTATCCCGGCGCAGCGCTATGTCGAGACCATCGGCCGCAGCTATGCGGCGGGTGCGGCGGTCCGGCGCGGCGGCTCGGGCACGCTCGGCCTCTGCCATGTCGCGAACGGCAGCAGCGACGCCTATGCCGAATTGCACATCAACGCCTGGGACGTCGCGGCCGGCATCGTCATCGCCTCGGAGGCTGGCGCCCATATCAATGACTTCTTCGCCGGCGAAGGCATCGCCAAGGGCAATCCGATCCTGTGCTGCACGCCGGCTCTGGCGCCGGCTCTGAAGGAGATCACCGGGATCGTTTAGCCGGCACGCTATATCGTTGACCTTTTCGGCCAAGTCGTTTCACTTTCACGACAATCACAAAAACCGGACGTAAGAGGCCGGTCCACACAATCAGGGAGGTTATCATGCAGTCGAAATCCTGGCTCAAGGCGGGGCTTTTCGCCGCCATCGCCACCGCGGCCTTTGCCGCGACACCGGCCCGCGCTCAGGGGTCGCTCGTCATGTATTGCGGCGTCCAGGAGGAATGGTGCCGCGCCATGTCGACCGCCTTCGAGAAGGAGACCGGCATCAAGGTCGCGATGACCCGCAAATCGGCGGGCGAGATCTATGCGCAGCTCAAGGCCGAGTCCTCGAATCCGCGCGGCGACATCTGGTGGGGCGGCACCGGCGACCCGCATCTGCAGGCCGCCGAGGAAGGGCTGACGACCGAATACGAATCGCCCGCGAATAAGGACCTCAACGACTGGGCGCTGAATCAGTGGAAGGCCGCCAACAAGCGCACCATCGGCATCTATGCCGGCGCGCTCGGCTTCGGCTTCAACACCGAGCAGATCAAGGCGAAGGGCATCCCCGAGCCGAAATGCTGGGCCGATCTGCTCAACGCCAAGCTCAAGGACGACGTCCAGGTCGCCGATCCCAACTCCTCGGGCACGGCCTATAACCTGCTCGCCACCGTCGTTCAGCTCATGGGCGAGGAGAAGGGCTTCGACTACCTCAAGGCCCTGCACAAGAACGTCAGCCAGTACACCAAGTCGGGCGCCGCGCCGGCCAAGGCCGCGAGCCTCGGCGAGACGGCGGTCGGCATCGTCTTCATCCATGACGCGGTGGTCTTCGCCGTGCAGGGCGACCCGATCAAGCCGGTCGCGCCTTGCGAGGGCACGGGCTACGAGATCGGCTCGATGTCGATCGTCAAGGGCGCGCGCAATCTCGACAACGCCAAGAAGTTCTACGACTGGGCCCTGACCCCGGCCGCCCAGGCGCTCGGCGCTCCCGCGAAGTCCTATCAGGTGCCGTCGAACAAGAACGCGCCGGTGCCGGCCCAGGCCCCGAAGATGAGCGAGATGAAGCTCATCAACTACGACTTCGTGAAATACGGCTCCTCGGCCGAGCGCAACCGCCTGCTCGCGAAGTGGGACAAGGAAGTGAAGGCGCTGCCGAAGTAAGGCGGCACTTCCAAAGCGATCTGGGGAACTCGACCTCGGAAATACCCCGTCATCCCGGGCTTGACCCGGGATCCATGCCAGAGCGCTTGCGATAAAAGTTCAGGCATGGATCCCGGATCTCCGCTTCGCTGCGTCCGGGATGACCACGGCGGTATCGGTCGAACCGTATCATCGACATGAAAGCCGGAACGAACCGGCTCGAACCATCAGGTGAGGGACAGGGCAAGGATGGCACCGGCGACGCGACTCGTGCTGCTGATCGGCTGGATCGGCTATGCGCTGATGCCCTGGTATCTCGTCGAGGGCATGGGCCTGACCGATCTCGGCTGGCTTGCGGGATATCCGTTCGGCAAGGCCGGCAGTGCGCTGGCGCTCGCCCTTTCGGGAGAGGCGCCCTGGCTCCTGCCGGTGGGCATCGCCCTTGCGGTCGCGACCGCCTTCATGGGCAGCGCCGACCGTGCACGGACCGCGAAGGTGCTGATCGGGGCGGGCCTGCTCGGCATGCTCCTGTTCTTCGCCCAGGCCTTCGCCATCGTGCTCAAGGACCAGGGCATTCCCTGGCTCGCCGCTCTGCTGGGCGGAGCGGGCGCGGCCCAGCGCGGCATGGGTGGCGGCGGCTTCCTGACGCTGCTCGCATTGCTGCTGTTGCTCTGCCACGGGCTCGCCTATCGCGGCATCTGCCGCGGCGACCTCTTCACGACCTCCTCGATCGGCATCGTCATCCTGCTGATCGGCCTGTTCATCTTCTTCCCGGTCTGGATCATCCTGAAGAGCGCACTGATCGAAGCGGACGGCACTTTCGCGCCCGCCGCCTTCTTCGCGCGCTTCCTCGATTCCTCGATCTGGGGGCTCGGCTGCGTCACCAGCAACACCAATTGCGGCGTCGCCTGGAACACGCTGGTCCTCGCCGTGCTCTGCGGCGTCATCACCACCTTGCTGGGCTTGGCCTGCGCGCTTTTGATCCTGCGCACTGGCATGCCCGGCAAGCGCATCATGCGGGCGCTGACGGTGCTGCCGATCATCACCCCGCCCTTCGTCATCGGCCTCGCGCTGATCCTGCTCTTCGGCCGCGCCGGCGCGGCCTCGACCCTGCTCTATGAATGGTTCGGGGTTCCCCGCTCGCGCTGGCTCTATGGCCTCCCCGGCGTGCTGCTGGCACAGGTGCTGGCCTTCGCGCCGATCGCCTTCCTCGTGCTGATCGGCGTGGTGCAGGGCATCAGCCCGAGCCTGGAGGAAGCCTCACAGACGCTCGGCGCCAAGCGCTGGCAGACCTTCCGCACCGTGACCTGGCCGCTGCTCAGGCCGGGCATCGCCAATGCCTTCCTGCTCGGCTTCGTCGAGAGCATGGCCGATTTCGGCAATCCGCTGGTGCTCGGCGGCAATTTCGAGGTGCTCTCGACCAAGATCTTCTTCGCGGTGGTCGGCGCCTCCTACAATCAGGGGCAGGCGGCGGTGCTCGCCATCATCCTGCTCGCCTTCACGCTCGGTGCCTTCTGGGTGCAGCAGCGTTGGCTCGGCGACAAATCCTACACCACCGTCACCGGCAAGGGCGATGCCGGCCTGCCGACCCCGCTGCCGCGCCGCGTCTCCTGGCTCGCCACGGCGGCGATCGTGCCCTGGGTCGCGCTCACCGTCGTCATCTATGTGGTCATCCTGATCGGCGGCTTCGTTCGCAATATGGGCCGCGACTTCACCCCGACGCTGGAGCATTACCGCACCGGCTTCGCCATCGACTTCAGCCACGGCATCTTCTTCGAGGGCTCGGCCTGGTCCTCCTTCTTCACCACGGTGAAGGTCGCGGCGATCTCGGCGCCACTGACGGCGCTGATCGGGCTGCTCACCGCCTATCTGCTGACGCGGCAGCGCTTCCGCGGGCGCGGCGCGCTCGAATTCGCGACGATGCTCTCCTTCGCCATTCCCGGCACGGTGCTCGGCGTCGCCTATATCCTCGCCTTCAACGTGCCGCCGATCGAGATCACCGGCACCGGGCTGATCCTCATCATCGCCTTCGTCTTCCGCAACATGCCGGTGGGCGTGCGCTCCGGCATCGCCGGCCTCTCGCAGATCGACAAGAGCCTGGACGAGGCCTCGACCACCTTGCGCGCCCGCAGCTTCACGACGCTCTGGCGCGTCGTGCTGCCGCTGCTGAAGCCGGCGCTGGTTTCCGCCTTGGTCTACAGCTTCGTGCGCTCGATGACGGCGGTCAGCGCCGTGATCTTCCTCGTCTCGGCCGAGTACAACCTCTCCACCGCCTATATCGTCGGGCGCGTCGAGGCCGGTGAATTCGGCCTCGCCATCGCCTATTCCTCGGCGCTCATCGTTTTCATGGCCTTCGGCATCGCGCTGATCCAGTTCCTCGTCGGCGAGCGCAAGCTCGGCCGGCGCAAGATCGTCGCGCTGTCCAGCTCGGTCTCCAACCCCATCACCCAGGGAGCAGCAAGTTGACGAAGGCCGGCCCCGCTTCCGTTGAATTCCGCAATGTCTCGATGCGCTACGGCGCCGTGACGGCGGTCGACAACGTCAATTTCACCATCGAAGCCGGCAAGCTCGTCACGCTGCTCGGCCCCTCCGGCTGCGGCAAGACCACGACCTTGCGCATGATCGCGGGCCTCGAGATCGCCAGCGAGGGCCAGATCCTGATCGGCGGCAAGGACGTGACCAAGCTCTCGGCCGCCGACCGCGACGTCTCGATGGTCTTCCAGTCCTATGCGCTGTTCCCGCATATGAGCGTGCTCGAGAACGCCGCCTATGGCCCCACCGTGAAGGGGCTCGGCAAGGAGCAGGCGAAGCAGATGGCGCTGGAGAAGCTGGCGCTGGTCGGCCTGAAGGGCTTCGAGAGCCGCTACCCCTCCGAATTGTCCGGCGGCCAGCAGCAGCGCGTCGCGGTCGCCCGCGCCCTCGTGCTGGAGCCGCAGGTGCTGCTCTTCGACGAGCCGCTCTCCAATCTCGACGCCAAGCTGCGCCGCCGCGTCCGCGAGGAGATCCGCGAACTGCAGCAGGACCTCAACCTGACCGTCGCCTATGTCACCCATGACCAGGAGGAGGCGCTGGCGGTCTCCGACCGCATCATCGTGATGTCGAATTCGCGGATCGCGCAGGAAGGCGCGCCGCGCGAGCTCTATGAGCAGCCGGCCAATGCCTTCGTCGCGGATTTCATCGGCGACGCCAATCTGGTCGAGGTGACCGTGAAATCCGTGGCGGATGGCCGCGCCGAGGTCGCGATCGGCTCCGCCACGATTTCGCTGCCCGCCCGCGATCTCGGCCCCGGCCCGGCCAAGGTCGCGATCCGCCCCGAGGCGCTGCTGCTGTCCGGCACCGCAGGCCCGGCCTCGCTGCCGGGCAAGATCAGCAAATGCGCCTATCTCGGCAATCACCTCGACGTCATGGTCGAAACCGAGATCGGCGAGCTGTTCGTCGTCCAGTATGGCGCCCGCACGATGCTGGAACCGGGGGCGCCCGTCGCGGTTTCCTTTGCCGAGTCGGGGGTGACGCTGATCCCACCGGCCTGATTCCGCCGCCGAAAGCCCGGATTTCGCCTGCCCGGATCACAATTCCGGTGATCTCATTATGGGCACTTTTTTGCGAGATATCAGTTGGCCGGCTAATCAAAAATTGATAGATTCGGCAGATATTTCAATCCCAAACCGGAGAAAGACCGCACCGAAATGAACGCGAGCGAGAGCGCAACCACCATCCTGATCCATCTGGCCGGCGGCGTCGCGCTGCTGATCTGGGCGGTCAGATTGGTCCGAACGGGCGCGATGCGCGCCTTCGGCTCGCAGCTCAGGCATGCGTTGCAGAGTTTCACGCGCAATCGCTTCGCCGCCTTCGGCAGCGGCATCGCCGTGACCATGGTGCTGCAGAGCTCGACCGCGACGACGCTGCTGGTCTCCTCCTTCGCCGGGCAGGCGCTGATCGTGCCGGCGATGGCGCTGGCCGTCCTTCTCGGCGCCAATCTCGGCACGGCGCTCGCCGCTTTCGTGATCTCGATGGATCTGGGCTGGCTCTGGGGGCTCTGCGTCGCCATCGGCGTCGCGATGTATCTCTCCAGCGAGGCGATGGAACGGCCGCGCAATATCGGCCGCGTCCTCGTCGGTATCGGCCTCATCCTGCTGGCGCTGATCGAGCTCAACGCCGCCGCCGCGCCGCTCGCCCGCTCGCCGACCTTCCGCGTCGTCCTCGGGGCCATCGGTTCCGAGCCGCTGCTCGGTATGCTCGTCGCCATCGCCGCGACCTGGCTGGTCCATTCCAGCATCGCGGTCATCCTGATGATCGCGACCTTCGCCGCCTCGGGCCTGTTCCCGCCGGCAACCGCGCTGACGCTGGTCATCGGCGCCAATCTCGGCAATGCGCTGATCCCGGTGCTGGACCAGCTCGGCGCGCCGGCCGCCCAGCGTCGCGCCGCCGTCGGCAACCTGCTGACCCGGCTCCTGCTGGCGCTCGCCGTGCTGCCCTTCGTCGGCCCGCTCTCGGGCTGGCTGCTCGGCCTGTCTCCGTCGGGCTCGCGCCTCGCCATCGAGTTCCATGTCGTGCTGAACTTCGTCGGCGCGCTGATCTTCCTGCCCTTCGTCAAGCCCATCTCGGGGCTGGTCGAGCGCTTCATGCCCGGCAAGGAGGAGAAGGGCGAGGCGGTGACGCCGCGCTATCTCGACCCCAATGCGCTGGACAGCCCGACCGAGGCGCTCGGCGGCGCGATGCGCGAGGCGCTGCGCCTCGGCGACCGGGTCGAGTCCATGCTGCGCGACACCATGACGCTGCTGGAGAAGGACGAACTCAAGCTCTCCCGCGCCATCGCCCGGGCCGATGACGGCGTCGACACCATCCATGAGTCGATCAAGCTCTATCTGGTCAAGGTCTCGCGCAACGAGCTGACCGACGAGGAAAGCCGCCGCCTGTTCGAGATCGTCACGCTGATCACCAATCTCGAGCATATCGGCGACGTCATCGACAAGAACCTGCGCGAGCTCGCCGAGAAGAAGATCCGCAAGCGCTACTCCTTCTCGCCCGAGGGGCTGGCCGAGATCCGCGAGTTCCATCACCGCGTCGCCTCGGCGCTGGCGCTGGCGCTCAACGTCTTCGCGACGCGCGACCTCGTGCTCGCCCGCCAGCTCTTCGCCGACAAGGCGGCGATGCGCGAGGCTGAGCGGCGCGCCACCGACAGCCATTTCCAGCGCCTGCGCTCGGGCCGGCCGGAATCGATCGAGACCAGCGCGATCCATCTCGACATCATCCGCGACCTCAAGCGCATCCACGGCCACATCGTCTCGATCGCCTACCCGATCCTGGAGAGCGCCAACGAGTTGCGCGAAAGCCGCCTGCGCGAGACCAAGGAAGCGGCGCGCAATCGCGAGACGCCGGCCACGCTCATCCCCGCCCCGCATTCGGGCGGGTGAGCATCGGGCGTTTCGATCGGGAGGTGGCCCGTCCCCGCCGTCATGCTCGGGCTTCACCCGAGCATCTCCGGGCGGAAGGGCTCCCCTTCTTGCATGAGATTCTCGGGTCGAAGCCGCTTCGCCCGAGAATGGCGTTCATGCCTGCCTAACGCGGCGCCGCCAGGATGATCGCAGCGCCCGCGAGGCAGATGATGCCGCCCATCACGTCCCACCGGTCCGGCCTCAAGCCCTCCACCGCCCAGAGCCAGCCGAGCGAGGCGGCGATATAGAGCCCGCCATAGGCGGCGTAGGCGCGCCCGGCCGCGGCGCTTTCCGCCAGCGTCAGCAGCCAGGCGAAGAGCCCGAGCGCAAGGAGCCCCGGCAGCAGCCACCAGACGGGCTTGCCGAGCCGCATCCAGCCCCAGAAGGCGAAGCAGCCGGCGATCTCGAAGAGCGCGGCGCCGATATAGGCGGCAAGCGTAGGCATGGCAGGATCCGGCTGGGTCGCGAATGAGGTTCCCTCGCGGGAGCCCCCAGTCTAAGCCGTCATTGCGAGTGAAGCGCAATGCGAGCAAGCCCGGGACATGTCAGCACAGAATATCGCCATCATCGGCGCCGGCCCGGCCGGATTGATCGCGGCCGAGCGGCTGGCGCAGGCCGGGCATCGCGTCACGATCTACGAGCGCATGGCCTCGCCGGCGCGCAAATTCCTGCTGGCAGGCCGGGGCGGATTGAACCTGACCCACTCCGAGCCGCTCGATGCCGTCCTCGGCCGCTATCGCGAGGCGAAGGGCTGGCTGGAGCCGGCCATCCGCGCCTTTCCGCCGCAAGCCCTGCGCGACTGGGCCGATGGGCTCGGCGCGGAGACCTTCGTCGGATCGAGTGGGCGCATCTTTCCCCGTGCGATGAAGGCCTCGCCGCTGCTGCGCGCCTGGCTGCGGCGTCTCGAAGGGCTGGGCGTCGGGCTGGCGGCCGGGCGGCTCTGGACCGGCTGGGACGCTGCCGGTGCCCTGACCTTCCGGCTCGCTTCCGGCGAAACCGAAACCGTCCATCCCGCGGCCGCCTTGCTCGCGCTGGGCGGCGCGAGCTGGCCGCGTCTCGGCTCCGATGGCGGCTGGGTGCCGCTGCTCGCCGCCCGGGAGATCGCGCTATCGCCGCTCCGGCCCGCCAATGCCGGTTTCACCGTCGCCTGGTCGCAGACGATGCGCGCGCGTTTCGCCGGCACGCCGCTGAAGCGGATCGTGGCGCGCTTCGGCGATGAGGAGGTGGCGGGCGAGGCCATGATCGACGCTGATGGCATCGAGGGCGGCCTGATCTATGCTCTCTCGGCTCCGCTGCGCGAGGCCGTTCGGCGCGATGGCGCGGCGACGCTCCGGCTCGATCTGAGGCCGGACCTGTCCGCCGAGGCGCTCGCTGTGCGCCTGACGAAGCGCCGCAAGGGCGAGACGCTGAGCAACCATCTGCGCAAGGCGGCCGGGCTTTCGCCCGTCGCCGTGGCGCTGCTGCGCGAGGTTGCGGGCGCCGCGATGCCGGCCGAGCCCGGAGCCCTGGCGCTGCTCATCAAGGATGCTCCGCTGCGCCTCGCCGCGCCGATGCCGATCGCCCGCGCCATCTCGACCGCCGGCGGCATCGGCCATGGCGAGCTCGATGCCGGCTTCATGCTGAAGCGCTTGCCGGGCGTCTTCGTCGCCGGCGAGATGCTGGACTGGGAGGCGCCGACCGGCGGCTACCTGCTGCAGGCGAGCCTCGCGACGGGCGCCGCCGCCGCCGCCGGCTTGGAAGCGTGGCTCGGGCAGCGTTGAACGAGGTCGCGCCCGTCACCCCGTGGCGGTCAGCCGGCGCGCGAAGCGGATGCCGCTGTCGACGGTCGAGATTTCCCCGACACGGGCGAGCGAGACGAGGATCTCGCGCACGGCGCGTTCGACCCGGCGCCCCTGCCGGAACTGCCCGGCGATGGCTGCCGCATCGAGCGGGATCGCGGTGCCGCCCAGCATGGCGAGCACCGCCGCGACGCGCTCGACGGCATCGGCCGGAAAGCTCGGTTTCGTCGCGGCGGGACGCGCGGCGACCAGCACCTCCGCCTCGAGCTGTTCCCCGCCCCTGTCCGTGTCGCCATGGCGCGGGCGCTGATAGTCGGGCCGCAGCCAGTGGACATGGCGGCGCTTCTCCTCCTGCGCGCGCTGCTGGTTGAGCGCCACGAGCCGCGCCAGCACCTCCTCCTCGGCGAGATCGGCGGGCCAGCCATAGGCGCTCGCGACGGCAGCATCGACGGCCAGGTGATGCTCGTCGAGGATCAGCGCCAGGCCGCGATCGCGGACACTCGTCTCGGCCGCGCTCAGCGCGGAGCCGGCGCGGATCGCCTCGCGGACATTGTAGAGCTTGGTCAGGGTGAGGTCGGGATGCTCGGCCAGAACCTGCTTGCGCAGCGCGTCCAGTGCCTCGGCCGGCAGCCGGATCGCTTCCTTCTGGGCTTCGCTGGCCTCCGGGAAGGGAAACGGGTCGAAGCAGCGTGATTTCGAGTAGCGGGGCCGATCCTCCAGCGTTGCTCCCTGACGAAGGGACCACATGACATGGAAGCGCGAAGACAGCACGCCGAGATGGAAGGCATCCGACAGCGCGACCGCGACCAGCATGTTGTCGGGCAGGATCGACCCGTCGAGGAACTGGAAGACACGGTGCTTCGCGGTCTCGACCGTGGCGATGTAGCGCTGGAGCTGGGCCAGGGCGGGGCGCAATTCACGGCGCGGCTCCCCGAACAGCCACCATTGCGAGCGATAGCTGGCTCGCCGATTGGCGTCGCGGCCAATGGTCTTGCCGGCGTCGCTCTTGAGTTCCTTCACCGTCAGCTTGAGGTGCTGGTAGATCTCCGGAAAGCGCTCACGGACGGTCTCGGCTGAAAGGCCGAACAGGTCGATGACCATGACGCCGCGCGCTCTTTCCGTCAGGTCGCGGCCGTTGCGATAGGGACGGATGTACATTTCAAGCCCGGGTCTGCGCCCGAGCCCGAATGCCTCGGCTTCGGCCGGCGTCACGATGAAGCCCGCGCCGTGGAGCTTGACGCCGGGCGAACACAGCCCGTCCTGCGCACGCAGGGCGTTTGCCGTGGTCAAGTCGGTACCGATCGTCAGGTCGGTATTGATCCGCCCCCGCCGCTCGTGGAACGCGATCAATGGCTGGTCGCTGTCGAGCCCGGCTTCGGAAAGGACTTCCAGCCGCTTCCCTTCATGCCTGCCGGCCTGTGCGACCGTCATCGCGATACGCACGGCGGCTGCGTCCTTGCCGGCCTTCGTCCAGGGATGGTCGGGTATTGCCATCAAGATCGAAAGCGGGCGTTTGCCGGCGAGATGCCGCTCGATGGTCCGGCGCTGGAAGAGCTGGGTGATGGAGTTGGTGGTGACGAAGCCGAAGCGTCGGAGCTTCGTGCCCGGCCGGGTGAGGATTTCGGCGGCGTGATCCCACCAGTACATCACCAGATCGGCGCTCTCGTTCATCTGCGGATGCACTGCCCACAGGGCCTCGACGTAGACGTCGGTCAGCCGCATGCGCAGATCCTTGCCGCCGATGAAGGGCGGATTGCCGACGATGAACTCCGCTTCCGGCCATGCCGGCAGGCGCGGATTGGGCAGGAATTCGCCGCTGTCGCGCCATTGCGGGATCGGCCAACCGTCCCATGTGAGAACGGCATCGCACTTGTAAATGTGGTCGAGCCTTTCGAGGATCGGTTCCTTGGGCGCGAAGCCACGGGTGCGGAAATGCCATTGCAGATGGCCGATCCAAAGCACGAGATCGGCAATGGCGACGGCCCGACGGTTGATTTCCATGCCGAGGAATTGATGCGGGCCCACCGTGTGTCGCGCGAAGCCGCCAAGCGTCTCGGCACTGCCAAGCTCGCTCGCAGCGTCGAGGACCTCGCCCTCGAGCTTCTTCATCAACTCCTGCGCGACGTGGAGGAAGTTCCCGGTTCCGCAGGCCGGATCGAGCACCCGCGTTTTACACAGCGTCGTGTGAAAGCCCTCGACCAGCGTCAGCGCCTTCCTGGCGTCGCCGCCGTCGCGTGCCTGTTGGGCCGCGCCGAGCACGGCACGCCAATCCTCCCTGAGCGGCTCCATCACCGTCTCGACGACGAGCCGTTCGACATAGGCGCGCGGCGTGTAGTGCGCGCCGAGACGCGCACGTTCCTGCGGGTCGAGCGCCTGTTCCAGCAGCGCACCGAAGATCGCCGGCTCCACCTCCTTCCAGTCATGTTCGGCCGCCGCCAGCAATTCGCCGATTTCCTCGCGGCCCAGCGCGTAGACCTTGGCGTCCTCGTAGAGCTTGCCATTGAAGCGCTTCATGCGCTCGCGCACCGATGTCGAGTACTCGCCCTTGTCCATGGCCTGCCAGAGTTCCGAGACCAGCGGCAGGAAGGAGTCCGGATCGTCGCGGCATTCGCGCAGAAGCGTCTTGAAAGCGTCCTTGCGGATCAGTCCGACATCCTCGGCGAACATCGTGAACAGGCAGCGCATCAGGAAGAGCGCCACCTCCTCCGGGTCGTGCACCCGCTCCAGCGCCTTCGACACCGCCGCCAGCCGCTCGGCGATCGCGCGGGTGACGCGGGCGGCATGGCGCGCCGGGTCGAGCGTGAGAGGCTCGGTCCAGATCGCGGCGAGGCGCCGGCGGATGGCGGGATCGCGCAGTTGGTCGAGATAGACGCGATAGCTCTGCCGGTCGGGAAACTGGCTGTAGTTCTTACCTTGCCCGGTGAAGTCGGCATAGAATTCGAAACAATGACCGACATCGCAGATGATCAGGAAGGGCGGCCAGCCATGTGCCGCGGGCAGTGCCTTGGCATAATCCTCCGCCTGGCGGCGTGCGTTCAGCATCAGCACGTCCCAGGCACGGTCGGCGCCGCGCCGGCCGCGCGGTCCCGCCGGCTCGGCGAAGGGCAGGGCGCCCTGGGCCGGCAGCAATTCCTTGGCCTGCCCCTTCAGCCGGCTCTGCTTCGCCTCCAGGACGAAGGCGCTCTTCTTGTAGAGATCGATCCGCCCGGTCGTGTGTCCGCCCTGCCCGTCGGGAAAGCGCACGGGGTACTCGAAGCGATAGGCCGCCGCGTCGGCGTCGCTGGTTGGCGGCTGCGGCGCCTCGACGCCGATCAGAGGGCACAACTCGCTCAGGAACTGCGCATAGGCCGCGCGCTCCGCCCCCTCCGATACGCGCCAGCGAGTGATGAAGGCTTCGACCTCATCCTCCGCCGGCTCGGGTCTGCTCCCCGGCATCGTAACGGCCCCCTGATTGCGGATGCCGCATCTATACAACTATAAGTTGCAGTTTTCTGTCCTGTCAACTCCTGTCACCAATCATGCCAGCCGGGCGCTGCGCCCCCTCGCATCCGCGGCGGTTCCGCCCCATATTGCGGCCATGCCGAAAAGCTCCGACACCACCGCGACCAAGCCGAAGGCGGCGAAGAAGCCGTCCTCGGCCCGCACGCCGAATTCCAAGGCGACCAAGCCCGAGCTGAAGCCGCTCGAAGGCTATCTCGCCGACCTGCTCAACCCCGCGATCAACCGCGGCACGGCGGTGCCGGGTGGCGCGTCGGGCTTCAGCGACCGGCCGCAGGCCGGCTACGAGGCGAAGCCGAGCTATGCCACGGAACGGCCGGGCGGCGAGGAGAGGCCCAAGCGCAAGCTCTCCAAGAAGGCGGATGGCGCCTTCATCGGCGCCGAGGGCGCGGCGGCCGCGACGGCGAGCTCGCTGCAGCATCTGCTGGAGACCGGCAGCCCCTTCATCCAGCCCGGCAAGCCCTGGACGCCGCACCGGCCGGAGCGCCCCGAGAAATCGGAAGGCGGCATCCGCTTCCAGATGAAGTCGGAGTTCTCCCCTTCGGGCGACCAGCCGACGGCAATCGCCGATCTCGTCGACGGCATCCGCCGGCAGGAGCGCGACCAGGTGCTGCTCGGCGTCACCGGCTCGGGCAAGACCTTCACCATGGCCAAGGTGATCGAGGAGACGCAGCGCCCGGCGCTGATCCTCGCACCGAACAAGACGCTGGCCGCGCAGCTCTACGGGGAGTTCAAGAGCTTCTTCCCCGACAACGCGGTCGAGTACTTCGTCTCCTATTACGACTATTACCAGCCGGAGGCCTATGTCCCGCGCTCGGACACCTACATCGAGAAGGAATCCTCGATCAACGAGCAGATCGACCGCATGCGCCATTCGGCGACGCGCTCCCTGCTCGAACGCGACGATGTGATCATCGTCGCCTCGGTCTCCTGCATCTACGGTATCGGCTCGGTCGAGACCTATACGGCGATGACCTTCTCGGTGAAGCTCGGCGAGCGCATCGAGCAGCGCCAGCTCATCGCCGATCTCGTCGCGCTCCAGTACAAGCGCACCCAGCACGACTTCGCCCGCGGCACCTTCCGGGTGCGCGGCGACGTGATCGAGCTCTACCCGGCGCACTATGAGGACCGCGCCTGGCGCATCGGCCTGTTCGGCGACGAGGTCGAGAGCATCAGCGAGTTCGATCCGCTGACCGGCCAGAAGACCGGCGAGCTCGAATTCATCAAGGTCTACGGCAATTCGCACTACACCACGCCGCGCCCGACGCTGACCCAGGCCGTGAAATCGATCAAGGAGGAGCTGAAAGCCCGCCTCGACGAGCTCAACCGCATGGGCCGCTTCCTGGAGGCGCAGCGCCTCGACCAGCGCTGCACCTTCGACATCGAGATGATCGAGGCCACCGGCTCCTGTAACGGCATCGAGAACTATTCGCGCTATCTCACCGGCCGCAAGCCGGGCGAGCCGCCGCCGACGCTCTTTGAATATCTTCCGGACAACGCCCTCGTTTTCACCGACGAGAGCCATGTCACCGTGCCGCAGATCGGCGGCATGTATCGGGGCGACTTCCGCCGCAAGGCGACGCTGGCCGAATACGGCTTCCGCCTGCCCTCCTGCATGGACAACCGGCCGCTGCGCTTCGAGGAATGGGACGCGATGCGGCCCCAGTCGGTGCATGTCTCGGCCACGCCCGGCGGCTGGGAGATGGAGCAGACCGGCGGCGTCTTCACCGAGCAGGTCATCCGCCCGACCGGCCTGATCGACCCGCCGGTCGAGATCCGGCCCGCCAAGCACCAGGTCGCGGACCTCCTGGACGAGATCAAGGAGGTCACCGAGAAGGGCTACCGCACACTCGTCACCGTGCTGACCAAGCGCATGGCCGAGGATTTGACCGAATATCTGCACGAGAACGGCGTGCGCGTGCGCTACATGCATTCGGACATCGACACGATCGAGCGCATCGAGATCCTGCGCGATCTCCGCCTCGGCACCTTCGACGTGCTGGTCGGCATCAACCTGCTGCGCGAGGGTCTCGACATCCCCGAATGCGGCTTCGTCGCCATTCTCGACGCCGATAAGGAGGGCTTCCTGCGCTCCGAGACCTCGCTGATCCAGACCATCGGCCGCGCCGCCCGCAATGTCGATGGCAAGGTCATCCTCTATGCCGACCACGTCACCGGCTCGATGGAGCGGGCGCTGGCCGAGACCAATCGCCGCCGCGAGAAGCAGCTCGCCTACAATGCCGAGCACGGCATCACGCCGCAGACGATCAAGCGCGCCATCGGCGACATCCTCGGCTCGGTCTATGAGCGCGACCATGTCACGGTCGACAAGGGGCTGGTGGCGCCGGCCTCGGGCCACAACCTCAAGGCCGCGATCGCCGATCTCGAGAAGCGCATGCGCGAGGCTGCGGCCGATCTCGAATTCGAGACGGCGGCCCGCCTGCGCGACGAGATCAAGCGCCTGCAGGCGACGGAGCTGGCGATCGCGGACGATCCGCTCGCCCGGCAGGGCGATGTCGAGGCCTCCGCCGGCAAGTACAAGGGCGAGCGCTCTTACGGCTCCAGCGCCAACCTGCCGCCGACCCGCGCCCGGAAACCCACCGATGCGGATATGGGCCCGCATAATCTCGGCGGCGGCGAGGGCAAGCCGAAATCCGGCGAGAAGCCGAACCCGCTGCTGACCGGCACCTCACGGGTGCGGAAGCCGACGCTCGACGAGATGGGCCCGGTGCCGGAGTCGCGGCCGAAGGGAGCGTCGGAGAGGCGGCGGCGGAGGTAGTTTCGGTCCGAGCAGCCATTACGCCAACGGATTCTGAAATTCTAGGTTGCATTCACTTGGATTTCCTACTCCGATGGAGGGGGGAGAGCAGCCATGAACGAAAGCAGCGCGTCCATCAAAGACCAGAGCTCCGGAGAGAGTGAGAAGCAAGCAGGGGACAAGCAGGACACGAAGCGTCGCGAGATAAAGGGCGGTTTGCCCTATGCTGTAGCGCCAGGGGTCTTCAAGAAAGCACTTGACGGGATTATAGTTTCGGAACGACCTGATAGATTTTCTGGGCATTTCCTCTCGACAATTTTGAATTTGACTGGCGGTTCTTCTAGGGCTATCCCGCCTTTACTCAAGAAGATGAACTTCTTGTCATCGGATGGCACGCCTACTGAACTATATTCAAAATTTAAATCTGATAGTGCTCGTAGTTCAGCTGCTTTGGAGGGTCTGCGGTCAGCCTTTTCCGAGATGTTTCGGCGTAACGAATTTATTCATAAAGCCGACGAGCCCAAGGTGGTAGACCTGATCGTCGAAATAACAGGTCTTAGAAAATCCGACAGAATTGTCGGATTCATATATCAAACATTCGAGACGATAAGGGCTTATATCGATAAAAGCGCGCCTGTATCTGAAGGAGTGGCCGTTATCGATTTTCCGAAAGAGCAAACTGGCTCTCGCGATGACCATACTATAAAGCCGATGGGGATCGGGTTATCGTATAACATCAATATCATACTTCCAGAATCTGAGAATCCTGCCGTATTCAATGCTATCTTTAGAAGCTTGAAGGCTAATCTGCTGTCATGAGTGAGGAGCGGGTCATTGAGTTATTCGTTTTGAAGAACGCGGTTGTAACTGCAGAGCTCAGGAAAATTTCCCGGCAATTTAGAATCGAAAACGTAAAATCGAATATTGAATTAGTTACGGATTCACTTGTGAGTGATTATCTTCAGCAAGTTGATTTCGAGATAATTAAAGACGCAGATCGGATGAGTGAATTCTACAAGATATTTTATGCGCTGGAGAATGATATTAGAAATCTAATTGATGGCGCTCTTGAAGACTCAAAGGGAAAGAATTGGTGGGACACTTCGGTTCCGCAGGCAGTTCAGGAAAATGCTCGGAAGAATCAAGATCGCGAAGCTTCTGAGGGCTTACCTCCTCGATCTGATCGTTTAATTGATTATACAACATTTGGGGAATTGGGAGAGATAGTTAAAGAAAATTGGGATATATTTTCAGGAATGTTCTCAAACGCAAGCAAAAATCGTGTATTGCGAGTCATAAATCGACTTAATCTGGTACGTGGACCAATCGCCCATTGCAATTTTCTTCCGGAAGAAGAAGCAATCAGGCTAAAGCTAGCCGTAAGGGATTGGTATAAATTGATGGAATAGTGGGGAACCCTAAAAGGACAGGCGGTATCACGCGGCTTAAAGGAGCCGCTGAGCCTTTCCCGGAAACTGCTAACCCTCACCAACGTTCTGCGCCACCTCCTCCCATCCGGGCGAAGAGGGCCATCGCGGTGCGTGGGTGGCGTTAGCCATTGCTTGGCACGATTAGCCAGAAACTTGGCAGCGTTTGACGCGGACTCCCCATTGCCGTGGGGATATATAGATGGCCCCAATGGAACGGAGGCCTATGTGACGTTGCTGCAGTTTTCGTACTTGATGATCGCGGTTTCCTACTTGATTGCCGCGGTGGCACTCTATGCGGGCCACTAACCCGCTGAACTAGTCGCGCTAGAAACATGGATGGCGAGGACACGCTCGACCAAGACGACGAGCGCAGGGCGCGCTAGGACTGCCCCATGGCCGTCCCCTCCACCTTCGTCCACGCCTCGCGCGATTTCGAACGCTTTCTGCTCGATGCGCGCGATGAGCTCGGGCTCGGCACCACGCATCAGAGCTATGCGGCGGTGCTGGCCGTGCTCGTCACCTTCCGGGCGATGAAGTGAGCCGCGGAGAATCCCTCTCCCGTATGGCAGAGGGGCAGGGGTGAGGGACCGCCGCTGATCGTCTAGCCGCAACGGAGCCGTTGAGCCTTCTTCAGAAAACGCACACCCTCATCCGGCGCTCCGCGCCACCTTCTCCCAGCCGAGAGAAGGAAAGGCGTAGCGGTTCGGCAGCCCTATCGCTCCTGAGCCTCAGGCCCCGTCGAAAGCCGCGTGATAGCGCACCGTGCCGGCCGGCACCCCGGCGCCGAAGGCGAGGCGCATGAAATATTCCGGCGGCACGCCCTCCAGCACCAGCGCCGGATCGGCAGCAAAACCGAAGCGGCCGTAATAGCCGGGGTCGCCGAGCAACACGCAGCCGCCGGCGCCGATCTCGCGCAGGCGCTGCAAGCCGTCGCGGATCAGGCCTGAGCCGATGCCGCCGCGCTGCCGGCCCGGCTGCACCGAGACCGGCCCGAGCCCGAACCAGCCACGCTCCGCCCCGTCGATCGTCACCGGCGAGAAGGCGACATGGCCGACGATCTCACCGCCCTCGACGGCGACGAGCGAGAGCGTCAGCGCGCCGGCCGCGCGCAAGCCGTCGATGATGGCCGCTTCGGTGCCGCTGCTATGCGGCGCCGCCGCGAAGGCTTCGGTGGTCAGGGCGCGGATGGCGGCTGCGTCCGCGGGCTGTTCGGGGCGAATTGGCATGCTGGCTCCTTGAGAGAGCGCTTATGCCATGCCGCCATCCCGGCGTGGAGTCGAACCCGGTCCGCCGTCAGGCTCGGCCTTGTGCCGAGCATCCCCGTCTCGCGCGGCCGATGGAGGGCGCGGGAACCCTTCTCCCGCAAGGGGAGACGGGAAGAGGCGTCGCGGCTCGCCAAAACTTATCCCCGCCCTTGCAGGCCGCGCCTATCCTCGGCCCACCTCATCCCCGAGGGGCAGCCATCCGGAGGTGTGCCGTTGGTGGGGGTGGGGGCGGCGCCTGCGGGTGGAGTCACGATCCACTCCCGGGAGGCTTCGGGGCACCGCCCTGGGGACACTACGATCCCTGTGCGAGGAGCTCGCTGGGAACGGCCGATGGCATCACGCCTTCGTCCCATGCCCGAGTAGACGCGACAAGGCGATGAGCCGAACTGGCGTCGAAAGGGCTCGCGGCGAAGGATGGCCACAAGGCCCGATAAGCGCGGCCCGGAGACTTAAAGAACGCCGGCAAGCGGAGCGCCACGGGGCGTGCGGAAGGTGGCTCAATCCTTCCGCGCCGCATCCTGGCTCAATGGAAGCGGCCTTATACCCAACCGCGCCTCGCGGCGCTCCGCTGCCCCTCGCTCGCGAACGAACGCCGCAAGGCGGGCGGGGTTTTGGCTCGCGCGGCCCGCATCGGCCATTCTGTCCTCAGGGCGAGATGCCCTGCACCGCCCAGGCGCGCGCCTCCAGCGCGATCGTGCCGTCCTCGGCGATCGGCAGCCCGTCCCGCAGCCTCTGCCGCAGGGACTCGCGCGCCGCCGGCGCCAGGCCGGCGTAATAGGCCGCAGCCGGCTCGGTGCCGAGCGCGAAGGGCTGCCAGAAATCCGCGAAGTCGCGGAACACGGTCGGGATCGTGATCGGCGCGCAGGTGACGTCGGTGAGCCCGGCGGCAAGCGCGAGCCCGGTCAGCCCCTCCTGGGTGCAGAAGGGGAAGCGCCGGTCCTCGCCGAGATCGGCGGCTTGCGGGTCGAGCGCCGTCGCGGCGCTCCAGAAGGCGCGCAGGAACTGCACCCCGCCGCCCGGATAGTCCCAGACATAGAAGCAGATCAGCCCGCGCGGCCGCACCACCCGGCGCATCTCCGCCAGTGCCTTGGCCCGGTCCGGCACGATATCGAGCACCAGCCCCGAGCCGACGGCGTCGCAGCTTGTATTCGCCACCGGCAGGGCCTCGGCGCTGCCCTTCCGGAAGCTGGCGCGGGGATTGGTGATGCGCTCGCGCGCCAGCGCCAGGAGGTCCTCCGAGGGGTCGATCGCGACGACGCTGACCGGCACGGTCAGGCCGAGCAGCGCCTCGGTGAGCGTGCCGCTGCCGCAGCCGACCTCCAGCCATTCGAAGCCGGGCAGGGGGTTCAGCCAGTCGATGAAGCGCGGCGCCAGCTCCCGGCTCCAGCGCGCCATGAAGCGCTCGTCAGTCTCGCCGGCCTGCCATGCGTCATGGCGCGTCTGGTCGGGCATTGCCGGCCTCCGCTTTTCTTTGTTCCGGATGGTGACGCTACGTCATTTTCGTCAGATGCGCCAGTAATCGTCGGTTCTCGGCGCTGTCATTCGGGTGCGATCGCCGCGGGCTTTCATGCCGCCAGGGCAGGCAGCGTCTCCAGCTTGCGGATGGCGGTGCTGAGCTCGGGCTCGTCGACGATATCGGCGGCGTCGGCGAGCTTGAACCAGTGCAGGTCGCGCTGGTGCTGCTCGCGGAAGCTGCCGAGCTGCTTCTCGACCGCCAGCAGATAGAGCTTCACCTCGCAGAGCGCGAAATGGTCGCTCATCCGCTTCCAGTAGCTGTAGCGCCCGGCCGGCTCATGGCCGATGCGGCCGATCACGCCGGCTTCCTCATAGGCCTCGCGCGCAGCGGCGTCGTGGTCCTTGAGGCCCTTGATCGGCCAGCCCTTCGGCACGATCCAGCGGCGTGTCGTCCGCGAGGTCACGAGCAGGATCTCCATCGAACCGTCGGCGGCGCGGCGGATCGGCACAGCGGCGATCTGCGACCGCTTCTCTCCCGTTTTCCGCTTGGCCTTCTTCATCGGTGCGTGGAGACCTTTCCCGGGCAGCACATTTCTCCGGCTCCCGAATCGCGATGATCCGCCGGAGCGAATAAATATTGCATCCAATCGCGAAAATGGAAGAGGCGTTCTGTCATGGCCGGGGGATTACCGGCCCTGATCTGAGCGCATGCCGTCGTTTTCGTCCGGCACCGCCTTCCGTGGCGCTGCGCGAGACATGGGTTTGGTCGGGGAACTGCGCGGCGAGGGGCGCCGTCAGAGCTTCTTGCCGTCCTTGTCGAACTGCTTGAGGAAGGCGATCAGGTCCTGGATCTCCTTCTCGCTGCGGATGCCGGCGAAGATCATCTTGGTGCCGGGGATCTTCGCCTTGGGATCCTTGATGTAATCCGCGAAGGTCGCCTCGTCCCAGGTCAGGCCGGAATTCTTGTTGGCGTTCGAGTAGCTGTAGCCCTCGGCCGCGCCGGAATGCCGGCCGATCACGCCGTTGAGCTCGGGTCCGACGAGATTGCGCGCGCCCTCGCCGATCTGGTGGCAGGCGCGGCATTTGTTGAAGGAGCGTTGGCCGGCCTCGAGATCCTGCGCGGCGGCGGGATGGGCGAGGAGCGGCAGGGCCAGAAGCGATGAGGTCAGGAAGGATACAGCGAGGAGGCGGGGCAGAACGGCGCGCATGGGTCTCGTCTTTCGGGGCCCGGCTTGCGGCCCGGGTCTTCCTTGGAACGGTTCCGGTTTAGCGTGGGCCGGCGCCGGGCCGATATGGGTCCTTTCGACGCGGCCGGGCGGGTGGGGCGCTCAGAGCTCGCCGATCCATTCCGCCACGGAGGCGGTGAAGATGTCCGGGCGCGATACCGGGAAGAGATGTCCGCCGGTTTCCATGATCGAGCGGCGGCAGCCGGGCAGGGCGGCGGCCAGCGCCTCCTGATGGTAGACCGGCACGACCATGTCGTCCCGCGCCCCCATCACCAGGATCGGCATCGGCAGGGCTTCGATATCGGCGGTGCCGTCGAAAGCGAGCAGCGCGTCGATGCGTTCGCGCATCACGGTCCGGGCATGGTCGCTCACCGGCGCGGCCTCGATCGCGTCGTCATAGATGTGCCAGTTCGCCTCGAGCCAGCGCGGCTGGTAGGCGCTGAGCACGGACAGGGCGGCGAAGGCCTGGGGGGCGCAGTCGAGGATGGCGCGCCGGGCACCGAACAGGGCGGTCATGTAGCGGCAGGCCTTGAGCCAGCTTCCGCTGAGGATGAGCCCGTCGAGCCGGCCGGGCGCAAGCTTTGCCATCCCCTGCGCGATGCAGCCGCCGGTCGAATGGCCGAGCACGACGGCCCGGTCGAGCCCGGCCGCGTCGAGCACGGCGAGGCCGTCGCGGGCGAGCCTCTCGATGTCGCAGGGCGCCTCGCCGCGGCTGCTGCCGCCGATGCCGCGCTGGTCGAAGCGGATGATCTCGAAGGAGCGCCCGAGCGTCGCGGCGATGTTCGTCCAGAATCCGGCGGTGCCGCTGAGGCCGCTGACCAGCAGCAGCGGCTGGCCATGGCCCTCGCGGAAGCAGTGGAGCGTGGCTCCGTCATCCGTCTCGGCCCGGAAGTCGATGATCTCGGTTGTCGTCGTCATGTCGTCACCCAACGGGCATGGCCCCGTGCCGCGCAGCAATGGCGCGGCTGCGCCGCCATGGTTCCGCCTTCCCCCTGTCGCGGTGCATCGCCCCGCTGTTCTTCGGTTGCGCTCCGAAGGGCGCTGCCGTCACGTCAGGTCAGGATGACCCATGCGGGCGGAGCCCGCCATGGCGTGAGCGCGAGGGGCGGGATGCGATAAATGCAAGGTCGATAGGTGGAGGACTAACCGTTGCGCGCCTGTTGCATGGCGAAGCTGCGCTTCGCCGCAGCACCGGCAGGTCAGTCTCGTCGATTCGCGGCGTCCGGATCGGTCCGCCAGGTCGCGAGCGGCATGGTCGGCAGATCGAAATAGTCCCGCGTCGTCGCGTAGCCATGGCCGCCCATGCGGCCGACGGCGTCGAGCGCGACGGGGTCGACATGCAGGCGTTCGTCGACGGTATCGCCGCGGAAATGCGCATAGACGATCTCGCCCAGGATGATCTCGCGCGAGCTGCCGATGCCGAGCGTGGTGTGGTGGCGGCATTCGAAGGCGGCCGGCGCCTGGCCGATCCAGGGACAGGGCACCTTGATGCCGGGCATGGCGGTGAGGCCGGCCTCGGCGAGCTCGTCCGTGCCGGGCTCGAAGGGCACGGCGCAGATGTTCATGCCGGCGACAAGCGCGTCGGAGACGATGTTGACGGTGAAGGCCAGCGTCTCGCGGATGTTGCGGCCGGTATCCTTCTGCGCGCCGGTCGGGCGGTATTCGACGCCGAGAGCCAGGATCGCGGGATCGGCGGAGAGGCAGTTGAAGAAGGAGAAGGGCGCGGCATTGACCGTGCCCTGCGCATCGACCGTCGTCACCAGCGCGATCGGCCGCGGCACCACGGCGCCGATCAGCAGCTTGTAGCGTTCGCGCGGCGTCAGCTGCGCGAAATCGAAGGTGACGATGCCGGGGGCTTCCTCGGCCCGCGGCTGCACGGCCGGCGTCGCTGTCATGATGGGGTCAGTCCTTCGCTCAGGGCATAGGGGGCGAGCACGTCGCGGATGTCGCGCTCGATGCGGGGTGTCAGCAGCGCGCGGGTGACGACGGCGCGCAGGTGATGGTCCATCAGGTCGGCGGCGCGGGCGGCGTCGCCGTCGCGCAGGGCCTCGATCAGCTGGCGGTGTTCGGAGACGGCGCATTCCGAGGAATGCGGCCGGCCGTAGATCGCCAGGATCAGCGAGCAGCGCGACGAGGATTCCTGCACATAGCGCAGCAGCAGGGCGTTGCCGGTCATCTCGGCGAGCTTGATATGGAACTCGCCGGACAGGCGGATCGATTCCGGCCCGTCCTGCCCATGCGCCTTTTCCTCCTGCCGGACATGGGCTTCCAGCTCGGCCGCCTGCGCGGCGGTCAATCTCCCGGCGAGGTTCTCGGCGACGAGCCGCTCGAGCCCGCGCCGGACCTCGAAGACGTCGCGCGCCTCCTCCAGCGTCGGATAGGCGACGGAGGCGCCCTTGTTCGGCGTGAGCTCGACGAGCCCTTCCACCGAAAGGCGGTTGAAGGCCTCCCGGACCAGCGTGCGGCTGACCCCGAGCTGCTCGCCGATCGAATCCTCGGGCAGTTTCATGCCCGGTTTCAGCGCCTGTTCGATGATCGCGCGCCGAAGCGCCCTGTAGACGGATTGCGCACGCAATCCCGGCAGCCGTGACTCGCCCATATCGGCCTGTCCTCGCTTTGGTCTGACCTTGCTGGGGACCGTCAATGTCACGAGACGGGGCTCCGTTCCAGTTTGCGCTTGTGTTCAATAATCGCATACAATACGATCAAACAATCGTATGCAAGACTGAACATTAATCGCACACGAGATGGCGCGGAAAGCGCCACGATGCGCACAGAGGTGGCAGTGACGACCGCGCGGCTTCGTTCCGGGCTGCGCCGAATGAAAAAGGGGAGAGTGTCGATGAAGAAGGCCTGGTTGCTGGCGGCCGTTGCCGCTTTCGCGCTGAGCGGCGCGGCGGAGGCGAAGACGCTGAAATGGGGTGCGGGTCGCGAGATCGCCTCGCTCGACCCCTATTCCTTCGGCGAGACCTTCACGCTGTCGGTCCTGAACCACGTCTATGAAGGGCTGGTGCGCTATACCGGCGACCTCAAGATCGAGCCGGCGCTGGCCGAGTCCTGGGAGACGGTGTCGCCGACGGTCTGGCGCTTCCATCTGCGCAAGGGCGTGACCTTCCACAATGGCGACCCCTTCACGGCCGACGACGTCATCGCCTCGCTCGCTCGCGTCTCGGATGCCGCCTCGCCGCTGAAGGGCAATCTGCCGGCCTATAAATCCTCGAAAAAGATCGACGACTACACCGTCGAGATCGAGGTCGACGGGCCCTATCCGCTGCTGCTCAACGACCTCACCAACATCTTCATCTTCGACAAGAAGTGGCTGGAGGAGCACAACGCCCTGAAGCCGACCGATGTCGGCAAGGGCGTCACCGGCTATCCCACCGACCACGCCAACGGCACCGGCCCCTTCTCGATCGAGAGCCGCCAGCCCGACGCCAAGACGATCTTCGTCAAGAATCCCGGCTGGTGGGACAAGCCGCAGCACAATATCGACCGCATCGAGTTCGTCCCGATTGCCTCGGCCTCGACTCGCGTCGCGGCGCTGCTGTCGGGCGAGATCGACTACACCAATGTCGCGCCGCTGCAGGATCTGCCGCGCCTCAAGGCGTCGTCCGACGTCAAGGTGATGCAGACCAACGAATTGCGCTCGGTCTTCTTCGCCTTCAATCTCAAGGACCAGCTCTTCGAGAGCGATGTGAAGGGCAAGAATCCCTTCCAGGACATCCGGGTGCGCGAGGCGCTCTATCGCGCCATCGACATCGATGCGGTCCAGAAGCGCGCCATGCGCGGCCTCTCGCGCAACACCGGTGCGCTCATCGCGCCCGCCATCCCCGGCTATGAGCCGTCGCAGGACGAGCGTCCGCCCTTCGACCTGAACGCCGCCAAGAAGCTGCTCACCGAGGCCGGCTATCCCAGCGGCTTCTCCTTCCAGATGAATTGCCAGAGCGATTCGCTGGTCAATGAGGAGGAGTTCTGCCAGGCGGTCGCCTCGATGTGGTCGCGCGCCGGCTTCAAGCCCAATCTCAGCATGGCGCCGCGCGCCCAGCAGACGCCGAAGCGCACCAAGGGCGATTTCGACGTCCTCTCCTTCGGCTGGGCCAACGAGCCGATGATCGACGCCTATTCCCTGCTCGTGCAGGTGATCCATTCGAAGACCGGCACGGCGGGCGTGTTCAACTGGGGCAATTGGGGCAACTCACAGGTCGATGCCTTGATCGACAAGGCCGGCGTCGAGCTCGACAACGCCAAACGCATCGAAATGATGAAGCAGGCGCTCAAGCTGGTGAAGGAGCAGACCCTGTTCATCCCGCTGCACCAGCAGCCGATGGCCTGGGCGATGCGCGCGAATGTCGAGACGATGGTGCAGGCCTCCGACAACAAGCCGCGCCTGTGGCTGACCAAGCTGAAGTGAGGCTGAACCGCCGCCGTCATGGCCGGGCTTGACCCGGCCATCTCGGAAACGAGCCCTTCATCCGCCTGAGCTTCCCGGGTCTTCGCCAACGCGAAGCCCGGGAATGCCGCCGGAACCCAGGAGCCGCCCATGCCGGCCTTCCTCCTCAAGCGCTTCCTGAATGCCGCCGGCGTCATGCTCGCCGTGGCCTTCCTCGCCTTCCTGAGCTTCCGCTTCGTCGGCGATCCCGTCGAACTGATGCTGAACGAGCAGGCGAGCCAGCAGCAGCGCGACGAATTGCGGACCCGCCTCGGTCTCGACAAGGGCTTCGTGCTGCAATTCGCGACCTTCGTGAAGAATGCGGCCCAGGGCGATTTCGGCATCTCCTACCGCAATCAGCAGGATGTCTTCGCGCTGATCTCGGAGCGCTTCCCGGCGACCTTCGAACTCGTCCTGGTCGCGACCTTCCTGTCGCTCGCCATCGGTATCCCGCTCGGGGTCTACACTGCCATCCGACGAGAAAGCCTCCTCGCCAAGGCGCTGCAATTCGGATCGGTGCTCGGCGTCTCGCTGCCGAGCTTCGCGCTCGGGATCATGCTGATCCTCGTCTTCTCGGTGACGCTGCAATGGCTGCCGGCCTTCGGCCGCGGCGAGGTGGTGAAGCTCGGCTGGTGGAGCACCGGTTTCCTGACGCCGTCGGGGCGCAAGGCGCTGATCCTGCCCGGCATCACCCTCTCGCTCTTCCAGATCACGCTGGTGATGCGGCTGGTGCGGGCCGAGATGCTCGAGACCATGCGCACCGATTTCATCCGCTTCGCGAGGGCGCGCGGCCTGCCGGCCCGCTCGATCCATTTCGGCCATGCGCTGCGCAACTGCCTGATGCCGGTCATCACCGTCACCGGCCTGCAGATCGGCAACCTCATCGCCTTCGCCCTGGTCACCGAGACGGTGTTCCAATGGCCGGGCATGGGCATGCTCTTCGTCCAGGCCGTCACCTTCGTCGATATCCCGGTGATGGCAGCCTATCTGATCATCGTCTCCTTCATCTTCGTCGCGCTGAACACCCTGGTCGACCTGACCTATGCTTACGTCGATCCGCGCCTGCGCGAGGACGCGCTCTCGGGAGCCGCCAATGCCCGCTGAAACCGTCGCGACCGTCGCCAAACCTGCCGATGCCAAACCTGCCGATGCCAAGCCCGGCCGCATCCGGCGCTTTCTCGACAGCGACATTGGCTGGAGCTTCCGCAAGACGCCCGCCGCCTGGATTTCGGCGCTGGTGCTGACGCTGCTGATCGTCACGGCCTTCCTGGCCCCGCTGATCGCCGTGCAGAACCCCTATGATCTCTCGCAGATCTTCATCGACAAGGCCGAGATCCCGCCGATCTGGCAGGAGGGCGGCGAATGGCCCTTCCTGCTTGGCACCGACCCGCAGGGCCGAGACGTGCTCTCCGCCATCCTCTACGGCTCGCGCATCTCGCTGATCATCGGCTTTTCCGCCGTCGTCGTCTCGATGCTGATCGGCGTGTCCGTCGGGCTCGTCGCCGGCTTCCATGGTGGGCGCATCGACAATCTGCTGATGCGCCTCGGGGACACGGTGCTCTCCATCCCGACGCTCTTGATGGCGATCCTGGTCTCGGCGGTGTTCCGCGGCCTGCTGCCGCCGGAACTGCGCGACCCCTTCGCCGCGATGGTGCTGGTGCTCGCGATCTCGCTGACCAACTGGGTACAGTATGCCCGCACCGTGCGCGCCTCGACCATGGTCGAGCGCCGCAAGGAATATGTGCTGGCCGCCCGCATCATCCGCGTGCCGGCGACGCGCATCATGCTCTGGCACATCCTGCCGAACACGCTGACGCCGGTCATGGTCGCGGCGACGCTCAATCTCGGCCTCGCCATCCTCTCGGAGGCAACGCTCTCCTTCCTGGGGGTGGGCATGCCGATCACCCAGCCTTCGCTGGGCACGCTGATCCGCATCGGCAACCAGTACCTGTTCTCCGGCTCCTGGTGGCTCGTCGTGTTCCCCTCGCTGCAGCTCGGGCTGATCGTGCTCTCGGTCAACCTGCTCGGCGACTGGCTGCGCGATGCGCTGAATCCGAAACTTCGCTGACAAGAAACCACGAGGAAATGCCTGATATGACCGCCTCCCTGCTGCTCAAGAATGTCCGCCCGAACGCTGGAGCGGCCCTCGACATCCTCATCGAGAACGGCCGCATCGCCCGCATGGCGAAGGACATCGCCGCGCCGGCCGGCGTGGCGGTCGAGGATGGGCGCGGCGAGATCGTCATCCCCGGCCTCGTCGAGGCGCACACCCATCTCGACAAGAGCCTCTGGGGGCAGCCCTGGTACGTCAACGAGGTCGGCCCGAAGCTGCTCGACAAGATCGACAATGAGCGCGAGAGCAAGAAGCGGCTGGATATCGAGCCGGCGCGCCAGTCGGCCCGGCAGTCGATCCAGTCCTCGCTGATGGGCACGACCCATATCCGCAGCCATGTCGACGTTGACACCGAGCACGGGCTCTGGGGCGTCGAGGGCGTGATGAAGACCCGCGACGACTACCGCGACATCGTCGACATCGAGCTCGTCGCCTTCCCGCAATCGGGCCTGCTGCGCCGTCCCGGCACGCTGGAGCTGATGGATCAGGCGATGAAGGCCGGCTGCGAGATCGTCGGCGGCCTCGATCCCTGCGGCATCGACCGCGACCCCAAGGGCCATCTCGATGCCGTCTTCGCGCTCTGCCAGACATATGGCAAGCCGCTCGACATCCATCTGCACGAGCCCGGCGAGATGGGCGCCTTCTCGACGGAGCTGATCATCGAGCGCACCCGCGCGCTCGGCATGCAGGGCAAGGTCACGATCAGCCACGCCTTCTGCCTGGGCTCACCCGATCCTGCGCTGGTCGATCCGCTGATCGCGCAGCTCGCCGAACTCGACATCGCGATCATGACCACCGCCCCCTCGCGCAGCGCCGCCCCGCCGGTGAAGAAGCTGGTCGAAGCCGGCGTGCGCGTCTGCTCAGGCTCGGACGGCATCCGCGACACCTGGGGCCCCTATGGCAATGCCGATATGCTGGAGCGGGCGATGTTCGTCGGCCTGCGCAACAATTTCCGCCGCGACGACGAGCTCAGGATCGCGCTCGATGTCTGTACGCTCGGCGGCGCGCAGGTGATGGAGATCGCCGATTACGGGTTGGCCGAGGGCAAGGCGGCGGATTTCGTCATCCTGCCGGGCGAGACGCTGGCCGAGGCGGTCGTCACCCGCTCTCCAAAGCGCCGCGTCGTCAAGCGCGGCAGGGTCGTCGCCCGCGACGGTGTTTCGGTCAGGACCGCGCCGTGAGCCTCAAGCCGGCAAAGCGCCCCGAAGGCCGCATCCTCATGGCGGCGCGCTGGGTCGTCGGCCACAAGGACGGGCGCCATCGCCTCTACGAGGACGGCGAGGTGGTCTTCGAGGACGGCAGGATCGTTTTCGTCGGCCATGGCTTTCCCGGCGAGGTCAGCAGACGCGTCGACTACGGCAACGCCCTGATCGGGCCGGGCTTCGTCGATTGCGACGCGCTTTCCGACCTCGACACCACCATCCTCGGCTACGACAACCAGCCGGCCTGGAAGAAGGGCCGGGTCTGGCCGCGCAGCTATCTCGAGGCCGGACCCTACGAGATGTACAGCCGCGAGGAGCTGGCCTTCCAGAAGAAGCACGCCTTCGCGTCCCTGATCCGCAACGGCATCACCACGGCGCTGCCGATCGCCTCGCTGTTCTACCGCGCCTGGGGCGAGACGGTGCAGGAGTTCGAGGATGCCGCTGAAGCCGCCGCTGCGCTCGGCATCCGCGCCTATCTCGGCCCGGCCTATCGCACCGGCAACCAGCTCGTCGAGGAAGACGGCCGCATCGTCACCCATTACGACGAGGCGCGCGGCCTCGCCGAGCTCGCCGCCGCGATCGATTTCGCGAAACGCCATGAAGGCGCCGCCGGCGGCCTGATCCGTGCCATGCTCGCGCCGGACCGCATCGAGACCTCGACGGCGGAGCTCTTGCGCCGCACGGCCGCAGCCTCGCGCGAGCTCGGTATTCCCGTCAGGCTGCATTGCTGCCAGTCGAAGATCGAATACGACCTCGTCCTCGCCCAGCACGGCATGAGCCCGCCGGAATGGCTGGAGAGCCTCGGCTTCCTCGGCGAGCGCTGCCTCCTGCCGCACGGCACCGTCGTCTCCGGCAGCCGGCTCGTCGACCGGCCCGGCCGCGATCTCGAGATCATCCGCGATTCCGGCGCGAGCATCGTCCATTGCCCGCTGGTCTCGGGCCGGCACGGCAATGCCATCGATCATTTCGGCCGCTACCGCGCGATGGGGCTCAACATCGCCATGGGCACGGATACGAGCCCGCCCGACATGGTGACGAACCTGCAGGTCGGCATGATCCTCGCCCGCACCATGGCGGGCAATGCCGGCGCCGTGCGCTCCGAGGATTATTACGATGCCGCGACCATCGGCGGCGCCGATGCGCTGCGGCGGCCCGATCTCGGCCGGCTCCAGCCGGGCGCCTGCGCCGACATCACCGTCTTCGAGCTCGACCGGCCCCATAGCGGGCAGGTCATCGACCCCATCCAGACGATGATGCTGACCGGCCATGGCCGCGACGTCTCGACCGTGGTGATCGATGGCCGCTTCGTCATGGAAAACCGCATCATCCCCGGCATCGACGAGGCCGCCGACAACGCCCGCGCCCAGGCCCAGTTCGAGGGGCTGATGGCACGCTACCCCGAACGCACCCTCGGACACCCGCCGATGAGCGAGATCTTCTCGTCAAGCTACGCCATCGAACGCAGCGAGGCCATCGCATGACCGCATCCGCCGCCGCGCCTTTGCTCTCCGTGCGCGACCTGCGCATCGTCTTCGACGGCCGCCACGGCCCGTTGACGGCGCTCGACGGCGTCTCCTTCGACATCGCGCCGGGAGAGATCCTCGGCGTGGTCGGCGAGTCCGGTGCCGGCAAATCTCTGACCGGCACGGCGGTGATCGGCCTGCTCGATCCGCCCGGCCGCATCGCCGGCGGCGAGATCAGGCTGGAAGGGCAGCGCATCGACGATCTGCCGGCGGAAAAAATGCGCCGCCTGCGCGGCCGTCGCATCGGCGCGATCTTCCAGGACCCGTTGACCTCGCTGCACCCGCTGCTGACGGTCGGCGACCAGCTCGTCGAGACCATCACCACCCATCTGCCGGTCGGCAAGGCGGAGGCGCGCAGGCGCGCGCTCGACCTGCTCAAGGAGGTCGGCATCCCCGCCGCCGAGATGCGCATCGACCATTACCCGCACCAGTTCTCCGGCGGCATGCGCCAGCGCGTCGTCATCGCGCTCGCGCTCTGCGCCGAGCCGGTACTGATCATCGCCGACGAGCCGACGACCGCGCTCGACGTCTCCATTCAGGCGCAGATCACCACGCTGCTGAAGCGGCTCTGCCGCGAGCACGGCACGTCCATCATGCTGGTGACGCATGATATGGGCGTCATCGCCGAAACCGCCGACCGCGTCGCGGTGATGTATGCCGGCCGCATCGTCGAGATCGGCCCGGTCGAGGAGGTCGTGCGCCGCCCGCGCCACCCCTACACGGCCGGGCTGATGGCCTCGATCCCGAGCGTCCATGCCCGGCATGCGCAGCTCAACCAGATCGACGGCGCCATGCCGCGGCTCAACGCCATTCCGCCGGGCTGCGCCTTCAACCCGCGCTGCGGCCGGGCGGAGGGCGTCTGCCGCGATCACAAGCCGGGCCTTCCGCCGGTCGCCCATGCGGCGGCCTGCCACTTCCCGCTGCAGGAGTTGGCCCATGCGTGATACCGTGACCACGCTCGAACGAGGGCAGGCCGTGCCGGAGATCGCGACCACCGCTACGGCGACCATGGACGACATCATCCTCGATGTCGCCTCGGCCTCCTGCCGCTTCGACGTCTCGGCGCCGACGCTCTCGCGGCTGTTCTCGAAGCAGCCGCGCCGCATCCTGCGTGCCGTCGAAAACGTCTCCTTCACGGTCAGGCGCGGCACCACCTTCAGCATCGTCGGCGAATCCGGCTGCGGGAAGTCGACCCTGGCGCGCATGGTCGTCGGCCTCCAGCGCCCGACGCAGGGGATGCTGAACTTCCGCGACATCCGCCGTGCTGATGGCACCATCGGCCCGCCGCGCGTGCAGATGATCTTCCAGGACCCCTATGCCTCGCTCAACCCGCGCTGGCGCGTCGGCGACATCATCGCCGAGCCGATCCGCGAATTGAAGCTGCGGCCGGACGCCGCGAGCACGAAAGACCGTGTCGGCGACCTGCTGGAGATCGTCGGCCTGTCGCGCAGCGATGCGAGCCGCTACCCGCATGCCTTCTCCGGCGGCCAGCGCCAGCGCATCTCGATTGCCCGCGCCCTCGCCACCGAAGCCGATTTCCTCGTCTGCGACGAGCCGACCTCGGCGCTCGACGTCTCCGTGCAGGCGCAGATCCTCAATCTGATGGTCAAGCTGCAGAAGGAGTTGGGGCTGACCTATCTCTTCATCAGCCACAATCTTTCGGTCGTCAGGCACATGTCGGACGATCTCGCCATCATGTATCTCGGCCGCTTCGTCGAGGCGGGGCCGGCCGAGGAGGTCTTCAACCGGCCGCGCCACCCCTATACCCGGCTGCTGCTCGACACGATTCCCGATGTCGAGCGGCCGAACCGCGAACGCCGGCCGATGTCGGGCGAGGTGCCGAGCCCGATCGACCCGCCGCCGGGCTGCAGCTTCAACCCGCGCTGCTCACGCGCCGCCGATCGCTGCCGGGCCGAACGGCCGGAGTTGCGGATGCTGGGTGGCGTCAGCGTCTCCTGTCATTTCGCGTGAGGTGGCAGTTCCTCTCCGTCATGGTCGGGCTTGTCCCGACCATCCACGTCTTCCTTCGGCGAAGGCGGTGTTCAAGACATGGATGCTCGCCACAAGGGCGGGCATGACGTTGCGGCCGGAAACTCAACCTACCAATGTCGCCTCGAGCGTGATCGGCGCCTTCAGCACCTTGGAGACCGGGCAGCCGGCCTTGGCCTTGTCGGCCAGCGACTGGAAGGTCGCCTGGTCGGCGCCGGGCACCTTGCCCTTGAGGGTGAGATGGATCGCGGTGATGGCGTAGCCGTCATCGAGCTTGTCGAGCGTCACCTGCGCCGTGGTGTCGAGCGCCTCGGCGGTCAGCTTGGCTTCGCCGAGGATCAGCGACAGCGCCATGGTGAAGCAGGCGGCATGCGCCGCGCCGAGCAATTCTTCCGGGTTGCTGCCGGGCTTGCCCTCGAAGCGGCTGGCGAAGCCGTAAGGATAGTCCTTGAGCGAGCCTGTCTGCGTCGAGATCGCGCCCTTGCCATCCTTGATGCCGCCTTCCCAATGGGCCGAGCCGGTCTTGTTGATCGCCATGACGCTGTCTCCTCTCGTGATCGAAGCTGGATGGCGGCATCCGGGGAGGCCGCCTTTCCACAACGGGCGAGAGCGTAGCAGGTTCATTGTCGGGACAGATGACGACGAGCCGGGAACGGCGAAGCCCGCACCGGTCTGCCGATGCGGGCTTCGCGTCATGGCTCCGCCGAACTCCGCTTAGCGGAACAGCGCCAGCGATTTCGACAGGGTGATCCAGACGCCCCAGGCGATCGGCAGGCCGACGACGGCCCAGGCGAGCAGGGCCGTGCCGTCAACACCGCCCTTGCCGATGCCGTAGGAGCCGTAATGCGCGGTCGCGTTGGCATTGGCCGTGCGGGCCTGCAGCGCCGCGACCTCGGCATCCTTCATGAACCACTTTGCCGCGACGGGGCGGATCAGCAGGTTGCAGAGAAAGCCTAGCACCAGCATGCCCGCGAGGATGTACATCGTGCGGTCATAGACCTGCGCGCGCGGCACGCCGGCATTGATCTGCGCCTCGCGGATATAGTTCACCACGACGGGGCCGATGATGCCCGCGGTCGACCAGGCCGTCAGCAGCCGGCCATGGATGGCGCCGACGAACTGTGTGCCGAACATGTCGGCGAGATAGGCCGGAACCGTGGCGAAGCCGCCGCCATACATCGACAGGATGATGCAGAAGAAGCCGACGAACAGCGCCAGCGACCCCGCATGCGCCGCCCAGGGCGAGAGCGCGTAGAGCAGGATGCCCAGCCCGAAGAAGGTGGCATAGGTCAATTTGCGGCCGAGCTTGTCCGAGAGCGAGGCCCAGAAGAAGCGCCCGGCGATATTGAACAGCGAGAGCAGGCCGACGAAGGCGGCCGCGATCGTGGCGATCTGCGTCTTCTGCCCGGCGTCGAGGGCGGCGAAGCCGATCTCCGGCTTGCCGATCAGCGAACCCGCGAAGATCTCCTGCAGCATCGGCGAGGCCATGCCGAGCACGCCGATGCCGGCGGAGACGTTGAGGCAGAGCACCGCCCAGATCAGCCAGAACTGCGGCGTCTTGTGCGCGTTCTGGAGATGGACATGGCCGGAGGTGATCATCGCGTTCTGCGTCGCCGGGGGCGTCCAGCCCTCCGGGCGCCAGTTCGCCGGCGGCACGCGGTAGCCGAAGGTGCCGGCCATCATGAACACGAAATAGATCGCGGCCATCGCGACGAAGGTCTGCCAGACGCCGACCGAGGCCGGGGTCTTGAAATAGTTCATCAGCATGTCCGCCAGCGGCGAACCGATCATCGCGCCGCCGCCGAAGCCCATGATCGCCATGCCGGTCGCCATGCCGCGCCGGTCCGGGAACCATTTCACCAGGGTCGAGACCGGCGAGATATAGCCGAGGCCGAGCCCGATGCCGCCGATCACGCCGGAGCCCAACCACATCAGCCAGAGCTGGTGCGTGTAGACGCCGAGCGCCGAGACCAGAAGGCCGCCGCACCAGCACAAGGTCGAGACGAAGGCCGCCTTGCGCGGGCCGACGCGCTCCAGCCAGCCGCCCCAGATCGCAGCGGACGAACCGAGCAGGACGAAGAACAGCGTGTACATCCAGCCGAGATCGGCGACCTTCCAGTCGCAGGCGGTGGTGAACAGCGAGCCGATCAGGCCGACATCCGCGGCGCAGGCGACGGGCTTGGTGATGCCGATCGCCTGGCTCAGCGGCAGCCAGAACACCGAGAAGCCATAGGCCATGCCGATGCAGAGATGGATGCAGAGCGCAGCCGGCGGCACGAGCCAGCGGTTGAAGCCGGCCTTGGCGATGGTCCGTTCGCGATCGAGCAGGCCGACGCCGCCCCCGACCTGTCCGATATCCTCTGCGACACTCATTCCCCGGTTCCTTTCCCCAAAGCTTCGCCGTTCGGGCCGGGTAGGGTCCCAGCTCGTTGTCATCTCTTGTCGCCGGCAGAACCGGCGTCTGGCTGCTAACCTCCGCGCCCCGGCCTGATCTTCGGCAGGGCTTGCCGCAGCAGGGGCGTGAGGTCCTCCGGCCGGTCGGCGAAGGCGGCGAGGAAGTCGCCGCGCATGCGTCCGGTCCAGAACTGGTTGATATGGTCGGCGACGGAGGCGGCCGCCTCCGCTTCCGGATAGGCCTTGAAGAAATCGGCGATCTGCCCGGCCATGCGCCGGAGCTTCTCGACGTTTTCGGCGTGGTGATCGGTGGTCAGGCCGGCCTCCGTCATCGGGCGATCGTCTCGGGTTCGGGTGCGAGCGCACCGGTGAAGACGATGCAGCCGTCGCGCCGTGCGACCGCGGCGAGCGTCAGGCCGAGATGCCGGGCGCGTTCGATCGCGAGCGAGGTCGGTGCGGAGATCGCGACCAGCGTTCCCGCGCCGAAGATCGCGGCCTTCTCGACCATCTCGAAGGAGGCGCGGCTGGTGACGAGCAGGAAGCCGTCGCTGGCATTGGCCCCGGCACGCAGGCGGGCGCCGATCAGCTTGTCGAGCGCGTTGTGGCGGCCGACATCCTCGCGCACCGCCAGGATCGCGCCGGAGGCATCGCACCAGGCGGCGCCATGGACGGCGCGGGTGAGCTGGTTCAGCGGCTGGTGCTTGTCGAGCGCCGCAAGCGCGGCCTCGATCGCCGCGGCAGATACGGCGCGTGAAGCCCGCGTCGCGGCATCAGCCATCGGAATTTCTTCGATGGTCTCGACCCCGCAGAGACCGCAGGAGGTCCGGCCCGAGAGATTGCGCCGCCGCGCCAGATGCTCGCGGAAGCGGCCCGGCGCGAGCTCGACCGTGACGATGACGCCCTCGTCCTTCGGCTCGACCGCGATGCCGCGGATCTCATCCGCGCCGCGCACGATGCCCTCGGTCAGGCTGAATCCGGTGACGAAATCCTCAAGGTCCGACGGGCTCGCCATCATCACCGCATAGGGCATGTTGCCGTAGACGATGTTGATGGGGGTCTCGACCGCGACCTCGATCTCGCGCGCATCGTCCTGCGCCGCGCCGAAGCGCAGCGGCCGGGCCGTGACGGCGGCCGAGGCCGGCGGCTGGGCTGGCGGATTATTCCGCGGCATCGGGCAGGCGCTCCGCGATCCGGCGCAAGGTCACGTCCTCTTCGAAATTCTTCTCCTGCCAGGCGGAATAAGCATTCGTACGCCGGACGTCGACGGCGGTGACCTTGTATTCCGGGCAGTTCGTCGCCCAGTCCGAATAATCGGTGGTGATGACGTTCGCGCCGGTCTTGGCGTGGTGGAAGGTCGTATAGACCACGCCCGGCTGCATCCGCTCGGAAATCACCGCCCGGAGCGCGATATCGCCGGAGCGGCTGGCGAGCGCGACGAGGTCGCCGTCGCGGATGCCGCGGCTTTCGGCGTCGAAGGGGTGGATCTCCAGCACGTCCTCGTCATGCCAGGCGCCGTTCTCGGTGCGCCGGGTCTGCGCGCCGACATTGTATTGCGAGAGGATGCGGCCCGTGGTGAGCAGCAGCGGGAAGCGCGGCCCCGTCCGCTCGTCGGTCGGGACATATTCGGTGATCATGAACTTGCCCTTGCCGCGCACGAAGCGGTCGACATGCATCAAGGGCGTGCCGGTCGGGGCCTTGTCGTTGCAGGGCCACTGCACCGAGCCGAGCTTGTCCAGCTTGTCATAGGAGACCCCCGCGAAGCTCGGGGTGAGCCGCGCGATCTCGTCCATGATCTCGCTCGGATGGCCATAGGCCATCTCGTAGCCCAGCGCGCGGGCCAGATCGATCGTCACCTGCCACTCGTCCTTGCCGGCGAGCGGGGCCATGACCTGCCGCACGCGGTTGATGCGGCGCTCGGCATTGGTGAAGGTGCCGTCCTTCTCCAGGAAGGAGGCGCCCGGCAGGAAGACATGGGCGTATTTCGCCGTCTCGTTCAGGAAGATGTCCTGGATGACGACGCATTCCATCGAGGCGAGGCCCGCCGTGACATGCTTGGTGTTCGGGTCGGACTGGGCGATGTCCTCGCCCTGGACATAGAGGCCCTTGAAGGTGCCCTCGACCGCCTCGTCCAGCATGTTGTTGATGCGCAGGCCCTGTTCGGGATCGAGCGGCACGCCCCAGAGCATCTCGAAGACCTGCCGCGTCGAATCGTCGGAGACGTGGCGATAGCCCGAGAATTCGTGCGGGAAGGAGCCCATGTCGCAGGAGCCCTGGACATTGTTCTGCCCGCGCAGCGGATTGATGCCGACGCCGTCGCGCCCGATATTGCCGGTCGCCATGGCGAGGTTCGCCATCGCCATCACCGTGGTCGAGCCCTGGCTGTGCTCGGTGACGCCGAGCCCGTAATAGATCGCGCCATTGCCGCCGGTGGCATAGAGCCGCGCCGCGGCGCGCACATCCGCCGCCGGCACGCCGGTATATTGCTCGCTCATCTCCGGCGAGTTCTCCTCACGGGCGACGAAGCGAGCCCAGTGCTCGAAATCGCCGAGATCGCAGCGCTCGCGGACATAGGCCTCGTTGATCAGCCCTTCGGTGACGACGACATGGCTGAGCGCGTTGAGCAGCGCGACATTGGTGCCGGGCCTGAGCGGCAGATGGTAGTCCGCCTCGACATGCGGCGACCGCACCATGTCGATCCGGCGCGGGTCGGCGACGATCAGGCGCGCGCCCTGGCGGATGCGCTTCTTCATCCGCGAGGCGAAGACCGGGTGGCCGTCGGTCGGGTTCGCGCCGATGACCAGGATGACGTCGGACTTGGCGACGGACTTGAAGTCCTGCGTGCCGGCCGACGTGCCGAGCGTCGTCCTGAGGCCGTAGCCGGTCGGCGAGTGGCAGACGCGGGCGCAGGTATCGACATTGTTGTTGCGGAAGGCGGCGCGCACCAGCTTCTGGACGAGGAAGACCTCCTCGTTGGTGCAGCGCGACGAGGTGATGGCGCCGACCGATTCACGGCCATACTTCGCCTGGATTCGCTTGAACTCGGAAGCGGCGTAGGTGATCGCCTCTTCCCATGACACTTCCCGCCACGGGTCGGTGATCTTCGCCCGGATCATCGGCTTGGTGATGCGGTCGGTATGGGTGGCATAGCCCCAGGCGAAGCGGCCCTTGACGCAGGAGTGGCCCTCGTTCGCCTTGCCGTCCTTGTAGGGCACCATGCGGATGACGCGGTCGCCCTGCATCTCCGCCTTGAACGAGCAGCCGACGCCGCAATAGGCGCAGGTCGTCACCACCGAATGCTCGGGTTGGCCGTGCTCGATGACCTTGTTCTCCATCAGCGTCGCGGTCGGGCAGGCCTGCACGCAGGCGCCGCAGGAAACGCATTCCGAGCCCAGGAAATCGGTCGGCCCCGCCGCGACGCGGGAGTCGAAGCCGCGGCCCGTGATCGTCAGGGCGAAGGTGCCCTGCACCTCCTCGCAAGCCCGCACGCAGCGATTGCAGACGATGCATTTCGACGGGTCGTAGGTGAAGTACGGGTTGGAGGTGTCCTTCGCGAGCCAGTTCGCGTTGACCGCGCCGTCCTTGCCCTTGGCGAAGACGTGGTTCTCGCCCTCATAGCCATAGCGCACCTCGCGCAGGCCGACGGCGCCCGCCATGTCCTGCAATTCGCAATCGCCATTGGCGGAACAGGTCAGGCAGTCCAGCGGATGGTCGGAGATATAGAGCTCCATCACACCCTTGCGTAAGGACGAGAGGTTCTCCGACTGGGTACGGACGACCATGCCCTCTTCAGCCGGCGTGGTGCAGGAGGCAGGCGTGCCGCGCCGCCCCTCGATCTCGACGAGGCAGAGCCGGCAGGAGCCGAAGGGCTCGAGCGAGTCGGTGGCGCAAAGCTTGGGGATTTTGGTGCCGAGGCTCATCGCCGCCGCCATCACCGAGGTTCCGGCCGGCACCGTCACACTCTGGCCGTCGATGGTCAGCGTCACCGTCTTCTCGGAGAGCCGGATCGGCGTGCCGTAGTCGATTTCCTTGATCAGGCTCATCGTGGCCTCCTCACTCGGCCGCCAGAGGCAGCGGAGGACGGTCGAAATCCTCGGGGAAATGGTTGAGCGCGCTCAGCACCGGCATGGGGGTCAGCCCGCCCATGGCGCAAAGCGAGGCGTCGGTCATCAGCTTCGAGAGATCGCGCAGCACGGCAATGTTCTTCGGCACCTCAGTGCCGGCGATGATGCGGTCCATCGTCTCGACCCCGCGCGTCGCTCCGATGCGGCAGGGCGTGCACTTGCCGCAGCTTTCCTTGGCGCAGAATTCAAATGCGAAGCGGGCCTGTCTGGCCATGTCCACGCTGTCATCGAACACGACGATGCCGCCATGGCCGAGCATCGCGCGCATGGCGGCGAGCGCCTCGTAATCCATCTGCACGTCGAGCTGACTGGCCGTGAGATAGGCGCCGAGCGGCCCGCCGACCTGCACGGCCCGGATCGGCCGGCCCGACAGCGTGCCGCCGCCCATATCCTCGATGATCTCGCGCAAGCTGATGCCGAAGGCGAGTTCGATCAGCCCGCCGCGCCTGACATTGCCGCCGAGCTGGATCGGCAAAGTGCCGCGCGAGCGACCCATGCCGTAATCGGCGTAGGCCTGCGCACCATGGTCGAGGATCCACGGCACGGCGGCAAAGGAGAGCACATTGTTGACGACGGTCGGCTTGCCGAACAGGCCCTGCAAAGCCGGCAGCGGCGGCTTGGCGCGGACGATGGCGCGCTTGCCTTCGAGGCTTTCCAGCAGCGAGGTCTCCTCGCCGCAGATATAGGCACCGGCCCCGAGCCGCACTTCCAGATGGAAGGCGTGTTCCGAGCCCAGAACCGAGGCGCCGATCAGTCCGGCGGCTTCGGCCTTGAGGATCGCGCGCTGAAGCATGCGATGGGCATGCGGATATTCCGAGCGCAGATAGATGTAGCCGCGCGTTGCCCCGACCGCGATCGCGGCGATCGCCATGCCCTCGATGACGAGATAGGGGTCGCCCTCGAATAGCATCCGGTCGGCGAAGGTGCCGCTATCGCCTTCGTCGGCATTGCAGACGATGTATTTCTGCTCCGCCCTGGCGTCGTGGACCGTCTTCCACTTGATGCCGGTCGGGAAGCCGGCGCCGCCGCGTCCGCGCAGGCCGGACGCTTTTACCGCCTCGACGATCTCGCCGCCGGTCAGGGCCAGCGCCTTCTCCAGCCCCTTGAAGCCGCCATGGGCGCGGTATTCGGCGATGGAAAGCGGGTCGATGACGCCGACGCGCTCGAAGGTGAGCCGCTGCTGGCGCTTCATCCAGTCGAGCTCATCGGTCTTGCCGAGGCGCAAGGCATGCGCGCCGCCCGAAGCGAAGCCGGCATCGAACAGCGACGCGACGTCCTTCGCCGCGACCGGCCCGTAGGCGATGCGTCCCTCGTTCGTCTCGACCTCGACCATCGGCTCCAGCCAGAGCATCCCGCGCGAGCCGTTGCGGACGATCTCGACCGAGAGCCCGCGCGCCACCGCTTCGCTGGCGACGGCCTGCGCGACGGCTTCCGCGCCGACCGACAGGGCGGCGGCGTCGATGGGAACGAAGATGCGGACCGGTGCGGCGCTCATGAATGCGCCTTTCCGTGCTGGCAGAGCCCGGCCATGCGCGCGGCATCGACGCGCCCGATCAACTCGCCATCGACCAGGGCCGAGGGCCCGAGCGCGCAATTGCCGAGACAATACACCGTTTCGACGATGGCGTCGCCGGCATGGTGGTCGTCGACCGCGATGCCGTGGTTGCGGGCAAGCTCGTCGACGACGCTCTCGCAGCCCAAAGCCTGGCAGGCCTCGGCCCGGCAGAGCTTGATGACGCGGGCCGGCTGCGGGGCGGTCTTGAAGTCGTGATAGAAGGAGATCGCGCCATGGACCTCGGCGCGCGACAGGTTCAGCGCTTCCGCGATCAGTGGCACGGCCTGAGGGTCGACATAGCCGAACTCGTCCTGAAGGGCGTGCAGCATCGGCAGCGTGGCGCCTTCGAGATGCGCCAGACCGGCGACGATCATGCGTGCGCTGTCCTGATCCCAGGCCGGATAAGCCGCCATCTTTCCTCCATAGGCCCGGTGCGCCGGGCGCTCGTTATGGGGAGGGTGGTTGAAACTGGAATGATTTCAAATCGTTTCTTTCGAATGTGTGATAGTTTTTAGCTATCAAAATACGCGATATGGGCCCGCGCCCGTCACGATGCAGGTTTGACAGGGTCCAAAAATTCTTCTGATGGGCCGTTTTGCGCTGCACAATGCTGCGCTGCTTCTAAGACGATAGGCAAAGGCTATCGAATGATGGGGCGGCGCGGCAGCCCGGCATCGGTGACCGGCTTCGTCATCATCAGGAGGTTGCGCGCGAGCGGGGCCACCGGCTGCCGGTCCGCGACGATGAGCCCGATCGTGCGCTGCGCCTCGGGCTCGACCAGCGACAGCGCCCTCGTGCCGAGCGGCACGCCGAAGAATTCCAGCAATTGCAGCGAGACGATGCTGGAGACGCCCTGGATGCCGGCATGCGAACAGAGGTTGAAGATCGAGTTCGTCTCGATCATCGGGCGCGGCGCCGTGCCGACCGAGCGGAAGATGCCGTCGATGATGCGCCGGTTCTGCATGTCGCCTGTGAGCAGGCAGAGTTTCTGCTCGGCGGCCTCGGCCCAGGTGATGGTGTCGCGTGCGCCGAAGGGCCCGTCCTCGCGCGTCAGCAGCACATAGGATTCCTGATAGATCGGCTTCGAGATCACCCGGTCGAGCGGCTCGTTGTCGAGATAGGTCAGTCCGACATCGAGCTCGAAATCGTCGATGCCCTGCTGGATCTCCTGCGAGGTCAGCGACAGCACGGTGAGAGACACCGCCGGATAGCGCTCTGAGAAAGGCGCGGTGATATGGGCGATCATCGGCAGCGCGGTCGGGATCGCGCCGAGCCTGATCCGGCCGGAGACGCCCTCGCGCAGTTCGGCGATCGAATCCTTCATCACCTCGGCCTCGGCCAGGATGCGCCGGGCATGGGCGAGCACGACCTCGCCCTCCTTGGTGAAGCCCTGGAAGCGCCGCCCGCGCTCGACGATCATCACGCCGAGCTCTTCCTCGAGCTGCACGATCGCGGCCGAAAGCGTCGGCTGCGAGACATGACAGGCCTCGGCCGCGCGGCGGAAATGTTTTTCGCGCGCGAGCGCGTCGAGATAGATCAGTTGGCGGATGATCATGGCGTCTGTTCAATTGCGGCTGAGAGCGCCGCGCGCCGGAGCATCGGCAGCTTGCGCGGGCGATGCAAGCGCTGCGGTTGCATCGGTGCCAACAGCTTGTTGCTGGCAGGGCAACGCCTCGAGAATTGCGCTGCAGCAACCCCGACCCTAACTGCGGGGAGCCGGGATGGCCGGCAGGCAAAGGGTCGCGGCGCGGCCTCGGGATGATCATGGCACAGGAACTGGAATTCGGACTCGACACTTTCGGCGACGTCACCAACGGGGCGGACGGCAAGCCGCTGCCGCATGCGCAGGTGATCCGCAACCTCGTCGACGAAGCCGTCCTGGCCGACGAGATCGGCATCGATTTCATCGGCGTCGGCGAGCATCACCGTGCCGATTTCGCGGTCTCCTCGCCGGAGACGGTGCTGGCCGGCATGGCCACGCGCACCAGCCGCATCAAGCTGGGCTCGGCCGTCACCGTGCTGAGCTCGGACGATCCGATCCGCGTCTTCCAGCGCTTTTCGACGGTCGATGCGCTCTCGAACGGGCGTGCCGAGGTTATCCTGGGGCGTGGCTCCTTCACCGAATCCTTCCCGCTCTTCGGACTCGACCTGCGCGACTACGAAAAGCTGTTCGAGGAGAAGCTCGATCTCTTCGCCGGCCTGCTGCCGCAGGAGCCGTTGACCTGGCAGGGCTCGATCCGGCCGCCGCTGAAGGACCAGCTCGTCTATCCGCCGGTCGAGAACGGCCCGCTCAAGACCTGGATCGGCGTCGGTGGCAGCCCGGAATCGGTGGTGCGCGCGGTGCGCTATGATCTGCCGCTGATGCTCGCCATCATCGGCGGGGACCCGCTGCGCTTCAAGCCGTTCGTGGACTTGTACCATCGCGCCTATGGCCAGATCGGCAAGCCGGCGAAGCCCGTCGGCGTGCATTCGCCGGGCTATGTCGCTGCGACCGACGAGCAGGCCAAGGAGGAGTTCTTCCCGGCCTACAAGCAGATGCGCGACCGCATCGGCGCCGAGCGCGGCTGGCCGCCGATGGGCCGTGACGAGTTCGAGCAGGAGGTCGCGCGCGGCTCGCTCTATCTCGGCTCGCCCGAGACGGTGGCTCGCAAGATCACTGCTACCGCCAAGGGGCTGGGCATCGCCCGCTTCCAGCTGAAGTACAGCGCCGGCCCGCTGGCGCATGAGAAGGCGATGGAGTGCATCCGGCTCTACGGCGAGAAGGTCGTGCCGCTGGTGCGAGAGATGTTGGCGTAAGGTGCCAGTCAGACTCTGGTACCGCGACGCTTTTTCCTTCTCCCGAATGGGAGAAGGTGGCCCGGAGGGCCGGATGAGGGCTCGTCCTCAGCACTGAGGGCGCAACGGCACTGCCCCGTTTTTAACGATCAGCGCCAGGCCCTCACCCCTGCCCCTCTCCCATCCGGGAGAGGGGTTCCCCGCGTCTGACATCGACGACACCGCTCACCCCACAACCTTCAGCGGATCGACCGACAGCGTCCGCTTCAGCGCCCTCAGGCCGAAGGTCGTCCGCGTCTGCCTGACCCCCGGAATGCGGTAGATCGTGCCGCGCAGGAAGCGCTCGTAGTGGTCGGTGCCGCTGACCACGACCTTGGCGAGATAGTCGTATTCGCCGGTGACCAGATGCGCCTCGACCACCTCCGGCGCCTTCACCAGCGCCTCGGCGAACTGGTCGAGCACCTTGTCGTCATGCTTGTCGAGCGTGATCTCGACGAAGACGACATTGTTGTAGCCGAGAGCCTGATGATCGAGCAGGGCGACGTACTTCTCGATGACGCCGGCCTCCTCCAGCCGCTTCACCCGCGTCCAGCAGGGCGAGGGCGACAGGCCGACCTTTTCGGCCAGGGCCTGGGTGGTGAGCCTGCCGTCATCCCGCAATGCAGCAAGAATCTTGCGATCGATCGGATCGAGAGCAGGACTCTTCTGGCTCTTTTTATTCATCGGGTGATCATTCTGGGTTTTGGCTACAAGTCAGAATGATCTTCTGTCACGCTTCCGGGATGCCGGCAAATTCGGAAGGAACCTCCGGGGCGGTGGAGCTAGCGTTGGTTGCAAGGGGAACGATTGCCGGCGGCTGCGGTCGCAGGGCATGGCAGCACCGTTGACGGAACGCCTTGCCGGACGCCGGCAAAGGCGGAATGCTGGCGGCGACAGGGATGGAGGCGCTCATGAGCAGCGACAAGGCAGGCCAGGCGCCGGCAGTAACCCAGCCACTGCAGTTCCATGTCCCCAAACCGGCGAGTCGCCCGGGCGAGAAGCCAGACTTCTCCCATGTCGTGATCCCGAAGGCCGGCTCCGTCGCGCGCCCGCCCGTCGATGTCGACCCCAAGGATATCCGCGACCTTGCCTATTCGATCATCCGCGTCCTCAACCGCGAGGGCGAGGCGGTCGGCCCCTGGGTGCCCGATCTCTCGCATGACGATCTGATCCGGGGGCTACGCCACATGATGACGCTGCGCACCTTCGACGGGCGCATGCAGATGGCGCAGCGCCAGGGCAAGACCTCGTTCTACATGCAGCACACCGGCGAGGAGGCGGTGAGTTGCGCCTTCCGCATCGCGCTCCAGCCCGGCGACATGAACTTTCCGACCTATCGCCAGGCGGGCCTGCTGATCGCGAACGACTACCCGCTCGTCGACATGATGTGCCAGATCTACTCGAACGAGCGCGACCCGATGAAGGGCCGGCAATTGCCGGTGATGTACTCCTCCAAGGAGCACGGTTTCTTCTCGATCTCCGGCAATCTCGCGACGCAATACGTACAGGCCGTCGGCTGGGCGATGGCCTCGGCGATCAAGAACGACACCCGCATCGCCGCCGCCTGGATCGGCGACGGCTCGACGGCGGAATCGGATTTCCACGCCGCGCTGGTTTTCGCCTCGACCTACAAGGCCCCGGTCGTCCTCAACGTCGTCAACAACCAGTGGGCGATCTCGACCTTCCAGGGCATCGCGCGCGGCGGCTCCGGCACCTTCGCGGCACGCGGCCTCGGTTTCGGCATCCCGGCGCTGCGCGTCGACGGCAACGACTACCTTGCGGTCTATGCCGTCGCGCAATGGGCGGTCGAGCGCGCCCGCCGCAATCTTGGGCCGACGCTGGTCGAATACGTCACCTATCGCGCCGGCGCCCATTCCACCTCGGACGACCCGTCCGCCTATCGCCCCAAGCACGAATCCGACGATTGGCCGCTCGGCGATCCGCTGATCCGCCTGAAGCAGCATCTGATCGCGGTCGGCGCCTGGTCGGAGGAGCGCCACAAGCAGGCGGAGGCCGAGATCCTCGCCACCGTCATCGCCGCGCAGAAGGAGGCCGAGAGCTTCGGCACGCTGCATTCCGGCGGCAAGCCCTCGGCGCGCGACATCTTCGAGGACGTCTATGCCGAGCTGCCGCCGCATCTGCGCCGCCAGCGCCAGCAGATCGGAGTCTGACCCGATGGCACGCATGACGATGATCGAGGCGATCCGCTCCGCCATGGACGTCTCCATGGGCCGCGACGACGATGTCGTGGTCTTCGGCGAGGATGTCGGCTTTTTCGGCGGCGTCTTCCGCTGCACCCACGGGCTGCAGCAGAAATACGGGATGTCGCGCTGCTTCGACGCGCCGATCAGCGAGGCCGGCATCGTCGGCACCGCCATCGGCATGGCGGCCTATGGCCTGAAACCCTGCGTCGAGATCCAGTTCGCCGACTACATGTACCCGGCCTATGACCAGATCGTCTCCGAGGCCGCCCGCCTGCGCTACCGCTCGGCCGGCGACTTCACCTGTCCGATGGTGATCCGCATGCCGACCGGCGGCGGCATCTTCGGCGGCCAGACCCATAGCCAGAGCCCGGAAGCGCTCTTCACCCATGTCTCCGGCCTGAAGACGATCGTTCCCTCCAACCCCTACGACGCCAAGGGTCTGCTGATCGCCGCGATCGAGGACCCCGACCCGGTGATCTTCCTGGAGCCGAAGCGGCTCTATAACGGCCCCTTCGATGGCCATCACGACCGCCCGGTCACGGCCTGGTCGAAGCATGAGCTCGCCGAGGTGCCGGAGGGCCATTACACCGTGCCGCTCGGCAAGGCGGTGACGCGTCGCGAAGGCTCCGCCGTCACCATCCTCGCCTATGGCACCATGGTCCATGTCGCGCTGGCGGCGGCCGAGGATACCGGCATCGATGCCGAGGTGATCGACCTTCGCACGCTCGTTCCGCTCGATCTCGAGGCGATCGTCGCCTCGGTCCAGAAGACCGGCCGCTGCATCGTGCTGCACGAGGCGACGCTCACCTCAGGTTTCGGCGGCGAGCTTACGGCGCTGGTGCAGGAGCACTGCTTCTACCATCTGGAGGCGCCGGTGATGCGCGTTACCGGCTGGGATACGCCCTATCCGCATGCGCAGGAATGGGACTATTTCCCCGGTCCGGCTCGCCTCAGTCAGGCGCTGCAAGACATCATGGAGGCACGCTGATGGTCGAGCGCATCATCAAGCTGCCGGATGTCGGCGAGGGCATCGCGGAAGCCGAACTCGTCGAGTGGCACGTCAAGGTCGGCGACATCGTCCGCGAGGACGATCTGCTCGCCGCCGTGATGACCGACAAGGCGACGGTCGAGATTCCGTCGCCGGTCGAGGGCGAGGTCACCTGGGTCGGCGCCGAGGTCGGCGACACCGTCGCGATCGGCTCGGCCATCGTGAAGCTGAAGGTGGCGGGCGCTGAAGGCGCGGTGGCTGAAGAGCCTGCCGAGGAAGCGCCTGCCGAGGAAGCGCCTGCCGAGAAGCCGGCACCTGTTGCAGCCGCTCCGGCGCCCAAGGCGGAGAAGCCTGCTGCATCGGCAGCTCCCGTCAAGCCGGCAGTACCGCCTCAGCCGGCTCCCAAGCCTATGCGTGCCGACGCGGCCCCCATCCAGCGCCGCGCACCGGGCGAGAAGCCGCTGGCCTCGCCGGCCGTGCGCCTGAAGGCGCGCGAGGCCGGGGTCGATCTGCGTCAGGTCCAGGGCACGGGCCTTGCCGGTCGCATCACCCATCAGGATATCGACGCCTTCTTGTTGCGCGGCCCGGAGCCGGCGCGTGGCGGCGGGCTCGTCGAGCAGAGCGCCGTCACCGAGGTGAAGGTCGTCGGCCTGCGCCGCCGCATCGCCGAGAAGATGGCGCTGTCGAAATCGCGCATCCCGCACATCACCATCGTCGAAGAAGTCAACGTCTCGCCGCTGGAGGATTTGCGCGCCACGCTGAACAAGAAGCCGACGCCGGAGCGGCCGAAGCTGACGCTTCTGCCCTTCCTGATGCGGGCCATGGTCAAGGCGCTCGCCGAGCAGCCGGCGCTGAACGCGCTCTATGACGACGATGCCGGCATCGTGCGCCAGCATGCCGCGATCAATATCGGCATCGCCACGCAGACGCCGACCGGCCTGATCGTGCCGGTGGTGAAACATGCCGAGGCGCGCGATCTCTGGGGCTGCGGCATCGAGCTTGCCCGCCTTGCCGAGCGCGGCCGGCAGGGCACCGCGACCCGCGACGAGCTCATCGGCTCGACCATCACCATCACCTCGCTCGGCGCACTCGGCGGCATCGCGACCACGCCGGTGATCAACTACCCGGAAGTTGCCATCGTCGGCGTCAACAAGATGGTCGTGCGTCCGGTCTGGGACGGCACCACCTTCGTGCCGCGCAAGATGATGAACCTCTCCTCCAGCTTCGACCACCGCGTCATCGATGGCTGGGACGCCGCCGTCTTCGTGCAGCGGCTGAAGGAGCTGCTGGAGAACCCGGCCACGCTCTTCGTGGACATCTGAGGAGCGCTGCCCATGACCGAAATCACCTGCAAGCTCCTCGTCATCGGCGCCGGCCCCGGCGGCTATGTCTGCGCCATCCGCGCCGGCCAGCTCGGCATCGACACCGTGATCGTCGAGAGCACCAAGCTCGGCGGCTCCTGCCTCAATGTCGGCTGCATCCCCTCCAAGGCGATGATCCATGTCGCCGAGGAGTTCGAGAAGGCGGCGGAAGCAGCGGCCGGCAAGACGCCCTTCGGCCTGACGGCGGCCGAGCCGAAGCTCGACCTGAAGCAGGCGGTGGCCTGGAAGGACGGCATCGTCCAGCGCCTCAACAACGGCGTCGCGGCGCTGCTGCGCAAGGCCAAGGTCAAGATCGTCCACGGCAAGGCCCGCTTCCGCGACGGCAAGACCGTGGTCGTCGAGACCGAGACCGGGCCGAAGACGATCCAGGCCGAGGCCATTGTCATTGCGACCGGCTCCGCCCCGGTGGAGCTGCCCTTCCTACCCTTCGGTGGGAATGTGATCTCCTCGACCGGCGCGCTGGCGCTGACGGAGGTGCCGAAGCGCCTCGTCGTCGTCGGCGGCGGCTATATCGGGCTGGAGCTGGGCACAGCCTTCGCCAAGCTCGGAGCCAAGGTCACCGTCGTCGAGGCGCAGGACAAGATCCTGCCGCTCTACGATGCCGAGCTGACCGGCCCCATCTCCAAACGCCTGACCGCGCTTGGCGTCGAGGTGCTGACCGGCGCCAAGGCGCTCGGGCCGACGCCCAAAGGCGACGGCCTGCGCATCGAGACGGCCGATTGCAAGGAGCGCAGCCTGCCGGCCGACAAGATCCTGGTGACGGTCGGCCGCAAGCCGGTCACCGATGGTCTCGGCCTTGAAAACCTCGTGCTAGACATGGATGGCCGCTTCATCCGCATTGGCGAGCGTTGCGAGACGGCGATGCGCGGCATCTACGCCATCGGCGACGTCACCGGCGAGCCGATGCTGGCGCATCGCGCCATGGCGCAGGGCGAGATGGTGGCGGAGATCGTCGCCGGCTTAGCCCGCGCCTGGGACAAGCGCGGCATCGCGGCGATCTGCTTCACCGATCCCGAGATTGTCTCGGTCGGCCTCTCGCCAGACGAGGCCAAGCGCGCCGGCCACGAGCTCAAGATCGGCCAGTTCCCCTTCGCCGCCAATGGCCGGGCCATGACCCGCCATGCCGAGGTCGGCTTCGTGCGCGTGGTGGCGCAGGCCGGTAGCGACTTGGTGCTGGGCATCCAGGCAGTCGGGCAAGGTGTCTCGGAACTCTCGGCCGCCTTCGGCCTCGCGATCGAGATGGGCGCGACGCTGCAGGATATCGCCGGCACGATCCACGCCCATCCGACGCTTGGCGAGGCCTTCCCGGAGGCCGCGATGAAGGCGCTCGGCCACGCCCTGCACATCTGAGGAGCCGCGACCGATCCGCGCAGGTCGCCAGCTAAGATGCATACAATCTTGACATTGTCTGTATCGAGGGTGATCTGAGGGGCGACGCCAAGCGAACGGCGCCGTCCCGAGGAGACATTCCATGTCCGGCGAGCATTGGCCGCCACTCTCTCCGCTCCAGACCGGCCTGCGCGGCCGCTGCCCGCGCTGTGGGCAGGGCAAGATGTTCGAGAGCTTCCTGAAGCTGAAGCCGAAATGCGAGGTCTGCGGCCTCGACTATTCCTTCGCCGACCCGGCCGATGGTCCGGCCTTCTTCGTGATGATGTTCGTCTGCATCCCCGCGGCGGCTTTCCCGCTCTGGCTGGAATTGAACTACAACCCGCCGACCTGGGTGCATCTCGTCACGACGCTGCCGTTGATCCTGCTGACCTGTATCCCGCCCTTGCAACCCTTGAAGGGCTGGCTCGTCGCCTCGCAGTTCTTCCACAAGGCCGAGGAAGGGCGCCTCGCGGCTCCCGCCACGCCGAAGGACAGCCCCGCCGCCTGACTCGGCCATTGGCTCGGCTCAGGCCGGCGCGCGTTCCCCGGCGATGATTCCGGCGAGCAGGCGCAGCGCCTCGGCAAGGCGCGCGCGCTCGGGCACGGCTCCGAGCGCGACCCGGATCGCGTCCGGCACCTGTTCGCCCGTCGCGAACGCATCCGAGGCCATCACGCCGAGCCCTGCCTGACGCGCGCTCTCGATCAGCCGGTGCCGGTCCCGATGCGGTGGCAGCGGCTGCCAGAGATGCAGCGCATGCGGATGCGCTTGCATCGAAGCGGGCAGGATCGCACGCGCCAGCGCCTGCCGCTCGGCCGCCTCGCGGCGCACTCCGTCGAGCAAATCCTGCGCGGCACCGATCCTGATCCAGTGGGCGGCGAGAGCCGTCATCAAGGGAGCCGGCATCAGCGCCACGGCCCGCAACGCAGCAACAAGCCCGTCGCCCTCGATACCGTCGGGCAGCACGACGAAGGCAGTGCGCAGGCCGGGGGTGAGCACCTTCGACAAGGTCGCGACATGCCATGTCCGCTCCGGGGCCAGCACGGCGAGGGGCGGCGGTGCATCACCCGCAAGCAGGCTGTAAGGGTCGTCCTCGATCAGGGTGAGGTCGAGCTTGCGCGCCATGGCTGCGATCTCCTGCCGCCGTCCGAGTGGAACAGTCCGGCAGGTCGGGTTGTGCAGCGTCGGCGTCAGGCAGAACAGCCGGGCACCGGAACGGCGGGCGGCTTCCTCCAGCGCCTGCGGCAAGGGGCCATCGCCGTCCTCCGCCACCGGTGCAATGGCGAGGCTGCGCCGGCGGGCCGCGTCGATCTGGCCGGGATAGGCGAGCGGTTCCATCAGGACGGTGTCGCCGGGGGCGGCGAGCATCTGGAACAGGGCGGTGAGTGCGGTCTGGGCGCCGGGCGCCACCACGATCCTTTGCGGCGGCAGGGCACCCAGCAAAGGTGCAAGCCAGGCCGCGCCGGCCGCCCGCTCCGCCAGCGAGCCGCCCCCGGCATGGTAGTTCATCAGCTGGTCGGCGTTGCTGCGCGCCAGCAACTCGGCGATGCCGCGTTCCATCATCTCGCCCAGCCGCACGCCTTTTGGCGCGGGCGGGATCGTCATGCTCAGGTCGAGCGGCGGGCCGGCCTCTTCCTGCCGGGTCGAGATGAAGGAGCCGCGCCCCGTCACCGCATCGAGCAGCCCGCGCTCGCGCGCCTCGCCGAAGGCGCGGGTCACAGTGGTGAGGTCGACCTCGAGGAGTTCGGCCAGTTTCCGCTGAGGCGGCAACCGGTCACCGGGCCGCAGGCGTCCATCCGAGACAGCGCGTTCGATCAGCCCGACGATTTGCAGGTAGCGCGGCCCGGCAGCGGGGTCGAGCTCACCGAGCCATGACGGCATTGTCGCGGCTTGCGCCATGGCTGATCCCTCATGCCATACATTCTTGCTATTGTATGCGTCGATAGCGCAGCCGCTGCTGACAAGCCAGTGCCTCCGCCCTTGCGAGAACGAGGGCCTCTCTCTGGAGAAGAGCTATGCCCGAGCGTTCGCGTGTCGAGGATTTCATCGCGGCCGTTGTCGGAGGCGATCATGTCGCGGCCGTTGTCGGAGGCGATCATGTCGCGGCGATCCGCGATTTCTACTGGGAAGACGCTTCCATGCAGGAGAACATGGCCGAGCCACGGCGCGGCCGGGATCTGCTGATGGAGCATGAGGCGCGGGCGCTCGCGCGCCTTGAGCGCATGCACACCCATCCGCCGCGCGCCGTGCTGGTCGATGGCGACCGGGTGGTCGTCCACTGGACCTTCGACGCGACGGGCAAGGACGGTGTCACGCGCCGGCTCGACGAGCTTGCGATCCAGCGCTGGCGCGGCGACCGCATCGTCGAAGAGCGCTTCTTCTACGATACGGCCACGGCCTGGAGGCCGGTCGAGCCGGTGCCATGACGGGCGTGGCCGCCGAGGCTCAATGCGCGCCGGCGCTGACGAAGGCCTTGAGCTCCGGCGTCTGCGGGTTGGCGAAGAGCTCCTTCGACGGACCCTGCTCCCAGATCTTGCCCTGATGCATGAACACGGTGGTGTTCGCGACCGTGCGGGCGAAGTTCATCTCGTGGGTCACGAGCAGCATGGTCATGCCGCCCTTGGCGAGCTTCTCCATGACGAGCAGCACCTCGCCGGTCAGTTCCGGATCGAGCGCCGAGGTGACCTCGTCGAACAGCATCACCTTCGGCTTCATCGCCAGCGAGCGGGCGATGGCGACGCGCTGCTGCTGGCCACCGGAGAGATTGTCCGGATAGCTGTCGAACTTCTCGGACAAGCCGACCTGCGCCAGCACCTCCTTGGCCAGCGCCAGCGCCTCGGCCTGCGGCACGTCCTTGGTGATGCGCGGCGAAAGCATGATGTTCTGTCCCACCGTGAGGTGCGGGAACAGATTGTAGCTCTGGAAGACGATGCCGACATCCTTGCGCAATTCGCGCAGCTTCTTCGGATCCTGCGTCGTCAGGTGCCCGGCGACCTCGATCTTGCCGGCATGGAAGCTCTCGAGCCCGTTGATGCAGCGCAGCAGCGTCGACTTGCCCGAGCCGGAGCGCCCGATGATGGCGACCACCTGGCCGGCCTCGACGCTGAGCGAGACGCCCTTCAGCACCTCCAGCGAGCCGAAGCGCTTGTGGATGTCTTCAATGAGAACGGCTGGCATTCATCACCTTTTCGAGATGGCGGCTGAGCCGGGACAGTGGGAAGCAGATCGCGAAATAGATCAGCGCGACCAGGCTGAAGATCTGGAAGGCCTGATAGGTCGCGTTGTTGACCAGCATGCCGGCGCGCATCAGGTCGACGAAGCCGACGACCTGGACGATCGAGGTGTTCTTCACGAGCTGGACGAGGAAGCCGACCGTCGGTGGCAGCGAGATCCGGACCGCCTGCGGCAGGATGACATGGCGGTAGGTCTGCGCCGTCGTATGCGCCAGCGAGGCCGAGGCCTCCCATTGCTGGCGCGGCACGGATTCGATCGATCCGCGCCAGATCTCGGCGAGATAGGCCGAGACATAGATCGACAGCGAGGCGGAGGCCGCGAGGAAGGGCGGCAGTTCGATGCCGAGCGCCGAGAGCCCGTAATAGCTCATGAACAGCACCATCAGCACCGGGATCGACTGGATCACCAGGATGTAGCTGGCGGCGAAGCGGCGCAGCCACCGGAGCCGCGACAGGCGCATGATCGCGAAGACGCCGCCGATGATGCTGCCGATGAAGAAGGCGATTGCCGTGAGCGCCAGCGTCCAGCCGGCGGAGCGCAGGATGAAATAGGCCTCGGGCCAACCGAAGGTCTGCATCAGGCGGCCTCCCCATGCGCTTCGGTGAGCCGGGCAAGGCCCGACACCTGCGGGAAGAGCTTTCGGCCGAGCCAGTTCAGGAAGAGTTTGAAGGAGAGCGCCAGCACGAGGTAGAGCACGGTGACGACGATATAGGTCTCGAACGAGCGGAACGTGTCCTGCTCGATGATCGCCGCCGTTCCGGACAATTCCTGCACCGAGACGAAGGAGCAGATGCTGGAGGCCAGCATCATCAGCACGAACTGGCTCGACAGCGCCGGCCAGACGCGGGCGAAGGCCGGCTGCAGGATGACATGCTTCAGCACCTGCCACTTGGTCATTGCGAGCGCGAGACCGGCCTCGATCTGCGATTTATGGATGGAATCGACGCCGGCCCGGATGATCTCGGTGGCGTAGGCGGCGAGATTGAGCGTCATCGCCAGAACGGAGGCTTCGAGCCCGTTCAGGCGGATACCCAACTGCGGCAGCCCGAAGAAGATCATGAAGAGCTGTACCAGGAAGGGCGTGTTGCGCATCAGTTCGACATAGGCGTCGACGAGATAGCCGGCCCAGCTGCCCGCGAGGCTGCGCAGCGCGGTCATGCCCGTCGCCAGGACGAGGCCGAGCGCGATCGCGACGAAGGACAGCGCGATCGTGAGCCAGACCCCGTGCAGGATCATCGGCCATTTGGAAAGGACGTCTTGGAAGAGCAACGGCGCGCTCCTTCGGCCTGCGAGGTCGAGGGTCGCCGGCGCGCGCTCAGGCGCGCCGGCAGGTCCGATCGGAGGGTTGGATCAGAAGGTCGGCAGCGGCGGCAGCGGGCTGCCGACCCACTTCTGCGCGATCGCGTCGAGCTCGCCGTTCTGCTTGACGTAGTAGATGAAGTTGTTGAGCCACTGGCGCAGCTCCCAGGCGTCCTTGCGCATGGTCATCGAGTTCGGCTGCACGCCGAACACGAACTTCAGCTCGGTCTCGGTCTCGCCGCGCGCCTTCATGGCGGCGTTGGCCTGGGCGTCGGGGCCGGCGATGGCCTCGACCTGGCCGGAGAACAGCGCCTGCATGGTGGTGGCGTCGTCCTCGAAGCGCAGGATGGTGAGGTTCAGCTCCTTCTCGCGGCTGGTGAACTCGCGCTCGACGCTGGAGCCGCGGTTGACGCCGACCTTGCGGCCCTTGAGGTCGTCCCAGGTTTTGATGGCGACGTTCTTCTTGGCGTAGATGCCGGTCTGGAAGGCGCTGTAGGGGATGGAGAACATCACCGCCTTGGCGCGCTCGGGCGTGGGCGCCAGCGTGGCGACGAGGAAGTCGACCTTGTTGGCCTCCAGCGCCGGGATGCGGGCCGGCGGGGTGAGCTGCACCATCTCGACCTTGACGCCGAGATATTTGCCGATCAGCGCGATGACGTCGGCGTCATAGCCGATGGCGTTGCCCTGCGAGTCGACCGAGCCATAGGGCGGGGCGCCGATCAGTACGCCGATCTTGACCGAGCCGCGCTTGATGATGTCGGTGATCGACTGGGCCGAGGCCTGGCTCGCCGCGAACATGCCGGCGCCGAGCGCGAGAGCCACGCCGGCGATCTTGATACGCTTGAGGATATTCACTGGACGTCTCCCGTTGTGGTGCATTCGCGCTGATTGGTCCCCGGCTTCTTGTGGCCGGTTGATGGGCGAGAAGTGGTTATGCCTCTCGGTTCACTGTCCCCTTCGGACGACGTTCTCCAGCGGCTCGCCGGAGAAACGGCGCCTGATGTTACCAGCAATGACCGCCTGGCGCCGCCGGATCGTTCCGCTGGTCCAGCCGGACATATGCGGGGTCATTAAAACGTTTGAAAGCTCGTGGAAAGGCAGTTTCGACGGCAGCGGCGTGGCATCCCCAGCCTGTGGATAACGGTACCAGGTGTCGATGATCGCGCCGCCGATGCGGCGGCTCTTCAGGGCGTCGTAAAGCGCCTCTTCGTCGATGGTCGGCCCGCGCCCGACATTGACCACGACGGCGTCAGGACGCATCGCCGCGAAGGCCGCGGCGCCGACGATGCCCTTGGTCTCCTCCGTCAGCGGCACCGAGACGACGACGACATCGACCGAGCCGCAGAAGGCAGCGAGCTGGTCCAGGGTGAAGGCGCGGTCGACGAGGGGCGAGGGTGCGACCGGGCTTCGGTTGGCGACATGCACCTGCATCTCGAAGGCCTTGGCGCGGGCGGCGATCGCCTTGCCGATATGGCCGAAGCCGAGGAGGCCGATGGTCCGGCCGGCGATCTCGTCATGCACCCGCTCCGGCGCGCCGGCCCAATAGGCCCAGTCGCCCTGGCGCAGCCGCCGGTCGGCGTCGGCGAGCGGGATCGCGCGGGCGAGGAGGGCGCTCATCACATATTCCGCGATGGCCTGCTCGTGGCCGAAGCAGTTGCACACGGCGGCGGAAGCCGGCAGCAGGTCGAGATTGACGGCATCGTAGCCGGCGCCCGGCACATGGAAGAGCTTGAGCCCCGCCGGCACCGGCAGGCTCGCGTCGAACTTCACGCCGATGATGGCCTGCGCCTGCGCATAGGCCGCCTGCTCTGCCTCGGTCTCCAGCACATCCGGCAGCAATTGGATCTCGGCCGGCCCGCCGAGCAGGTCGGCGAAGCCGTGGCTGAAGCTGGCGGCGTTCTCGCCGTGGAAGATGATGCGCATGGTCTCGGATGTCCGGCGGTTCGGGAGTTTAGCGGGGCAGCAGCGGCTCGACGCTGCAGTCGAGCAGGGAGGGATCGATGTTCTCCTCCATCTCGTCGAACATGGTGTCGACGAAGGCGATCAGCTTTTCGGAGGCGGCGATGGCGCGCTCGGCCTGCGACGAGGCGATGCCGTTGAGCAGGGCGAGATGGTGGTCGATGGTCCCGTCCAGATTATGCTGGCCGGGCATGTAGCTGTGATGGATGAAGCCGATGCGCCGGAAGATGGTGTGCAGCGGCCTCAGCGTATGCTCGAGGAAAGGCTCGCCCGCCGCCGCCAGGATCATCTGGTCGATGCGCCGGTCGAGGCTGTTGAATTCGGCGAGCGTCAGCTCCTCGCGGCGGTCGCGGAGCAGCCGGGCCATATGCAGCATCTGGTTGCGGTGGGTCGGCCCGGCGCGCTCGGCGGCGAGCCGCGCGACGAAGCGCTCGAGATCGCCGCGCAGCTTGAGCAGCACGCGTTCGCGCGCCAGGTCGATCGGCGCGATCTGGAGCCCATGCCGGGGGCGAATATTGATCAGCGTGTCCGCCGCGAGCCGGTTGACGGCGTGGTGGACGGGGGTGCGGCCGAAGCCGGTCAGATCCTGCAGATCCTGCATCGTCAGCAGGCGGCCGGGCTTGAGCTGGCAATCTATCAGCATCGACTCGATGCGTTCATAAGCCAGTTCGAAGAAGTTCAGGCGGTTGCGGCGCGGCAGCGGCTCGAGCGCATCGAGCTCGGCGAGCTTCGGCTCCTCCTTGCGTCTTGCCATGTTTCCTCCGCAGCGGGCTCTTGCCGGCCCATGCTTGCCGGCGACGATAAACATGTTGTGATATTTTACAAGCGCTCTTATGGTCGGCACGCTCCGTCGCCATCCTAGGCCGACGGAAGCGCGGGTAAAGGATGGGAGGGCACGACCAAAGTCGAAGCCAGCCCTCGCCAGGGAGGCGGACTTTGAAAATCACAGCGATCGAGACGTTGCGGACCGAGGAGTTCGCCAATGTCCTCTGGGTGCGCGTGCACACCGATGCGGGGGTGATCGGCCTCGGCGAGACCTTCTATGGCGCGGCCTCGGTAGAGGCCCATCTCCACGACACGCTCGCCATGCGGCTCCTCGGCAAGAACCCGCTGCATATCGAGGCGCTGCACAAGGAGATGACCAACCTGCCGATGGCGCAGGCCTCGACGGGTGCGGAATCGCGCGCGACCTCGGCCGTCGACATCGCGCTCTGGGACATCTTCGGCAAGGTCTGCGGCCAGCCGGTCCACCAGATGCTGGGCGGCCTCTGCCGCGACAAGCAGCGCATCTACAACACCTGTGCCGGCTATGGATATGTCCGCTCGCACAACATCAAGCCGGTCTCGACCTGGAATTTCGGGCACTCCGAGGGCCCCTATGAAGACCTGCACGGCTTCATGACCCGTGCCGACGAGGTCGCCGAAAGCCTGCTCGAAAGCGGCATCACCGCGATGAAGATCTGGCCCTTCGATCCCCCGGCGATCGAGAACCAGGGCCTGTTCATCACGCCCGACCAGATGCGCAAGGCCTGCGAGCCCTTCGAGAAGATCCGCAAGGCCGTCGGCGACAAGATGGAAATCATGGTCGAGTTCCACTCGCTCTGGAACCTGCCGACCGCGATCAAGATCGCCCGCGTGCTCGAGCAGTACGAGCCGAGCTGGTATGAGGACCCGATCCGGATGAACTCGCCGCAGGCGCTGGCCGAATTCGCCCGCTCGACCAAAGTCTCGGTGACCGCGAGCGAGACGCTGGGCTCGCGCTTCCCCTACAAGGACATGCTCGACCGCGACGCGATGCATGTCGTGATGGCCGATCTGTGCTGGACCGGCGGGCTCACCGAGGGCCGCAAGATCGCGGCGATGGCGGAGACCTATCACCGCCCCTTCGCGCCGCATGACTGCATCGGCCCGGTCGGCTTCATCGCGGCGATCCACGCCTCCTTCAGCCAGCCCAACACGCTGATCCAGGAATCGGTACGCGCCTTCTACACCGGCTGGTACAAGGAGCTGGTCACCGAGATGCCGCGGATCGAGGGAGGCTATGTCTACCCGATGGAGGCGCCGGGCCTCGGCGTCGAATTGCTGCCGGCGGTGTTCGAGCGCTCGGACCTGACGGTCCGCCGCTCCAGCCTCTGAGATGACGTGATGACCAATCCCCTCTTCGATCTCACGGGCCGCACGGCCCTCGTCACCGGTTCCTCGCGCGGGCTCGGCCGCGCCATGGCGGAGGGGCTGGCGGCGGCCGGCGCCCGCATTCTCGTCAACGGCACGGATGCGGAACGGGTCGCGACCGCCGTCAAGGAGATGCGTCAGGCCGGCCATGAGGCCGACGCGGCGCCCTTCGACGTCACTTCCGAGGACGCCGTCGTCAAGGCCTTCGCCGGCTTCGACGCCGCCGGCATCGCCGTCGACATCCTCGTCAACAATGCCGGCATCCAGTTCCGCAAGCCGATGGTCGAGCTGGCGACGGCCGATTGGCAGCGGGTCATCGACACCAACCTGACCTCGGCCTTCGTCATCGGCCGGGAAGCCGCGAAGCGCATGATCGCGCGCGGCCACGGCAAGGTCATCAACATCGGCTCGCTGACCTCAGCGCTGGCCCGGGCCACCGTCGCGCCCTATACGGTCGCCAAGGGCGGCATCAAGATGCTGACCCAGGCGATGGCCGCCGAATGGGCCGAGCACGGCATCCAGGCCAATGCCATCGGCCCCGGCTACATGCTGACCGACATGAACCAGGCGCTGATCGAGAACCCGACCTTCGACACCTGGGTCAAGGGCCGCACCCCGTCGAAGCGCTGGGGCAAGCCGGAGGAACTGATCGGCGCCGCCGTCTTCCTCGCCGCGCCGGCCTCCGACTACGTCAACGGCCAGATCATCTATGTCGATGGCGGAATGCTCGCCGTCCTGTAGAACGGCGGAACCTGATCCGCCGGAGGACAAGGATGGCCCGCCCGCGCCTCGATGCGCTCGACCGCAAGATCATCGCGGAATTGCAGACCAATTCGCGCCTCTCGGTGCAGGAATTGGCCGAGCGGGTCGGCCTCTCCGCCTCGCCCTGCGCGCGGCGCATCCGCATCCTCGAAGAGGCGGGCGTCATCCAGGGCTATGCCGCGATCATCGACCAGACCAAGGTCGGCCTGCCGATCAGCGTCTTCGTCTCGATCAGGCTGGAACGCCAGCGCGAGGACGAACTCGACCGCTTCTCGCAGGCGGTGGCGCGCTGGCCCGAGGTGGTCGACTGCTATCTGATGACCGGCCAGCGCGATTATCTGCTGCGCATCGTCGTGCGCGACCTGCCGGCCTATGAGCGCTTCCTCAAGGACAAGCTCACCCGCCTCGACGGCGTCGCCTCGATCGAGTCGAGTTTCGCGCTGGGCCAGGTGAAGCGCTCCAGCGCCTTGCCGATCGCGGCGGCGCCGGAGGAGGATTAGGCTCGCTTCTCGCCGCTTGTCATCCCGGACAAGCCGCGAAGCGGCGCCGATCCGGGATCCATGCCTGAACCGTTCCGGAATGGATCCCGGGTCTCCCTCCGGTCGCCCGGGATGACCCGCGGGGGAGGCGAAGGCGTTCTACCGCTCCGCCGAAGCCGCCCAGATATTGATCCCGCCATCGACCGCATGCCTGTCGATCGCCGCCAGCTCTTCGGTCGAAAACTCGGTGTTCCCCAGCGCCGCGACGCAATCCATCACCTGTTCCGGCCGGCTCGCGCCGATCAGCGCCGAAGTGACGCGCCCGCCGCGCAATACCCAGGCGATTGCCATCTGGGCGAGGCTCTGGCCCCGCGCCCTGGCAATCTCGTTCAGCGCCGCGATGTGCTGGATGTTGTCGTCGCTGAGGAAGCCTTCGCGGAAGGAGGGCGCCTTCTTGTCGGCGCGGCTGCCGGCCGGCACGCCCTTCAGGTACTTGTCGGTCAGCATGCCCTGCGCCAGCGGCGAGAACACGATCGAGCCGATCCCTTCCGCGTCGAGCGTGTCGAGCAAACCGTCCTCCTCGATCCAGCGGTTGAGCATCGAATAGCTCGGCTGGTGGATCAGGCAGGGCGTGCCGAGCCGGCGCAGGATCGCGACTGCCTCCTGCGTGCGCTTCGAGTTGTAGGAGGATAGGCCGACATAGAGCGCCTTGCCCTGGCGGACGATGGCGTCGAGCGCCCCCATCGTCTCCTCCAGCGGCGTGTTCGGGTCGAAACGGTGCGAGTAGAAGATGTCGACATAGTCGAGCTTCATCCGCTTCAGGCTCTGGTCGAGGCTGGAGATCAGGTATTTGCGGCTGCCCCATTCGCCATAGGGGCCGGGCCACATCCGGTAGCCGGCCTTGGTCGAGATCACCAGCTCGTCGCGATAGCCGGCGAAGTCCTGGCTGAGAATCTCGCCGAAGGCGGTTTCGGCAGAGCCTGGGGGCGGACCGTAATTATTGGCGAGGTCGAAATGGGTGATGCCGAGATCGAAGGCCGTGCGGCAGATCTCGCGCATATTGGCACGGGCACCGGTCTCGCCGAAATTCTGCCAGAGGCCGAGCGAAAGCGCCGGCAGCATCAGTCCGCTGCGGCCGCAGCGGTTGTAGCGCATCGCGTCATAGCGGTTGGGATTGACCATGACTCAAGCCTCTCAATCGATTGAATGACGAATAAGATGAAGGCCCGGTGGCGTTGCGTCCACCGGGCCTCGTTGTCTATCGGGTCGCGATCCGATCAGGCGGCGGCGTAGCCGACCGTGCCCTTGATCTCGAGGAACTCCTCGAGGCCGAAATCGGCGTATTCGCGGCCGTTGCCGGACTGCTTGTAGCCGCCGAAGGGCGCGCCGGCGTCCCAGGCCGGGTAGTTGATGTAGACATTGCCCGAGCGCATCTGCGAGGCGATCTTGCGCGCGCGCTCCTGAGAGCCGGACTGGACATAGGAAGCCAGGCCATAGGGCGTGTCGTTGGCGCGCGAAACCACCTCGTCGTCGCTCTTGTAGGGCAGGATCGACAGCACGGGGCCGAAGATCTCCTCGCGGGCGATGGTCATCTCGTCGGTGACGCCGCCGAACACGGTCGGGCGGACATAGTAGCCGCGATTGAGCCCTTCCGGACGGCCCGTGCCGCCGGTGACCAGCGTCGCGCCTTCCTTGATGCCGGCCTCGATCAGGCGCTGGATCTTCTCGTACTGGACCTCGCTGACGACCGGGCCGAGGAAGACGCCGTCGGCCGAGGGAGCGCCGACCTTGAGCGGCTCGGCCACCTGCTTGGCGATGGCGAGCGCCTCCTCATGCAGCTTCTCCGGCACGAACATCCGGGTCGGCGCGTTGCAGGACTGTCCGGAGTTGCGCATCACGCTCTCGACGCCGAGCTTCACCGACTTCTTCAGGTCGGCATCGTCGAGGATGATATTGGCCGACTTGCCGCCGAGCTCCTGATGCACGCGCTTGACGGTATCCGCCGCCGCCTTGGCGACGAGGATGCCGGCCCGCGTCGAACCGGTGAAGGAGACCATGTCGACGCCCGGATGACGCGAGATCGCCTCGCCGACCGTCGGGCCGTCGCCGTTGACGAGGTTGAACACGCCCTTAGGCACGCCGGCTTCTTCCATCGCCTCGGCGAAGATGATGGCGTTGAGCGGCGCGATCTCGGAGGGCTTCAGCACCATGGTGCAGCCGGCGGCGAGCGCGGGCGCGACCTTGCACATGATCTGGTTGAGCGGCCAGTTCCACGGCGTGATCATGCCGACGACGCCGATCGGCTCCTTGGCGATCAGGGTGGTGCCGCGCAGCTCCTCGAACTCGAAGTTTTCGAGGGTCTCGATCATCTTGGCGAGATGGGCGGTGCCCATCGCGGCCTGCGCCCGGTGCGCCAGCTCCTTCGGCGCGCCCATCTCGCGCGACAGGATGTCGGCGATGGCGTCGTAGCGCTTCTTGTAGGCCTCGGCGAGGCGGCGCATCAGGGCGAGGCGCTCGGCCTTGGAGGTCGCGGCGAAGGCGGGGAAGGCGGCGCGTGCGGCCGCGACGGCCTTGTCGACATCGGCCTGCTCGCCGAGCGCGATGGTGGCGAAGACCTCCTCGTTCGACGGATCGATCACGCCGAGCGTGCGGTTGCCCGAGGGCTTCACCCACTGGCCGTCGATATAGAATTCGAGCTCATGCGCCATGGTCTGGTCTCCTGCCTTGTCTTGGCTCGGGCGCGCGGACAGCCTGCCGGAAGCGGCTGGCGATCGATGCCCCGAGCGGGAACTGTCGGTGTCGGATGCGAACGGGCCGCCTTGCGCGATCATGCATCGCCGGCCGCCATCGACGCTGTATCTGACGGGGCATAACGTTAGGGGGCGGATCCGCGCCTGTCACCGGGCACCGTGTCGCGTTTGCGGATGGCGGCCATGCAGTGGCGCTTCTTGTGCGAGGACGCGCCGGGCCTGTTCTTCACGAGAACCACCGCGTCATCCCGGGTCTACGCTTCGCTTCGCCCGGGATGGCGGTGGAGATGAGTGTGCTCAGAGCCGCGCCTTGACGCTGCGGGGCGTCGCCAGCAGCAGGCTGGTCTCGCTGTTGGTGACGCCGGGGATCAGGCGGATGCGCCGCAGCACCTGGTCGAAGGCGATCAGGTCGGAGGTGCCGAGCTCGACCACGAGGTCCCAGTTGCCGTTGGTGGTGTGGATGCTGGAGACCTCGCTGAAGCCGGAGAGCGCGGTGATGACCGCATCGGCCGCTTGGCCGGCGATCTCGATCATGGTGATGCCGCGCACCGGCAGGTCGATCGCGTCCGAGCGCAGGATCACGGTGAAGCCGATGATCTCGCCCGACTGCTCCAGCTTCTCCAGCCGCGAGCGCACCGTCGCCCGCGTCAGGCCGAGATCGGTGGCGAGGTCCGAGATGCTGCGGCGCCCGTCATGGCGCAGCAGGGTGATGAGGCGCTGGTCGATATCATCCATTGCTCAGAATGGATAATCGACTTTATCGATTCGATCAATATTGGCGCCGATCAGGTCGATTTGGCTTCTATCACCTGCCGCTGAAAACACGGACAATGGCTCCTCCATAAGAACAGCGCGGGGACCCATGATTCAGCAGCTCAACGTCGTGCCCTTCGTCAGCGTCGACCACATGATGAAGCTGGTCCATGCGATCGGCATCGAGCGGATGCTGTCCGACATCGCGGCTTATATCGAGCAGGATTTCCGGCGCTGGGAGATCTTCGACAAGACGCCGCGCATCGCCTCGCACAGCCTCGAAGGCGTGATCGAATTGATGCCGACCAGCGACGGCAAGCTCTACGGCTTCAAATACGTCAACGGCCATCCCAAGAACATGAAGGCCGGCTTGCAGACGGTCACCGCCTTCGGCCTGCTCTCCGATGTCGCGACCGGCTATCCGGTCCTGCTTTCGGAGATGACCATCCTGACGGCATTGCGCACGGCGGCGATGTCGGCGGTGGCGGCCAGACACCTCGCGCCGAAGAACGCGGCGACCATGGCGATCATCGGCAACGGCGCGCAGTCCGAGTTCCAGGCCTTCGCCTTCCGCGCCCTGCTCGGCATCGAGAATCTGCGGCTCTACGACGTCGATCCGGCCGCAACCGAGAAATGCGCCCGCAACCTCGCGCGCCACGGTTTTCGGATCACCCGATGCACCACCGCGATGGAAGCGGTCGAGGGCGCGCAGATCGTGACCACCGTCACCGCCGACAAGCAATACGCCACGATCCTGACCGACAACATGGTCGGCGCCGGCATCCATATCAACGCGGTCGGCGGCGATTGCCCCGGCAAGACCGAGATCCACCGCGACGTGCTGCTGCGGTCCTCGATCTTCGTCGAGTATCCACCGCAGACCCGCATCGAGGGCGACATCCAGCAGCTCGATCCCGACCACCCGGTCGAGGAACTCTGGAAGGTCATCGCCGGGGCGGCTCAAGGCCGCACCGATTCCAGCCAGATCACGCTGTTCGACTCGGTCGGCTTCGCCATCGAGGATTTCTCGGCGCTGCGCTATGTCCATGAGCGCATCCGCGAGGCCGGCACCTATGTCGATCTCGACCTGATCGCGGACCCCGATGATCCGCGCGACCTCTTCGGCATGCTGATGCGGGCCGCGCCGAGTTCGGCCGCGGCGGCCTGAGGTTCAGGCCGCGTCGCGATCCCAACGCGGAAACGGGTCTTCCAGCCCGAGCAGCGCCTGCGTCAGCCCGGTCGCCGGGCTGCCGGTCAGGCAGGAATCGAGCTCGGCGCGGATCGCCGCCTCGTCCATCTCCGGCCCGCCGATGAAGACCATTTCCTGGCGCCGGTCGCCCCATGTCGGCGACCAGTGCTTGCGCATCAGCGACTGGAACTCTTCCGAGCGCGGCCAGCGCTCCCGCGGTACCGCCGCCCACCAGCGCCCCATCGCTTCGGTGCGGGTGATCCGCCCGGCCAGCGAGTATTCGCCGACCCAATGCGGCCGGCTTGCCAGCCAGAAATGTCCCTTGGCCCGGATCACGCCCGGGAGGCGCTGAGCCATGAGCTCATGCAGCTTCAGCGGATGGAACGGCCGGCGCGCCCGGTAGACGAAGGAGCGGATGCCGTATTCCTCGGTCTCCGGCACATGGTCGCGGAAGCCATAGAGCTCCTTGTGCCAGAGGGGATGGGTCTGCGCCTTCTCCTCGCTGTAGAGCTTCGTATCGAGCAGCCGGTCGAGCGGCACGCGGCCGAAATCGGCCTCGACGATGCGGGCATCGGCATTGAGCCCGCGCACCACCTGCCTGACCCTCTCCAGCTCTTCGGCTGAGACCTCGCTCGCCTTGTTGATCACCACGACATCGGCAAATTCGATCTGCTCGACCAGGAGATCGACCAGCGTGCGCTCATCGCCTTCGCCGGCCGTCTCGCCACGATCGCCGAGAAAGTCGCGGCTGTCATAGTCCTTGAGCAGGTTGAGCGCGTCGACCACCGTCGCCATCGTGTCGAGCCGGGCGACGTCGTCGAGCGAGCGGTCCTCTTCGTCGCGGAAGGAGAAGGTCGCGGCGATCGGCAGGGGCTCGGCGATACCGGTGCCCTCGATCAGCAGGTAATCGAATTTGCACTCCTCGGCGAGGCGGCGCACCTCGCTCAGCAGATCGTCGCGCAATGTGCAGCAGATGCAGCCATTGCTCATCTCGACCAGGCTCTCCTCGGTCTTGGAGAGGTTGGCGCCGCCCTCGCGCACGAGATCGGCGTCGATGTTCACCTCGCTCATGTCGTTGACGATGACGGCGACGCGCCGGCCCTCGCGGTTGTTCAGGATGTGATTCAGCAAGGTGGTCTTGCCGGCGCCAAGGAAGCCGGAAAGGACCGTGACCGGCAGGCGCCGGTCGAGGAGGAGAGAGGATGCGGCCATCGGAAGGAGCCCGGTTTGGATAAAGGATAATTTGTTACAGTATAACATTTCATCTCTGTCAACCGATGCGCCCTCCGTCGTGAGTGGCTTGTCCTTGTCCGGAGGCTCGGGGGAGGGTTGCTCAGACGGCCGGCGGCGCTTGCGCGAGGTCGAAGAAGGCTTTCGCCGCCTTGGAGAGATAGCGTTCCTTGTGGCGCAGCACGAAGAAATGCCGCTTGGGCAACGCGATGGCGACGGTGGCGAGCCGGCCGGCGGCGATGGCATTGGCCGCGACGAGCCGCGAAATCGCGGTCGCGCCGGCGCCGGCCGCGACGGCGGAGCAGATGGCTTCGTTCGAGGGCAGCTCCAGCGCGACAGTAAGATCATCCGGCGCAAGGCCGAGCCCCGGCAGGGCGGCCTCGAACATGGCGCGCGTGCCGGAGCCGGACTCGCGCAGCACCCATGGCCCTTGCCGCAAGGCCTCGGAGGCGGGTGGCTGCCCTGCCCAGGAATGTCCGGCCGGCACGACGATCACCAGCTCGTCCTCCGCCACGGCGGTCACGGCGAGCGTCGGATCGTCGATCGCGCCTTCGATGAAGCCGAGATCGGCCGCGCCGTCATGGATCGCGGCCGTGACGGTCTCGGTATTGTCGATGCCCAGGCTCACGGTGATGCCGGGATGGACGGCACGGTAGCGCTGGATCAGCGGCGGCAGCCAGTAATTCGCCACGGTCTGGCTCGCCATCAGCGAGAGCGCGCCGCGCGACAATCCGGCGAGGTCGATGAGCACGGCCTCGGCAGCGGCGGCTCGTGCCAGCACGGCGCGTGCCTCGGCGAGGAAGAGCCGCCCGGCATCGGTGAGGGCGATCCGCCGGCCGATCCGGTCGAACAGCTTGGTCGCGTAGCGCGCTTCCAGCGCGGCGATCGCCGAGCTGACCGCCGATTGCGTCAGGTTCAGGGCGCGGGCGCCTTGCGTCAGATGCTCCCGTTCGGCGACGGCGACGAAGATGCGGAGCTGTTCGAGCGTCATCAGCCGATCTTACAGCCCGATCGAAAAAACTCAGCCTCTCAGGATGGGTCGCGAGGATCGATGTCGAAAACGATCATATAAAGACATCTTTATATCTTTGATTGCCTTCCGCCGCTGGCACTGCTAGAGAGCCGCCATCATTCAGCGAGCGATTGGAGCTTCCCCGTGTCGCAGGACTACATCGTCAAGGACATCTCGCTTGCGGATTACGGCCGCAAGGAAATCAACATGGCCCAGGACGAGATGCCGGGCCTGATGGCGATCCGCGCCGAGCACAAGGGCAAGGCCCCGCTCAAGGGCGCGCGCATCGCCGGCTGCCTGCACATGACCATCCAGACCGCCGTGCTGATCGAGACGCTGAAGGAACTCGGCGCCGATGTGCGCTGGTCGTCCTGCAACATCTTCTCGACCCAGGACCACGCCGCCGCCGCGATCGCCGCGACCGGCACCCCCGTCTTCGCCATCAAGGGCGAGACGCTGGAAGAGTATTGGGAGTACGTGCTGAAGACCGCCACCTGGGGCGACGGCGGCACGCCGAACATGATCCTCGACGATGGCGGCGACCTGACCATGCTGATCATCCTCGGCGCCGAGGCCGAGGCCGGCAAGGCCGAGTTCCTCGACAAGCCCGGCAATGAGGAAGAGACGATCTTCTTCGCGCTGATCAAGCGCCAGCTCAAGGCCAATCCGGGCTGGTTCACCAAGACCCGCGCCGCGATCAAGGGCGTCTCCGAGGAGACCACCACCGGCGTGCACCGCCTCTACGAACTGGCCAAGGCCAATCGCCTGCCGTTCCCGGCGATCAACGTCAACGACAGCGTCACCAAGTCGAAATTCGACAACCTCTATGGCTGCCGCGAGTCGCTGGTCGACGCCATCCGCCGCGGCACCGACGTGATGATGTCGGGCAAGGTCGCGGTCGTCGCCGGCTATGGCGACGTCGGCAAGGGCTCGGCCGCCTCGCTGCGCCAGGCCGGCTGCCGCGTGCTCGTCACCGAGATCGACCCGATCTGCGCCCTGCAGGCGGCGATGGAAGGCTATGAGGTCGTGACGATGGAAGACGCTGCCCCACGCGGCGACATCTTCTGCACGGCGACCGGCAATCTCGACGTCATCACCGTCGACCACATGCGCGCGATGAAGCACCGCGCCATCGTCTGCAATATCGGCCATTTCGACTCGGAGATTCAGGTCGCCGGCCTGAAGAACTTCAAGTGGGACAACGTCAAGCCGCAGGTCGACGAGATCGAGTTCCCCGACGGCAAGCGCATCATCCTGCTTTCGGAAGGCCGCCTGGTGAACCTCGGCAACGCCACGGGCCACCCGTCCTTCGTGATGTCCTGCTCGTTCTCGAACCAGACGCTCGCCCAGATCGAGCTCTGGAACCACCACGCCAACTACCAGAACAACGTCTACACCCTGCCGAAGCATCTCGACGAGAAGGTCGCGGCGCTCCATCTCGCCAAGGTCGGCGCCAAGCTCACCAAGCTCAATGACGCCCAGGCGAAGTACATCGGCGTGCCGCAGGCCGGGCCGTTCAAGCCCGAGCTCTACCGCTACTGACAGCCGCGCAGCGGCAAGAACGACGAGGCCCGGCGCAAGCCGGGCCTTTTTTCGGTCTGACGATGCCTTCGGAATAAAACAAGAACACAACTAATAGTGGTTTCGAAGCATAGAATATCTAGACCTTGATGCGGGTGCGCCTCCTTCGAGTCCGCCTCGAAAAACTCTCCGTTTACCTGCGATTAAGCACTTCCTGACGGAGTCAGGCGACGATTACAGTGGGGCTGATTCGGGGTGCTGCGACGGCGCGGCTCCCGGTTCAAGCTCTATAGTGATTGGCGTGGTGGCGCGCGTGGATCGGCCGCCGGGGAGGGTGTAACGCCCGGCTCCGCGATACCGATTCCGACGAGACCGGCGATGTTGGCGGCCGCCCGGCCGCCCAAGAGGCGACAGACGCGGAATGAGACGTGCGAGGCGACAGGGACGAGGTGGCGGCTGGCGTCCAGGCGGGCTTCTGCCCGCATTGGCCCTGCTTCCCGTGCCTGCCATGGCCCAGAGCGACCTGCTGTCGCCGGCCAAGCTCGATACGGTGAGCACCGGCGCGCTCTCCATCATCCTGGCGGGTCTTGCCGTCTTCGCCACGACGACATCCCTCGTCTATGTCCGCGAGCGCACGCGCTGGCAGCGGCGCGAGGCCAAGCTCGCGAGCGAGCTGGAGGCGGCGCGCGGCCATCAGGAGCGGCTTTCCATCCTGCTCGCCGCCGATCCGCAGGTGGTCGCGAGCTGGAACGGGCGCGACGCACAGCCGGTCTTCGAGGGCGATAGCGGCTTCCTCGGCGCACCCGGGGCGGCGCTGGCGCTGGCCTATGGCAGTTGGGCGACGCCGACCGACGCCAAGCGGCTGGAACTGGCCACCGACGCGCTGAAGGAGCGCGGCGAGGCCTTCAGCTTCACGATCCGCAGCAAGGCCGGGCCTTTCGTCGATATCGAGGGCCGGCCCGTCGCCGGGCGCGCCGTCATCCGCTTCCGCGAGGTCACCGGCGAGCGGGCACAGGTGATGACGCTGCGCAGCGAGCTGGAGCGGGTCACGGGAGACCATGCGGCGCTGTCGAGCCTGCTCGCCGGGCTGCCTCACCCCGCCTGGATGCGCGATGCCGACGGGCGTCTGCTCTGGGTCAACGCCGCCTATGCGGGCGCGGTCGAGGCCGGCGATGCAGCGACAGCCGCCAAGAGCGGGATGGAGCTGCTCGATCGCAACGAGCGCGAGGCGGCGGCGCGTGCGCGCCGCGAGGGCAACCCCTTCGCGATCCGCACCCCGGCCATCGTCGCCGGCCAGCGCCGGACGCTCGACGTCGTCGAATTGCCGACTGCGACCGGCTTCGCCGGCCTGGCCACGGATATGAGCGAGCTGGAAGCGGTGCGCAACGATCTGCAGCGCCAGATGGACGCCCATGTCCGCACGCTCGACCGGCTGAAGACGGCGGTGGCGGCCTTCGACGGCACGCAGCGGCTGCTCTATCGCAATGCCGGCTTCGACGCGCTCTGGTCGCTCGATCCGGCCTTCCTCGACGGCCAGCCGACCGATGGCGAGATCCTCGACCGCCTGCGCGCCGAGCGCCGCTTGCCCGAACTCGGCGACTACCGGAGCTGGAAAACGGGCGTTCACGCCGCCTATACCGCCACGCGCGCGAACGAGGATTGGTGGTACCTGCCCGATGGGCGCACCATACACGTCGTCTCCAGCCCCAACCCGCAAGGTGGCGTCACCTATCTCTATGACGACGTCACCGAACGCTTCACGCTGGAATCGCGCTTCAACGCGCTGACCCGCACCCAGCGCGAGACGCTGGATTCGCTGCGCGAGGGCGTCGCCGTGTTCGGTTCCGACGGGCGCCTCAAGCTCTCGAACCCCGCCTTCGCCCAATCCTGGCGCATCGACGCCGACCTGCTCGCCAGCGGCCCGCATATCGACGAGGTGGTCGGGCTCTGCCGGCCGCTCTTCCCGCAGGACGAGGTCTGGCGCGAATTGCTCAGCACCGTCACCGGCGTGCGCGATGCGCGCGAGGATTATCGCTGCCGGATCGAGCGCCGCGACGGCACCGTGCTCGATATGGCGGCCGCGCCGCTGCCCGACGGCGCGACGCTGATCTCCTTCGCCGACGTCACCGCCAGCGTGAATGTCGAGCGGGCGCTGACCGAGAAGAACGACGCGCTGGAGAAGGTCTCGCGGCTGCGCGAGGACTTCGTCCACCACGTCTCCTACGAACTGCGTTCGCCGCTGACCAACATCATCGGCTTCGCCCAGCTCCTTGGCACCGAGACCGTCGGCGCGCTCAACGAGAAGCAGCGCGACTACACCTCCCATATCGTGCGCTCCTCGGGCGCGCTGCTCGCCATCATCAACGACATCCTCGACCTCGCCACCATCGACAACGGTGCGCTGACGCTCGACATGCAGGATGTCGACGTCGCCGACACCATCGCGCAGGCGGCGGCCGGGCTTCAGGACCGGCTGACCGACAGCAAATTGTCGCTCAAGGTCGAGATCGATCCGCGCACCGGGCCGCTGCGGGCGGATGGCAAGCGCCTGCGGCAGGTGCTGTTCAACTTGCTCTCCAACGCGATCGGCTTCTCCTCGCCCGGCCAGACCATCGGCGTCAGGGCGACACGGCAGGGCGGCGACATCCGCCTCACCGTCACCGATCAGGGCCGCGGCATCCCTGCCGAGGTCAAGGAGAAGGTGTTCGAGCGCTTCGAAAGCCATTCTCTCGGCTCGACCCATCGCGGCGTCGGCCTGGGGCTCTCGATCGTGCGCTCGATCGTCGAGCTCCATGGCGGCCATGTCGAACTCGACTCCACGCCGGGGCAGGGCACGCGCGTCACCGCGATCTTCCCGGCTCAGGGCCTGCCGCTCTCGGACGCTGCCGAATGACCGAGGAAGCCCGCGCGGCCGGCACGCACCGGCTCCTGCTGGCGAATGAGGCGGCGACGATACGCCTCGCCGCCGACATCGCCGCCATCGTCAAGCCCGGCGACATCGTCGCGCTCTCCGGCCATCTCGGCTCGGGCAAGTCGCTGATGGCGCGCGCCATCCTGCGCGAGCTCGCCGGCGACCCCGCGCTGGAGGCGCCGAGCCCGACCTTCACCCTCGTGCAGAGCTACGAGACGCCGCGCGGCCCGGTCCTGCATGCCGATCTCTATCGCGTGCGCTCGCCGGACGAGCTCGACGATCTCGGCCTGGTCGAGGATGTCGACCAGGCGGTGATGCTGGTCGAATGGCCCGACCGGGCGGGCGGGCGCCTGCCGGCCGGGCGGCGCCTCGACATCCTGCTCGACATCGATCCCGACAATCCGGAAACCGGCCGCATCGCCGACCTCTCCGGCGGCGTGCTCTGGAAGCAGCGCCTCGCCATCGCGGTCGCGGCGCGCAAGCTCATCGACGGCGCCGGCTGGGGCGAGGCACGGCGCGACTTCATGCTCGGCGACGCCTCGACGCGCGCCTATGAGCGCCTGACACGGCCGGGCGGCGAGACCGCCGTGCTGATGATCTCGCCGCCGCGCCCGGACGGGCCGCCGATCCGCATGGGCAAGCCCTACAGCGCGATCGCGCATCTGGCCGAGACCATTGACGCCTTCGTCGCGATGGATCGCGGCCTGCGCTCGCTCGGCTATTCCGCCCCCGAGATCCTGGCCGAGGATCTGGCCGGTGGGCTCCTGCTGATCGAGGATCTCGGCGCGGAGGGTGTGCTCGACGCGGAAGGCCGGCCGATCCCCGAGCGCTACGAGGCCACGGCCCGGCTGCTCGCCGACCTGCACCGCCACACCCTGCCGACGATCCTGCCGGTGGCCGAGGGCCACGACCACATCATCCCCGAATACGACCGGCAGGCGCTGGCGATCGAGACCGAGCTGATCCTCGAATGGTATGCTCCGCATATCGCCGGGGTGACGCTGCCGGCCGTGACGCAGGCTGAGTTCGGCCGCATCTGGAACAAGCTCTTCGACGAGATCCTCGCCGCACCCGCGACCTGGACGCTGCGCGACGTCCATTCCCCCAACCTGATCTGGCTGGACAAGCGCGAGGGGCTGGCGAAGCTCGGCCTGATCGATTTCCAGGACGCGGTGCTGGGCCATCCCGCCTATGATCTCGCCGCGCTCGGGCAGGATGCGCGCGTCGACGTGCCGGCTGCGCTCGAACTCAGGCTGCTCGCGGCCTATGGCTCGGCCCGCCGGGCGGACGTGCCCGATTTCGACCTCGCCGGCTTCGCCCGCGCCTATGCGATCCTCGGCGCGCAGCGCAACACCAAGATCGCCGGCATCTTCGCCCGCCTCGACAAGCGCGACGGCAAGCCGGGCTATCTCAAGCACCTGCCGCGGATCGAGGCCTATCTGCGCCGCAATCTCGAGCACCCGGCCCTCGAGGAGCTCAAGGGCTGGTACCAGGCGCATATGCCGAGGCTGTTCGAGGAGCCGGGCGAAGCTGTCTGAAGGTCGGGGTCCGGTCCCCGTGACAGGGCGTCATTCTCGGGCTTGACCCGAGAATCTCTGGAAACCGGGCAGGGAGCCTTCTGCGGCAGGAGATGCTCGGGTCGAGCCCGAGCATGGCGGCGCGAACCGGGCAGAGCCCGTTCAGCGCCTCACTCGCCCTCGCCGAAGCGGTCGGCGATCAGCTCGCTCAGCGCCTGCAGCGCCTCGCCTGCCTCCGGTCCCTGGGCGACGATGGTGATGGTTGAGCCGATGCCGGCGCCGAGCGTCAGCACGCCCATGATCGAGGTCGCGCCGACCGTCTCGCCGCAACGGCTCACCGTAATGTCGGCCTCGAAGCGGGCGGCGCATTGCACGAATTTCGCCGTGGCGCGGGCGTGCAACCCCTTCTTGTTGATGATCTGGAATTCGCCGTAGCGGGCGCCGGCGGGAATCTCGGTCTCGGGGCAGTCGCAGTCTTCTTCCATTCCGCCCTTCCTGCTCGCCCTTATTTGCCGGCAAGAACCCGGCTGGCGACGGTGATGTATTTGCGGCCCGCATCCTGCGCGCTCGTCACCGCTTCGTCGAGGCTCTTCTCCTCGCGCACGCTGGCGAGCTTGATCAGCATCGGCAGGTTGACGCCGGCGACAACATCGACGCGACCCGGCTCCATCACCGAAATGGCGAGGTTGGAAGGCGTGCCTCCGAACATATCGGTGAGGATGACGACGCCGCGACCGCCCTCGACCTGCTCGACGGCGGCGATGATGTCGCGGCGGCGACTTTCCATGTCGTCATCGGGGGCGATGGCGATGGTCGCCAGGTTCGCCTGGGGGCCGACGACATGTTCGAGGGCCGCGCGGAACTCCGTCGCCAGATGCCCATGAGTCACGAGGACCAGTCCGATCATTCAATCCAGCACCGGAGAGCGCCCATCGGCGCCCGGACAAGGTGGCGGTTTATGCGGCAGGTGCGAGACAATCGCAAGGGACTCGCCGCCGAAAACGCCGAAATCATGGCCTTCACGCCTGGCCTGTGAACAAGTCGAGCGCGGTGAGCACCAGCCGCTCGTCGCCGACACGTCCCGCCACGCGCAACCGCGGCAGGTCGATCCCGCACAGGTTGTCCACCAGCTCTTCCGGTTCCGGCATGCGCGCCGGCTCCTCGCCGATCAGATCGACGAGCAGCCTGACGACGACGGCCGGCGTTGCCGGCTCCGGCGTCAGGCCGAGGCCGCGGCGCTCGACGATGCCTTCCAGCGGCGCGACCGCCCGGGCCACCAGCCGGTCGCCTCTTGCCGTCAGGGCGGTGCGATCATCGGCCACGAGCCGGCCGAAGCGGCCGGCCTGGCCGGCCAGCGCGATCAGCGCGAGCGCCAGCGTCGACTTGCCGCTGCCGGCAGGGCCGCGCAGCAGGATGCCGGCCTCGCCGACGGCGACGGTGGTCGCATGGACGCGCATCTCGCCGGCCCGGTGGGGGGGCGGCTTCCCCGCCGGATCAGGAAGCATGCTGATAGGCGGCCGGCAGCCGGACGATGAAGCGGGCGCCGAGCCGCGGCGTCTCACCGCCCGGCTCCGCCGGTCCGAGCCGGTTCTCGGCCCGGATCGAGCCGCGATGCGCCTCGACGATCTGGCGCGAAATCGACAGGCCCAGCCCCGAATTCTGGCCGAAGCCCTCATTCGGACGGTCGGTGTAGAAGCGCTCGAAGATGCGCTCCAGCGCATGCGGCTCGATGCCCGGCCCTTCGTCCTCGACGGTGACGAGCACGTCGTTGGCGACACGCGAGAGCATGACGCGCACCGTGCCCTCCGACGGCGAGAAGGAGCGGGCGTTGTCGATGAGATTGACCATGACCTGCCCGATCCGCGAATCGTGCCCCATGACGAGGAAGGCGTCGGCGCCGGGGCGCTGGCTGCGCCGCTCGGCCGAGAGCTCGATCTTCGCCTGCCCCTCGCGCCGCGTCTCGTTCTGGATCGTCACGACCGCTTCCAGCACCTGCGCGACATCGACCGGAGCGGAGTCGTTGCGGGCGAGTTCGGCATCAAGGCGAGAGGCGTCGGAAATATCGGAGATCAGCCGGTCGAGACGGCGCACGTCGTGCTGGATGACCGAGAGCAGCCGCCCGCGCGAATCCTCCGTCTTGGCCCGTGGCAGCGTCTCGACGGCGCTGCGCAGCGAGGTCAGCGGATTCTTGAGCTCATGGGCGACATCGGCGGCGAAGCTCTCGATCGCCTCGATGCGGCTGTAGAGCGCCTTGGTCATGTCGCGCAGCGAGCCGGACAAATGGCCGATCTCGTCATGGCGGCTGCCGAAATCAGGGATCTGCTCGCGCGACTTGACGCCGCGCCGCACGCGCTGGGCTGCGTCGGCGAGCTTGCGGATCGGCTCGGCGATGGTGCCGGCGAGCAGGACCGAGAGCACGATCATTACGCCCGCCGCCACGGCGAAGACCTGGAAGATGGCGAAGCGCTCGGCGGCGATCACCGCGTCGATGTCGCCTCCTTGCGTCGAGAGCAGCAGCGCGCCCTTCACCGCCCGGAAGCGCTGCACCGGCACCGCGACCGAGACGATGGTCTGGCCGCGCGTGTTGACGCGCACGACGCTCGCCGGCGCCCCGTTCAGGGCGCGCGCGACCTCCGGATAGGACTTGCCGTTGGCATTCTCGAAATCGTCATAGGTCGGCACGTCGGCCCGGCCGAGCCGGTTGCGCAGCATGTTCCAGGTGCGTTCCAGCAGCGGCGGCTCGTCGGGCTCGCCGACGCGCGGCAGGTCGAGGCGCAGCACGTCGCCGCGCGAATAGAGGCCGCGCGAGTCGATGGTGAGGAAGCCCTCCTTGTCGTAGACCCGCGCCCGCGTCTTCGTCGGCGTCACCAGGCGGCGCAGGAGGGGCGCGACCTTCTCGGGATTGATCGAGAAGTCGAGCGGATCATCGGCGATGCCGGCGCTTTCGCCGGCCTGGAGCTGCAGCAGCTTGTCCGGATCGATGGTGATCGTATCGGTCTCGACCGTGGCCGAGGCCGCGATCGCTCCGGCGATGATCTCGCCCTGCGTCAGCAGGCTCTGCACGCGCGCCTCGATCAGGCCTTCGCGGAACTGGTTGAGATAGAGGAAGCCGAGCAGCAGCGCGAAGAGGCCGCCGAGATTCAGCACCACGATGCGCCGCGTCAGGCTGGACGCCGCGCGCGACGAGACCGCACGCGCCATGCGGCGCCAGATCAGGCCGAGACGGCGCCGCAGAGCCGCGCTCCAGCGGCTTCCCGCCGATGACGCAGGTGCTTCGTTGTCGACCGTTGCCATGCCTTGGGTCTGTACTCGCTCCAGCCGCGCCCCAGCCCGATCCGGCACGCGGGATCCCAGCATCGATATCCGGCAGACCTGCCTCAGGTTTCCTTGAAGCGATAGCCCACGCCGTAGAGCGTCTCGATCATGTCGAACTCGGGATCGACCTGATTGAACTTCTTGCGCAGCCGCTTGATGTGGCTGTCGATGGTGCGGTCATCGACATACACCTCATCGTCATAGGCCGCATCCATCAGGGCGTTGCGGCTTTTGACCACACCGGGACGCTGCGCCAGCGACTGCAGGATCAGGAATTCCGTGACGGTCAGCGTCACCGGCTCGCCCTTCCAGGTGCAGGTATGGCGCTCGGGATCCATGCGCAGCAGGCCGCGCTCCAGCGCCTTGGCATCCTCGGAACGGGGAACGGCGGTGGGGTCCTTGGCGCCGGCGCGGCGCAGGATCGCCTTGACGCGCTCGACCAGGAGGCGCTGCGAGAACGGCTTCCGGATGAAATCGTCGGCGCCCATCTTGAGCCCGAAGAGCTCGTCGATCTCCTCGTCCTTCGAGGTCAGGAAGATGACGGGCAGGTCGGATTTCTGGCGCAGCCGGCGCAGCAGTTCCATGCCGTCCATGCGCGGCATCTTGATGTCGAAGATCGCGAGGTCCGGCGGGTTCTGCTTCAGCCCGTCGAGGGCCGAGGCACCGTCGGTATAGGTCATGATGCGGTAGCCCTCGGCCTCGAGCGCGATGGATACCGACGTCAGGATGTTGCGGTCGTCATCGACCAGCGCAATCGTTGGCATAAGGGTTTCATCTCTTGCTCTTGTTGCAATAAAGGGGTCCACTCCCCTGCGAGAGCGGCCAAAGCATGGCAGCAATCTAGCGCCTCGGAGGCGGATTCGCTATGGCGCAACGCTCGAACGCCCCAAGCGTTCATGTTTTTGCAGAAGAAATCGGACCGGCAGGAAGCAAACGGAGATGACCGAGGCCGTCGCCCCCTCCGCCATCACGCCGCGCGGCCTCGAACTCGGCGGCTCCGCGCCGGATGATTTCGACGCCGTCGCCATGGCTCGCGCGACATTGCGCAAGGCGCGGATCGCGGCGCTGGCGACGCTCGACCCGATGAGCGGCTTCCCGCTCGCGACGCTGACGAACATCGCCACCGATGTCGATGGTTCGCCGCTGTTCCTCGCCTCGAAGCTTTCGCTCCACACCCGCAACATCGAGGCCGATCCGCGCGTTTCCGTTCTCGTCTCGTCGCTGGGCAGGGGGGATCCGCTCGCCAATTCCGCCCGGCTCAGCGTCGTCGGGCGAGCCGAGCGCTGCACCGACGAGAACGCCAGGCGCCGCTTCCTCGCGCGCCACCCCAAGGCGAAGCTCTATGCCGACTTCCCGGATTTCTCGCTGTTCCGCCTCTCCGTCCAGGGGTTCCACCCCAATGGCGGCTTCGCCCGTGCCGGCGAGATCGCGGTCGGCACGGTGCTGCTCGACCTTGCCGGCTGCGAGGCGCTGATCGCGGCCGAGGACGACGCGATCGCCCATATGAACGAAGACCATGCCGAGGCGCTGAGCCTCTATGCGACGAAGCTTCTGGGCCTCCCCGAGGGACGCTGGAAGGCGACCGGCCTCGACCCGGAAGGGCTCGATCTCATCTGCGGCGACGAGAACGGGCGGCTCGTCTTTCCCTCGCGCGTCACCGAGCCGGCCGGGCTGCGGCATGTCCTCGTCGCGCTCGCGCAGGAGGCACGGGCGCGCGGATGATCGGGGCGCGGGGATATTCACCATCCTCGCTCACCATCCCCCGCGAATTCAAACGATTTAGCCGAAGTTGCGAAGTTTTTTGCGATTTCCGTGACTTGAGCGCCGTGCCGCCGAGGCTTAAAGACCGGACACGGCCGCAAGGTCTCCGCCCGGCGCTGGATCTTCTTCAAGGTCCGAGCGTACGCGTTCGACAACAGGCTGCCACGATGCGGCGGCTGCCGGAGGATTTCAGTGAACACGATCGGTCAGTTCAACGCCGCCCAGGGTGCCGAGGGCTTCGGCTTCCGCAAGCTCAAGGCCGTGTACTGGAACCTGGAGGCGCCACAGCTTTACGAGGAGTCGCTGCGCCGGGGCGAATCCCAGCTCGCGCGCGGCGGTGCGCTCTGCGCCGACACCGGCAGCCATACCGGCCGCTCGCCCAAGGACAAGTTCACAGTGCGCGACGCGCTGACCGAGAACACTGTCTGGTGGGACAACAACCAGGCGATGAGCCCTGAGCATTTCGAGACGCTGCTCGCCGATTTCCTGGCGCATGCCGAAGGCAAGGAGCTCTTCGCGCAGGATCTCTATGGCGGTGCCGACCCGGCCCATCGCGTCAAGGCCCGGGTCTATACCGAGATGGCCTGGCACTCGCTCTTCATCCGCAACCTGCTGATCCGCCCGGCGCGCGGGGAATTGGACGATTACGTCCCGCAGATGACGATCGTCGACCTGCCGAGCTTCAAGGCCGACCCCGCCCGGCACGGCTGCCGCAGCGAGACCGTCGTCGCGATCGATTTCACCCGCAAGATCGTGCTGATCGGCGGCTCGGCCTATGCCGGCGAGATGAAGAAATCGGTCTTCACCTATCTGAACTACGTGCTGCCGACCAAGGGTGTGGTGCCGATGCACTGCTCGGCCAATGTCGGCCCCAAGGACGACCCGGCGATCTTCTTCGGCCTGTCGGGCACCGGCAAGACCACGCTCTCGGCCGACCCCGCGCGCACGCTGATCGGCGACGACGAGCATGGCTGGTCGAAGGAGGGCATCTTCAACTTCGAGGGCGGCTGCTACGCCAAGACGATCCGTCTCTCGGCCGAGGCCGAGCCCGAGATCTTCGCCGCCTCGCTGCGCTTCGGCACGGTGCTCGAGAACACCGTGATGGACGAGCTGACCCGCGAGGTCGATTTCGACAATGAGAGCAAGACCGAGAACACCCGCTCGGCCTATCCGCTCGACTTCATCCCCAACGCCTCGCGCACCGGCCGCGCCGGCATCCCGAAGAACATCGTGATGCTGACCGCCGACGCCTTCGGCGTGATGCCGCCGATCGCCAAGCTCACCCCGGCCGAGGCGATGTATCACTTCCTCTCCGGCTACACCGCCAAGGTCGCCGGCACGGAGCGCGGGCTGACCGGCGTGCAGCCGGAGTTCTCGACCTGCTTCGGCTCGCCCTTCCTGCCGCGGCACCCGTCGGAATACGCCAATCTGCTGCGCGACTTCATCGCCAAGCACCATGTCGATTGCTGGCTGGTCAACACCGGCTGGACCGGCGGGCAGTACGGCACCGGCCGGCGCATGCCGATCCGCGTGACGCGCCGGCTGCTCTCGTCCGCGCTCGACGGCTCGCTCAACCGCGCCGATTTCCGCCGGGATCCCTATTTCGGTTTCGCCGTTCCCACGTCGGTGCCCGGCGTCGAGCCGCACATCCTCTATCCGGTGAAGACCTGGGCCGACAAAGCCGCCTTCGCCGAGACGGCGAAGAACCTCGTCGGCATGTTCGCCAAGAACTTCGCGAAGTTCGAGGCCCATGTCGACGACGCGGTGAAGGCGGCGGCGCCGAGCAATTCGCTCGCAGCCTGACGTCAAGCGGCTGCGGCTATGCTAGGAGAGGCGGCCATGCGCCGCCTCTTTCTCATTGTGCTGAAGCTCGTCCTGACCCTCGTGATCCTCGGTGCCGCGCTCTGGGGCGCGGGCTTCCTTTATTTTCGCCTGTCCGGTGTGACGGCCGGCATCGCGGCCATCGGCTTCGGCATCGCCGCGCTGGCCGGGCTCGTCGGCATCTGGACGAGCGAGGCGCGGCTCCCGCTGGGCTTCGCCGCCCTCTTCATCGGCCTTCTGTCCTGGTGGAGCAGCTTCCTGCCATCGCATCAGCGCGACTGGATTCCCGAGCTCGCCCGCCTGCCGAGCATCGCTCGCGAAGGCGAGGTGCTCACGGTCTCGAATGTCAGGAACTTTCGCTGGCGCAGCGAGCAGGATTACGACCAGCGCTGGGAGACGCGCCGCTACGACCTCGCCGCGATCAGCGGTGCCGACATCTTCCTGAGCTACTGGTCGGGCGAGGCGATCGCGCATCTGCTGGTCAGCTTCACCTTCTCCGACCAGCCGCCCCTGACCTTCTCGGTCGAGATCAGGCGCGAGAAGGGCGAGGAATATTCGGCCATCGCCGGCTTCTTCCGCAGCTACGAGATGGCCTATGTCGCCGCCGACGAGCGCGACATCGTCGGCCTGCGCACCAACGCCCGCAAGGAGGATGCGCGCCTCTTCCGGCTGAGCGCCTCGCCGGCCCAGGCGCGCGACCTGCTGCTGGCCTATGCCAAGGACGTCAACGACCTCGCCGCCAGGCCGCGCTGGTACAATACGCTGACCACGAACTGCACCACCGTGGTCTACCACCTCGTCGGCACGGTGGCGCCCGAATGGAAGTTCTCGCTGCCGCTCGATCCGCGCGTCCTGCTCTCGGGCTACCTGCCGGGCTATCTCCAGCGGATCGGCGCGATCCGGCAGGATGTGCCCCTCGACGAGTTGGTCCGCCTCGCGCGCATCGGCGACAAGGCGCGAACGCTCTCGCTCGACGATCCGGATTTCTCGGCGAAGATCAGGGAAGGCGTACCGACGGGGCGACCGTAGCAGCGCTCTCCCGTCATGGTCGGGCTTGACCCGACCATGACGGAAACCAGTGCCCTCTCGTCCAGCGCTTCTCGGGTCTGCGCCCGAGAATGACGATTGGATGTCCGGCGTTACCGGAAGAACAGGAAGGTCTGCAGGATGAACACCGGGATCAGGATCGCGCCGGACCAGAGCATGTAGCCGAAGAAGCTGGGCATCGCGACCTTACGGTCCTTGGCGATGGCGTAGACCATGAAGTTCGGCGCGTTGCCGATATAGGTGTTGGCGCCCATGAAGACCGCGCCGCCCGAGATCGCCGCCAGCGTCAGCGCACCTGTCGTCATCAGCTCCTTGGCATTGCCGCCCGCCAGCTCGAAGAAGACGAGATAGGTCGGAGCGTTGTCGAGGAAGGAGGAGAGCAGCCCGGTCAGCCAGAAATAGGCGACGGTGTTGTGGCTGCCATCGGGATGGTTGACCAGCGCGACCAGCGACGAGAAGGCGCCCTCGCGTCCGGCCTGCAGCATCGCCAGCACCGGGATGATGCAGATGAAGATGCCGGCGAAGAGCTTCGCGACCTCGAGGATCGGGCCCCAGGAGAACTCGTTGCCGGCGCGCACCTGCTTCGGGGTCAGCACCAGCGAGAGCCCGGCGAGCCCGAGCAGAATGACGTCGCGGACGAGGTTCTGCAGCTCGACATGCACGCCGTGGATATCGAAGACGACGCCCGGCTTCCAATTGGCGGAGAGCAGGATCGCGGCGATGACGCCGGCGAGCAGGGGGATGTTGACCTTGCCCCAGAGCTTCAGGTTGCGGTCCGGCGTCGGGTCCTTCAGCGACGGCAGGCTGTCGTCCTTGCGGTAGAGATAGCTGTCGAGCGCGTAGAACAGCGGCAGCAGGACCACTACGGCGAAGCCGGTCTCCGGCAGCAGGTGCCAGGTCGTCCAGAAGAAGTCGACGCCGCGCAGGAAGCCGAGGAAGAGCGGCGGGTCGCCGAGCGGCGTCAGCGAACCGCCGATATTCGAGACCAGGAAGATGAAGAAGACCACGACATGAACGTTGTGGCGCCGGTTGTCGTTCGCCCGCAGCAGGGGCCGGATCAGGATCATCGAGGCGCCGGTGGTGCCGACGATGCTGGCCATCACCGTGCCGATCGCGAGGATGACGGTGTTGGTCGCCGGCGAGCCATGCAGGTTGCCGGTGATCAGGATGCCGCCCGCGATGGTGAAGAGCGCGAAGAGCAGGATGATGAAGGGCAAATATTCGAGCAGGGCCGTATGGAGCACGGCGCCGAGCGAGGCGTCGAAGCCGCGCAGGGCGACCAGCGGCACCAGCAGCAGGAGCGCCCAGAAGGCCGCGAACTTGCCGTAGTGCAATTCCCAGAGATGGTGGAACAGGATCGGCCCGAGCGCGATCGAGAGCAGCATGCCGGCGAAGGGCAGCGCCCAGAGCGGCCCCATCGTCGCGCCGCCGATATCCCCGGCCGCGAGCGCGGCTCCTGGCAATAGGCTGATCACACCGGCGCCGGCCAGCGCCTTCCACCATTTCGCCATGCTGTCTCCTTGCTCAGGGCTTGGGTGGATCGATCGCCGGCGGCGCGGTGAAATCGAAGCCGCCCGGACCGCCGATGGTCGGAACCTGGATCGAGTCGAACTGCTTGTCGATCGCCTTCTGGTCGAGCTGCACGGCCGAGGCCTTGTAGTGCATCACCATCTGCGGGAAGAGCACGACGAGCGCGACCATGATGCACTGGATCACGACGAAGGGCACGGCGCCCCAGTAGATCTGCCCGGTGGTGACGGGCTGCATCATCCTGCCGGTGATCTTGTCCTTGTAGGGGTTCTTCGGCGCGACCGAGCGCAGGAAGAACAGCGCGAAGCCGAAGGGCGGGTGCATGAACGAGGTCTGCATGTTCACGCCCAGAATGACGCCGAACCAGATCAGGTCGATGCCGAGCTTGTCCGCCGCGGGGCCGAGCAGCGGCACGATGATGAAGGCCAGCTCGAAGAAGTCGAGGAAGAAGGCGAGCAGGAACACCATCACGTTGACGACGATCAGGAAGCCCGTCGCGCCGCCCGGCAGGCCGACCAGCAGGTGCTCGACCCAGACATGGCCGTTGACGCCGTAGAAGGTGAGCGAGAAGACGCGCGCGCCGACCAGGATGAAGAGCACGAAGGCCGAGAGCTTGGCGGTCGACTCCGTCGCCTGCCGGAGCAGCTCGAAATTCATGCGCTTCTTGCCCCAGGCGAGCAGGATCGCGCCGGCCGCGCCCATGGCACCGCCCTCCGTCGGCGTGGCGACGCCGATGAAGATCGTACCCAGCACCAGGAAGATCAGCGCCAGCGGCGGCACCATCACGAACACGACCTGCTCGGCCATGCGCGAGAGCAGGTTGAGGCCCAGCGCCTTGTTGATGAGCGCGATCACGAAGGACACGCCGACTGCGATCGACATCGTCAGCACGACGAAGTCCGACCCCGCCGTCACCTTGGTGAAGAGCTTCATATAGGCGTAGGCGAGGGCGAAGGAGATGACGGTGACGACGAGCAGCGAGAACCGCCGGGTCTTGCCGTCGGCGTCGCGCAGCGTCTGCGCTTCCGGCGGCAGGCCCGGGGCGCGCTTCGGATAGACGATGGTGACGAGGAAGACGTAGAGCGCGTAGAGGCCGGCCAGGACGAGGCCGGGAATGAAGGCGCCCTCATACATGTCGCCGACCGAACGGCCGAGCTGGTCGGCGAGCACGATCAGCACCAGCGAGGGCGGGATGATCTGGGCCAGTGTGCCCGAGGCCGCGATGACGCCCGAGGCGAGGCGCCGGTCATAGCCGTAGCGCAGCATGATCGGCAGCGAGATCAGGCCCATCGAGATCACCGAGGCCGCGACGACGCCGGTGGTGGCCGCAAGCAGCGCGCCGACGAAGATCACGGCATAGGCGAGGCCGCCACGGACCGGGCCGAAGAGCTGGCCGATCGTGTCGAGCAGGTCTTCGGCCATGCCGGAGCGCTCGAGGATGAGGCCCATGAAGGTGAAGAACGGGATCGCCAGCAGCACGTCGTTGTTCATCGTGCCGTAGATGCGCTCCGGCAGGGCCTGCAGGAAATTCTCCTGGAACAGGCCGAGATCGATGCCGATCAGCGCGAAGAGCAGGCCGTTGGCCGCGAGCGCGAAGGCGACGGGATAGCCCAGCAGCAGGAAGACGACGAGGGTGGCGAACATCACCGGCGCCATGTTGACGCGCAGGAAATCGCCGATGCCGCCGCCCGCCGCGAAGGCGTCGCCGGTGTGCAGGCTGAAGAAGGCGAGGACTGTGAGCGCGAGCAGCAGGCCGGCGGCGCGCGGAAGGCGAAATGCGTGCATGGCGAGTTTCCGGACTTCTTGCGGGCCGCTCACGAAGCGAGGCCCTGTTCCTTGGCTTGATCGAGCAGGCGCTGGGCTTCCGCCTCCGCCGCGGCGGCGTGACCGGCAGCCACCTCCTGATCCTCGAGATCGCCGCGCATGATCGCGATCTGCTTGATGATCTCGGAGACGCCCTGGATCGTCAGCATCAGGAAGCCGACGATGACGAGGCCCTTCGCCGGCCATTGCGGCAGGCCGCCGGCCGAGAGCGACTGCTCGTTGATCTCGTAGGAGCGCAGGAAGAACGGCCAGGAATGGTAGACGATCAGCAGGCAGAACGGCATCAGGAAGAAGAGATGGCCGAGCAGCTCGATCCATTGCCGTACGCGCTTCGGCAGCATGCTGTTCACGATGTCGATGCGGATGTGCTCCTTCACCTGCATCGTCCAGGAGGCGCACATCAGGAAGACCGCGCCGAACAGCATCCATTGCAGTTCGAGCCAGGCATTCGACGAGACGTTGAAGACCTTGCGGATGACGGCGTTGACGGTCGCGACGATCACCGCCGCAAGGATCAGCCACGCGATTTTCCGGCCGATGAAGCCGTTGACCGCGTCGATCACGCGGCTGACTGCAAGAAGGCCCTTCACGTCCCCGCTCCCATCGAGATGCGCGCAGGCCCGGTCATGCTTCGCCCGTCTGCCGGTTATGCGCCGTTTACGTGCTGGGTATAGGAGCACATGCAGCGGCGCAAGACGGGGGACGCCTTATCCATTAGACGAAAGAAGCACGTGTCCGGACGGGCTGCGAGAGGGTTCCGCAGGGCGCCCAGCTTCCGTCCTCACGGTCGCGGCGCCATGGCGGGGAACGATCATTATGTCGCCATTCATTTTTGAAGAATATTATTCTCGACCATCCGCCCCGGCCGATTCGAGCCCTTCATGTGCCGCTTCCTTGCCTATTCCGGCGTGCCCGTCTTTCTCGAGGACTTCATCGCCTCGCCCTGCCACTCGCTGATCCACCAGTCGCTCCATGCCGAGGAGGCCAAGACCGGCACGAATGGCGACGGCTTCGGCGTCGGCTGGTACGGGGAACGCTCCGAGCCCGGGCAGTATCGCGAGGTCAGGCCGGCCTGGTCGGACGAGAACCTGCTCTCGATCGCGCGGCAGGTGCGCTCGCATCTGTTCTTCGCTCATGTCAGGGCCGCGACCGGCACGGCGACGACGCGCGCCAACTGCCACCCCTTCGTCCATGGCCGCCATCTCTTCATGCATAACGGCCAGATCGGCGGTTATGGCGCCATCCGTCGCAAGCTCGAGAACCTGATTCCGGACGCGCTCTACGGCGTGCGCGCCGGCACCACCGATTCCGAAGCGATCTTCCTGCTGGCGATGGCGCAGATGGCGCGCGGGCTCGCCGCCGGCGAGGCGCTGGCTGCGGCGCTTTCGACGGCGCTGTCCCTGATGGAGGAGGCCGGCACGCGCGAGCCGCTGCGCTGCGCGGCGGCCCTCGCCGATGGCGAGACCATCCATGCCGTGCGCTGGTCCTCCGACGACCGGCCGCCGAGCCTCTATGTCTGCCAGAAAGCCGACAGCGTCGTCATCGCCTCCGAGCCGGTCGATGCAGCGCGCGAATGCTGGCAGGCGCTGCCCTGCAACACGCTGGCCACGGTGCGGGGTGGCACGGTCAGCCTCACTCCCTTCGAGATCGCGCTGCGCCAGGCGGCCTGATCGAGGGGTGTCCACGCGTCGCGGAAGCGAAAAAAGGGGCCGTGCGGGACGGCCCCTCTTCTGTTCTGCTCGACGAGCGCTCAGTTGTGGTGCGGCAACGTTCCGGCCGGAACGAAGGGCCGGGTCGGCTGCCCCTTGAAGTGCTCGTGATAGGCGAGATACTGGCTCTGTTCGGCCAGGGCGCGGTTATTTTGCGCCTGCTCATGCACGATGCTTTCCGCCCCGAGCTCGGCGGCATAGGCCGTGGAACCGGCCGCGGACAGCAGAAGCGCGGCGGCGACGGCAATAGTCTTGCGCGAAATCATGACAATCTCCTGTTCTTACGCCCACAAGCACCCAGCTAATTGTCGGAACCTGATTTCCAATGCCTCCGCGACTTCACTAGCATTCACGTCACCGTGAATGGCCGTCGTCGGCATGAATACAAGCGACGACTTGCCGCATTTACTTTCCTTCCTCTGTCAGGCGGCGCCCCGCGAACCGCGCGAGCGCCTGGCCGGGGCCACGGCGCCCAGGCGGAAGCCGCTATGCGCGAGGCGCGCTCGTAACTCCGTGGTTGCCTTCCTACGTCGGGAGCCTAGCGTTGCTGACCCGGCAGGGCAGCTCGACGGAAAGGCGACGACGATGAAGAAGGGTTCCGATCTTCTGGTTGCGGCTTTGGAGAATGAAGGCGTCGACCGCGTTTTCGGCGTTCCGGGCGAGGAGAATCTCGATGTCGTCGAGTCCCTGCGCAAATCCAAGATCGAGCTGGTTCTGACGCGGCACGAACAGGCGGCCGCCTTCATGGCCGCGACCCATGGCAGGCTCACCGGCAAGCCCGGTGTCTGCATCGCGACGCTCGGTCCTGGTGCGCTCAATTTCTCCACCGGCGCGGCCTATGCCCATCTCGGCGCCATGCCGATGATCCTGATCACCGGGCAGAAGGCGATCATGACCGCCAAGCAGGCGCGCTTCCAGATCGTCGATGTCGTCGCCTCGATGCGCCCGCTGACCAAGATGACGCGCCAGATCGTCAGCCCGGCCAGCATCCCCTCCGTGGTGCGCGATGCCTTCCGCGTCGCGATGGAGGAACGGCCGGGGCCGGTCCATCTCGAACTGCCGGAGGATGTGGCCGCCGAGGAGATCGACGACATCCCGCTCATCCCCGTCCATCCGCTCGACCAGCCTGTCGCCCCGGCCGTCGCGCTCGACCGCGCGGCGCAGATGATCCTCGCGGCCAAGCGCCCGCTGGTGATGATCGGCGCCGCCGGCAACCGGCCGCGCCTGGTCGAGCCGCTCTCGGCCTTCGTGCGCAAGATCGGCGTGCCGTTCTTCAACACGCAGATGGGCAAGGGCGCCGTCACCGGCGGCTCCAACCTCTATCTGGGCACCGCTGCCCTGTCCGAGGGCGATTATGTCCACGAGGCCGTCGCGGCGGCGGACCTCATCATCGCGGTCGGCCACGACACGGTCGAGAAGCCGCCCTTCCTGATGCGCAGCGCCGGCGGGCCGAAGGTCATCCATGTCGGCTACCAATCGGCCAATGTCGAGCAGGTCTACCATCCCGATGCGGAGGTGATCGGCGATATCGGCGCGAGCGTCACGGCGCTCGGCGACAGGCTCGGCGGCAAGCTTCCGGAGCAGGCCAAAATGCTCGAGCTGCGCCAGCGCATCCTGACGAAGATCAACGATCGGGCCGAGGAGGACCGCTTCCCGGTCACGCCGCAGCGGCTCGTCCATGACGTGCGCGCGGTGATGCCGGAGGACGGCATCGTCTGCCTCGACAACGGCATGTACAAGATCTGGTTCGCGCGGAACTACCGCACCCACGTCGCCAACACGCTGCTGCTCGACAATGCGCTGGCGACGATGGGCGCCGGCCTGCCCTCGGCGATGATGGCGGCGATGCTGCATCCGCGCCGGCGCGTCATGGCAGTCTGCGGCGATGGCGGCTTCATGATGAACTCGCAGGAGATGGAGACGGCGGTCCGCCTCGGCCTCAACCTCGTCGTGCTCGTGCTCAATGACGGCGCCTATGGCATGATCCGCTGGAAGCAGGCCGTCGACAAATTCCCCGATTACGGCATGACCTTCGGCAATCCTGATTTCGTGCGCTATGCCGAGGCCTATGGCGCCAAGGGCTCGCGCGTGACCTCGGCGGAAGCGCTGGTGCCGGTGCTCGAAGCCGCGTTCAAGGGCGGCGGTGTCCATCTCGTCGATTGCCCGATCGACTATTCCGAAAACACCCGCGTTCTCGTCGAGGAACTGCGCAACCGCGTGCCCGACGTCGATCTGGCCTGAGCTTTCACATTCATCGCGTTTTTAAAGGAGACGACCATGCTTCAGGTTGTTCAGGCTTATGACCGCGCGCCGATCACCGAGATCGAGACCGACGACGCAGCCGCTCTGGAACGCAAGCTCCAGGCCGCGCAGGCCGTCTTCAAGGACCGCGACAACTGGCTGAAGCCGCATCAGCGCATGGCGATCCTGCGCAAGCTCGCCGGACTGCTCGAGGCGAAGCGCGACCATTTCGCCATGCAGATCGCCCGCGAGGGCGGCAAGCCGCTGCCGGACGCCATCGTCGAGGCCAATCGCGCCGTCGACGGCGTGAACAATGCCGCCGACGAATTGCGCAATTTCGCCGGCCGCGAGATCCCGATGGGGCTGTCCGCCGCGGCCGACGGCCGCTGGGCCTTCACCACCAAGGAGCCGATCGGCATCGTCGCGGCGATCTCGGCCTTCAACCATCCGCTCAACCTGATCGTCCATCAGGTCGCGCCGGCGATCGCGACCGGCTGCCCGGTCATCGTCAAGCCGGCCGGCACGACGCCGCTTTCCTGCATCGACTTCGTCAGGCTGGTGCATGAGGCCGGGCTGCCCGAAGCCTGGTGCCAGACCTTCGTGCCGGCCGAGACCGCGCTGGCGGAAAAGCTCGCGACCGACCCGCGCATCGCCTTCCTCAGCTTCATCGGCTCGGCCAAGGTCGGCTGGTACCTGCATTCGAAGCTTGCTCCCGGCGCGCGCTCGGCGCTGGAACATGGCGGCGTCGCGCCGGCGATCGTCGACAGGAGCGCCAATCTCGAGGCGATCATCGAGCCGATCGTGAAGGGCGGCTACTACCATGCCGGCCAGGTCTGCGTGTCGACGCAGCGCATCTATGTCCATGATTCCATCGTCAACGACTTCACCGAGCGCCTCGTCGCGCGGGTGAAGAAGCTGCGCACCGGAGACCCCACGCTGAAGGACACCGAGGTCGGCCCGCTGATCACCCCGAAGGAAGCCGACCGCGTCGCCTCCTGGATCGACGAGGCCGTGAAGGGCGGCGCCAAGCTGCTGGCGGGCGGCAAGCGGCTCTCCGAGACGACGCTGGAACCGACCGTGCTGGTCGATCCGGCGCCGGAAGCGCGCATCTCACAGGAGGAGATCTTCGGGCCGGCGGTCGCGATCTATCGTTTCCGCGATCTCGACGACGCCATCGCCCGGGCCAATTCCCTGCCGGTCTCGTTCCAGTCCAGCATCTTCGCGCAGGATATCGATGTCGCGCTCCGGGCCGCCAACCGGCTCGACGCCTCGGCGGTGATGATCAACGACCCCACCACCTTCCGCACCGACTGGATGCCTTTCGCCGGCCGGCGCGTCTCGGGCTACGGCACGGGCGGCATCCCCTTCACCATGCACGACATGACGCAGGAGAAGATGATCCTGATGAAGCGGCGCTGAGGGGTCCGGGGCCCGGCCGCCGCGGCTCCGCGGCGTCGCGACCACGCGGCGGGCATGCCTGCCGGGGAGGCCGCCACGGCTGCGACGCCAAGCTGCCGATTGTGGCAATAATGCAGTGATATCAGTAGTTTATTATGCTTCTAAACTGAACGGTTTTGGTTGACCGGCCGGCGCGAGATGCCTAGGCAACAGGGCATCTGCGCCGCGAACGGCATCGGCCGCGACGCGCAACCGGACCTGGTTCGCCGTGATCGTACCGTTTCTCATCATGCTTCGCGAAGGCATCGAGGCCGCGCTGATCGTCGGCATCGTCGCGAGCTATCTGGTCAGGACCGGGCGGCGCGAATGGCTGCCGGCGCTGTGGGTCGGCGTCGGCCTCGCCTGCGCCGCGAGCCTGGTGGCCGGCGCGGCGCTCGACATCGTCGCGGGGGAATTGCCGCAGCGCGGGCAGGAGCTGTTCGAGGCCGTCATCGGCCTGATCGCCGCCGCCATGCTCGTTTCGATGGTGTTCTGGATGCGCAAGGCGGCGCGTTCGATCAAGGGCGAATTGCAGGCCGGCGTCGATGCGGCGCTTTCCGGCGAGCATCAGGGCTTCGCGCTGGTCGGCCTCGCCTTCCTCGCCGTGGTGCGCGAGGGGCTGGAATCGGTCTTCTTCCTGCTCGCCATCTTCCAGCAGAACGGAGGCTGGGGACCTGCGCTCGGCGCCGGGCTCGGCATCCTGCTCGCTGTCGCGGCCGGCTACGCCATCTATGCGCTCGGCGTGAAGCTCAATCTGCGCGTCTTCTTCCGCTGGACCGGCATCCTGATCCTGTTCGTCGCGGCCGGGCTGGTCGCGAATGCCGTGCGCTCGCTGCACGAGGCCGGTCTCTGGAACCATCTCCAGCAGAACGTCTACGATCTCGGCACGACCTTGCCGGCCGATGGTCCGCTGGGCGCAATCCTCTCCGGCTTCTTCGGCTATCAGGAGCGGGCCGCGCTCGGCGAGGTCATCGCCTATCTCGCCTTCCTGGTGCCGGCGCTCGTGCTTTTCCTCAGGGCGGGCGGCCAGGACCAGGCCACCACGGTGGCGCGCGCCGGAACCCGCCATTCGCCGCGCCTGAAGCTTGCCGGCGTCGCCACGCTGCTGCTGATCTGCGGCGGCATCAGTGCCTTCGTCTATGCCGCCGGCAACCGGCGCGCCGCCACGCCGGACCGGAACGAGATCGCCGTCGCCATCACCGACAAAAGCTGCGAGCCGGCAACGCTCACGGTCCCCGCCGGCAGGCTGAGCTTCGTCGTGACCAATCGCGGCGCACGCGTGCTGGAATGGGAAATCCTCGACGGCGTCATGGTGCTGGAGGAGCGCGAGAATATCGCGCCCGGCCAGTCGCGGCGTCTGACCACGCAGCTCCATTCCGGCGAGTACAGCATCACCTGCGGCCTGCTCAGCGCCCCGCGCGGCCGCCTGATCGTCCAGGCTTCGACGGTGCAGCCGCGGCCGGCGCTCACGCTGATGGACATGGTCGGCCCGGCCGCCGAATACCGCGCCGTCCTGAGCGAGCGCTCGGCCGCGTTCGGCAGCGCGCTCGATGCCTTCGAACAGGCGCAGGCGGCGGGAGACGCGCAGGCCGCGAGCAAGGCCCACCATGACGCCATTGCGCTCCTCCCGGTGCTGCGTCCCGCGACGGCGGGCGATAGCGAGCTCGAAACGCTCTTCGCCAAGGTGCAAACCGCCCTTGCCGGCGATATAGCGGCCGTCCCCGCCGAGATCCGGCAGGCAGGTGAGGCCTTCCGCATAGCGCTCAGCCAGCGCACCGTGCTGCCCGATACCATGCTGGCCGGGGCGATCACGCTGTTGTCGCCGCAGGATGGCGAGACGGGCGCGCCCGAGGATGTCGCCGCCGCGAGTGCCATCGCGCGGCTGCTGCTGCCGCTGACGGCGCGCATCGATCCCGATCTGGCGGCGCGGACCGGGGCCGATCTTGCCGGCCTGCCGCGGGACGCCAAGCCGGGCGGCGCGACGCGGGCGCTGGCCGAGGATCTCGCGGCCATGCGCAAGGCGCTCGCCCTGCCCGAGACGGAGCGCAGATCGTGACGAAACCGGGCAAAGGCTTCGCCCCCTCGCGGCGTTCGCTGCTGACCGGCGGCGCGGCAACCATCGGCGGCGCCACGCTGGCGCAGGCGGCGCCTCAACCGGCCCAAAACCCGGCCGCAGCGCCCGAGAGCGACGCGACCGCCCAGCGCCAGCCCTTCCACGGCCTGCACCAATCCGGCATCGTGACGCCGCGTCCCGCGACCGGTCTCGTCGCCGCCTTCGATGTCGCGGCCACCTCGCTCGACGAGCTCGACCGGCTCCTGCGCATCCTGACCGAGCGCATCGCCTTCCTGATGCAGGGCGGTCCGGCGCCTACCGCCGATCCCGGCTTCCCGCCGCCGGACAGCGGCATCCTCGGCCCGGTGATCGCGCCCGACAATCTCACCGTCACCATCGCGCTCGGCGCCTCGCTCTTCGACGAACGCTTCGGCTTGAGCCCGCTGAAGCCGAAGCGCCTGCAGCGGATGAAGCGCTTTCCGAACGACGCGCTCGACGGCGCGCTCTGCCATGGTGATCTCCTGCTGCAGATCTGCTCGAACACCGCCGACACCAATATCCACGCGCTGCGCGACATCCTGAAGAACACGCCCGATCTGTTGCTGCTGCGCTGGAAGCAGGAAGGTAGCGTGCCGGTGCGCCAGGCCAGATCGACCGATGCCAGGCCGGGCGAACCGCCCGAAAGCGCGCGCAACCTGCTCGGCTTCCGCGACGGCACGGCCAATCCCGACACCACCGACAAGGCGCTGATGGACCATCTCGTCTGGGTGCAGGAAGGCTCCGACGAGCCGGGCTGGGCAGCGCATGGCAGCTATCAGGTCGTGCGTATCATCCGCAATTTCGTCGAGCGCTGGGACCGCACCGCGCTCAGCGAGCAGCAGGACATCATGGGCCGCATGAAGGCGTCGGGCGCGCCGATGGGCGGCAGCCGCGAATATGACGAGCCCGCCTATGCCGACGATCCCGAAGGCAAGCGCACCAGGCTCGACGCCCATATTCGCCTCTCCAATCCGCGCCGGCCGGAGACGGAAGCGAGCCGCATGCTGCGCCGGCCGTTCAACTATTCCAACGGCGTCACCCGCGCCGGTCAGCTCGACATGGGGCTGCTCTTCATCTCGTTCCAGCAGGACCTGGAGCGCAGTTTCATCACCGTGCAGAAGCGCCTCGATGGCGAGCCGCTCGAGGAATACATCAAGCCCGTCGGCGGCGGCTACTTCTTCGCGCTGCCTGGCGTGCCCGACGCAGGCAGCTATCTCGGCGCAGGCCTGATCCGGGCCGCGCGCGGCATCGTTCCCGCCGCGGCTTCGACTTCCCCCCGCAAGACAGGAGATTGATATGAGCTTGCGCTTCGCATGGCTGGCCGGCGCCAGCCTGATCGCCGCTGTGACCGCCGGATCGGCGCAGGCTGCCTCGCCGCTCGATCTCGTCGCACCCGTCGCCGCGTACAAGCTCTATGTCTCGCAAGGCGTCGACAAGCTGGTGAAGGACACCAAAGCCTTCACCGACGCGGTCAAGGCCGGCGACCTCGCCAAGGCCAAGGCCCTCTATGCGCCCACCCGCGTCTCCTACGAGATGATCGAGCCGGTCGCGGAATTGTTCAGCGATCTCGATGGCAAGATCGACTCGCGCGCCGACGATCACGAGAAGAAGGAGGAGGACCCGGAGTTCACCGGCTTCCACCGCATCGAATACGGGCTCTTCGCCAAGAACAGCACCGAGGGGCTTGGCCCCTTCGCCGACACGCTCATGGCCGACGTCACCGAGTTGCAGGGCCGCATCAAGGGGCTGACCGTTCCGCCGGACAAGATGGTCGGGGGCGCGGCGGCACTGATCGAGGAGGTTGCCGCGACCAAGGTCTCCGGCGAGGAGGATCGCTACAGCCACACCGATCTCTGGGACTTCCAGGCCAATGTCGACGGCGCCAAGACGATCGTCGACCTGCTGCGCCCGCTCGTCGTCAAGGACGACAAGGCGCTGTCCGAGAAGATCGACGCCAATTTCGCCACGGTCGACAGGACGCTGGCCAAATACAAGCTCCAGGACGGCGGCTTCGAGACCTATGACAAGCTGAGCGAGGCCGACCGCAAGGCGCTCGCCGCGACGATCACCACGCTCGCGGAAGACCTCGCCAAGCTCAAGGGCGTGCTCGGCCTCGGCTGAGAGCCCCCGACACAGAGCGGTCACGCTGGCGCGGCACTCGACAGGTGGAAGCCGATGCGCCAATGACGGCACATCGGCGTCATCGCCTTTCAAGCCACCATCAACGGACCGCCAGCATGACCGCCTCTTCCGCGAACGCACCCGCCTCCCAGGGCCGCATCGCCCTGCTCGGCGCGCCGATCGAGGTCGGCGCCTCCCGTCGCGGCGCGCTGATGGGCCCCGCCGGACTGCGCACCGCCGGGCTCACGCGCGTGCTGGAAGAGCTCGGCTACACCGTCGAGGACCATGGCGACATCCTGCCGCGCGACCTGACGCCCGTCGACGGTCCGGCGCCCGAGAACGCCCGCTTCTACCCTGAGATCGCCGCCTGGATGCGCGCGCTCAGCGCCCGCGCCTATGAGCTGGCGCGGACCGGCGCCACGCCGATCTTCCTCGGCGGCGACCACAGCCTGTCGATGGGCTCGGTCAACGGCGTCGCGCGCCACTGGCAGGAGCAGGGCCGCAAGCTCTTCGTGCTCTGGCTCGACGCCCATGCCGATTTCAACATGCCGGCCATCTCGCCCTCCGGGAACATGCATGGCATGTCCTCGGCCTTTCTCTGCGGCGAGGCGGGCCTCGACGATCTGCTCGGCACGGAACCCCGCGCCTCGATCACCCCGGCCCAGCTCAGCCTGTTCGGCATCCGCTCGGTCGATCCGCTCGAGAAGGCGGCCGTGAAGGCACGCGGCGTCGATGTCGCCGACATGCGCGCCATCGACGAGCACGGCGTCGGCGTGCTGATCCGCCAGGTCATCGAGAAGGTGCGCGCGGCGAACGGCGTGCTGCACGTCTCCTTCGACGTCGACTTCATCGACCCGCCGCTGGCGCCGGGCGTCGGCACCACCGTTCCGGGCGGTGCGACCTATCGCGAGGCGCATCTGGTGATGGAGCTGCTGCACGATTCCGGGCTGGTGCGCTCGATGGATATCGTCGAGCTCAACCCTTTCCTCGACGATCGCGGCCAGACGGCGCGTCTCGCCGTCGAGCTGGCGGGCAGCCTGTTCGGCCAGCAGATCACCGACCGCCAGACGCCGTCCAACGCGATCGGCGCGGCCTGAAGTCGCGCTTTCGCGAAAGCCGATCTTCATTCTTGGATGGCATAGCCTGTTTCGCCGGCTGCAAGGCTGGCGGAACGGAACCGCATCATGAAGATCGCGCTCGTCGGCACGGGCTTCGTCGCCGACTATTACATGACGACGCTCGCGAACCACCCGGCACTGTCGCTCGCCGGCGTCTGGGATCGCGACGGCGCGCGTCTCGAAGCCTTCCGCAGCTTCCACAATGTCCCGGCCTATCCCGATCTCGGCACCCTGCTGGCCGATCCGGCCGTGCAGATCGTCGTCAACCTGACGACGCCCGAAAGCCATTACGAGATCACCCATCGCGCGCTGGCTGCCGGCAAGCATGTCTATTGCGAGAAGCCGCTCGCCATGGAGCTGGCGCAAGCCGAGGCGCTGATCTCGCAGGCGCAAGGCTCCGGGCTGACGCTCGCGACAGCCCCCGCCAACGGCCTCAGCGACGCGCATCGCCTTGTCGATGAGACGCTGCGCGCGGGCCGTATCGGCGCGCCCCGGCTGGTCTATGCCGCCATGGAGGACGGGCCGGTCTTCCGCGACAATTGGGCTCGCTGGCGCTCGCGCTCGGGTGCGCCCTGGCCGGGGCTGCACGAATTCGAGATCGGCTGCACGCTGGAGCATGCCGGCTACGCGCTCTCCTGGCTGGTCACGTTGTTCGGCCCGGTCGAGAGCCTGACCGCCTTCTCCGCCGTGACATTTCCGGACAAGGGGCCGGGCACCGGGCATATCGCGATGGCGCCGGATTTCTCGGTCGGCTGCCTGAGCTTCCGCTCCGGCGTCGTGGCGAGGCTGACGAATGGGCTGGCAGCACCGCGCGACCGGTCATTGCAGATCTTCGCGGAAAAGGGCTCGCTCACGGTGCGCGACCTCTGGGACAACCGCTCCACCGTCCATGTCGAGGAAACCGACGCGCCGCGCCCGCTGCTCGGCCGGCTCCTGACCCGCGCCGAGGCGAAGCTTGGGCGCGCCTTGCGCTGGAAGCCGACGCCCGGCCGGCGCCTGCCCTATCCGGCGCAGGCAGCGAGCAAGGCCCTGCCGAACTTCCCCTCGCAGATCGATTTCATGCGCGGCATCGCCGACCAGGCCGAGGCGATCGCTCGCGGAGAGGCGCCACGCTTCTCCGGCGCTCTGGCGCTGCACATCACGGAACTCGCGTTGGCCCTGAACAATGCGCGCGACCTGCCGCAGCCTTATCGGGTGAGGTCGCGTTTCTGATCAGCCGCGCCCTGCCGGCGGCTGGGCCAGCACGGTTTCGATGATGCGCAGCACGGCCGCGCTTTCCGAGAGCGGCATCGTCGCGCAACGCGTCTCTCCGGCCCGAATCGCAGCCATTACCGCCTCCGCCTGAAATTGCAGGCCGTGACCGGGAAAGGCGAAAACCTCGCTGCGGCGTCCGACCTTCGGAATGCGGTCGAGAAAGCGCGTGGCGAGACCCTGTCCGCGCTCATAGACCGCTGAAGCCCGAACGGGATCGCTGACGAAGCTCAGGCGCTGCGCCTTCAAAAACGGCGTTTCGATCAGCAGCGCCCCTCGCGTGCCTTCGATCAGGAAACGATTGGCGCTGTTGCGGTCGAAGCCGCAGGAGAGTTCGGCCACGGCCTCAGAATAATCGAGCCTGAATTCGCTGCGCAGATCGACGCCGCTCGCTGCCGCAAGCCAGCGCCCGCTGACGGCCTGCGGCTCGCCGAGCAGATGCAGCACCAGCGACAGCGGATAGACGCCGAGATCGAAGGCCGCGCCGCCGCCCAGCGCCGGATCGAAGAAGCGGCTGCCCGGCTCCTGCGGGTGGGCATAGGAGAGATCCGCGCGAATGCGCCTGATGTCTCCGATCCGCCCTGCCGCGAGCTGTTCGCGGACCGCGCGGACCGCTGGCAGGAAGCGGCTCCACAGCGCCTCCATGGCGAAGACGCCGCGCTCGCGTGAAGCCTGCGCGATCGCCTCGACATCGCCGCTCTTCAGCGCGATCGGCTTCTCGATCAGCACCGGCTTGCCGGCGGCGATGACCTTCAGCGCCTGCGCGGCATGGAGATGGTTCGGCGTCGCGATATAGACCGCTGCGACGGCCGGATTGGCGAGAAACGCCGCTTCGTCGTCATAGGCCGTCGCACTGAGGCGGCCGGCGAAGGCTTGCGCCTTGTCCTGCGAGCGTGAATGGACGGCCGCGATGCGTGCCTGCGGCAGCAGGCCGAGATCGGCGGCGAAGAGCCCGGCGATGGCGCCGGTGCCCATGATCCCCCAGCCGAATGACCGTTCCTGCGCCACGCGCCCCTCCGTCGCTGTCGCCAGCGATAGCGGGCGCGCGGTTAAGGGTGCGTTCCTCAGACCGCCAGCGCCATGCCGTCCTTGCGGTGGTCCGAGGCGCCGAACATCACGCCGCGGGCGTGATCGACCCAGATCGCCTGGCAGCCGCCGAGCGGCTCCTCGGCCCAGACCACGTCATGGCCGCGTGCCTTGAGATCGGCCGCGACGCTTTCGGGGATCGTCGGCTCCAGCGAGAGCTTGCCGTCATAGGCGAAGCTGCGGGCCGCATCGGATGCCTGCTGCGGATCGAGGCCGCGATCGAGGATGCCGGAGATGAAATGGGCGTGGCCGGTCGACTGGTACTGACCGCCCATCACGCCGAACGGCATCACCGCACGACCACCCTTGGCGAGCATGCCGGGGATGATGGTGTGGAAGGGGCGCTTGCGCGGCGCGATGGCGTTGGGATGGCCCTCGATCAGGCGGAAGCCCGAGCCGCGGTTCTGCAGCATGACCCCGGATTTCTCCGCATAGATGCCGCTGCCGAAGGCCGAGAAGATCGAGTTGATGAAGGAGATCATGTTGCCGTCGCTGTCGACGACGCAGAGATAGATCGTGTCCTTGTGCAAGGGCATGTCGAAGGCTTCAGGCTTCGCCGCCTTCTCCAGGCTGATCTGCGCCCGCAGCCGGTCGACGAATGCGTCGGACAGGAACGCTTCGGTGTCGAAGGGGCTCGCAGCCGGATCGGCGACCAGCGCGTCGCGCTGGCGATAGGCCGCCTTGCTGGCCTCCGCAAGGAGATGGATGCGATCGGCCTCGCTGAGCTTGCCGTCCTTGAGGTCGAAGCCGTCGAGGATGCGCGCGATCAGCAGCGCCGCGATGCCCTGGCCGTTCGGCGGGCACTCCCAGAGATGGTGGTCGCGATAAGCGGCGCCGATCGGATCGACATAGTCCGGCTTCGCGGTGGCGAAATCCTCGACCGCCATCAGGCTGCCGGCCTTGTTCAGGACGGCGACCATCTCCTCGGCGGCCTCGCCCTCATAGAAGGCGGCACGGCCTTCGCGGGCGATGCGGCGCAGCATCCTGCCGAGAGCGGGGTGGACCATCTTGTCGCCCGTCACCGGCGCCTTGCCGCCGGGCAGGTAGACGGCATTGCCGAGGCCGTGCTTCTCGATGCGGCCGCGATAGCGGTTCCAGTCGAGCGAGACGCGCGGCGTCACCACGAAGCCCTCCTCGGCGGCGCGGATCGCCGCAGCGAAGATCTCGTCGAGGCTCTTGCTGCCGTGATCGGCGTTGAGGCGGCACCAGGCGTCGATCGCGCCCGGCACGGTGACGGCATGAGGCGAATCCGGCGCGATCGCGGTCAGGCCCTGGCCGAGGAACCAGCCGAGCTCGGCCTTGGCGGGCGCGCGGCCCGAGCCGTTGATGGCGACCATCTTGCCGCCGGCCGGGGCATAGATCGCGAAGCAGTCGCCGCCGATGCCGGTCATATGCGGATCGACCACCGCCTGCACCGCGACCGCCGCGATGGCCGCGTCGACGGCGTTGCCGCCGGCGCGCAGGATGTCGACGGCCGCCAGCGTCGCCGCCGGATGCGAGGTCGCCGCCATGCCGCGCTCGCCGACCGCCACCGAACGGCCTGGCACCATGAAATCGCGATTGCCCCAGCTCATATCCCGCTCCATCCGTTCCCGGTGCCGATTCCGGCATCCTCGTTTCGGGCAAGGCTTTGACCGCAGAAACCGGCGCTGACAATCCCGCGCCGCGCATGGCCGGCATGGTTCCGCGGTGCCGGCAGGAGCGAGCGCCGCCTGGCCGGGACCCGCGGCAGGGACGGTGTGGTCTGCGGCCTTGTCTGCTAGCTTCGGTCGACGAACAGGGAGAGATTCGCGTGACCAAATCCGCCACGCCGCCGATCCGCCGGGCCATGGTGCTCGCAGCGGGCCTCGGCCAGCGCATGCGCCCGATCACCGATACGCTGCCGAAGCCGCTGGTGAAGATCGGCGGCCGAGCCATGCTCGACCATATGCTCGACCGGCTGACTGAGGCGGGTGTCGAGGACGCCGTGGTCAACGTCCATCACCTTGCGGGCCAGGTCGAGGCCCATCTCGCCGCCCGGCAATGGCCCCGCATCACCATCTCCGACGAGCGCGCCGAATTGCTCGAGACCGGCGGCGGCGTGAAGAAGGCGCTGCCCCTGTTCGGCACGACGCCGTTCTTCCACACCAATTCCGATGCGCTCTGGCGCGAGACGGGCCGGCCGGCGCTCCCGGCGATGGCGCGGAGCTGGGACCCGGAGCGCATGGACATCCTGCTCCTGCTCGCCGATCTCGAAACCAGCCTCGGCTTCGACGGTGCGGGCGACTTCTTCCGCGGCGCGGACGGGCGCCTGACACGCCGTGGTTCGGCCGCGCGCGCGCCATGGGTCTATGCCGGCGTCGCCATTCTGAAGCCCGGGCTCTTTGCCGACACGCCCGACGGTCCGTTCTCGCTCAACCTGCTCTTCGACCGCGCCATCGCGCAGGGCCGCCTCTTCGGCGAGGTGCTGGAAGGCCGCTGGCTCCATGTCGGCACGCCCGACGCGATCGCGCCGGCCGAGGCCGCGCTCGCCGCCCAGCCTGTCGATGCCTGAGCTCAACCTGTTCAGCATCCCGGCCGGCGCGCCGTTTCTGGAGGTGCTGGCCGGGGCGATGGTCGAGGGCCGCTTCGGCCCGGTCTACGACCCGGCCGACCCCACCGCCATGGCGCGCGCGACGCTCTATCTGCCGACGCGCCGCGCCGCCCGCGCCTTCACCGCGATCCTGGCGGGCAGGCTCGGCGGCAGGCCGTTGCTCCTGCCCCGCATCGTTCCGCTCGGCGATGTCGACGAGGCCGAGACGGCGCTGATCGGCTCCGGCGCCTGGGCGGGCGGGCGCGTCGCGCCGATCGAGCCGCTGACGCGCCGCATGCTGCTGACCAGGCTGGTCGATGCCTGGGGCCGCAGCGCCAATCGCAGCCATCTCCGGCTCGACCCGTCCGAGCCGTCATTGGTGCCGGCGACGCTGGCCGAGGCCTATGGGCTGGCCGGCGATCTCGCCGCCCTGCTCGACCAGATGCAGACCGAGGGCGTGCCTGTCGAGCGGCTGGGTAAGCTCGATGCCGCGCGCTTCGACAAGGTCTGGCAGCTCAATGCCGGCTTCCTCGGCATTCTCGGCGAGGCCTGGCCCCAGATCCTCGCCGAACAGGACGCCTGCGATCCCGCCGACTTCCGCAACCGGATGCTGGAGGCCGAACGCGAGCGGCTTCTCGCGGGTGAAGCGAAGGGGCCGATCATCGCCGCCGGTTCGACCGGCACCGTGCCCGCGACGGCGGAACTGCTCGCGGCGATCGCCCGGCTGCCGAACGGGGCCGTAGTGCTGCCCGGCATCGACCTCGGGCTCGACGAGCGGAGCTGGACGGCGATCGAGGCCGAGCCCGCGCCGTCCCACCCGCAAGCCGCGCTGCACCGCCTGATGGAGGTGCTTCAGGCAACGCGCGCCGATGTGCGCGAGCTCGCCGTGCCCGATGCCGCTCGCAGCGCCCGTGCCGACCTCGTACGTGAGGCGACGTTGCCTGCCTCGGTCACCGAGCTCTGGTCCGATCTCGGCCGGCGCGTGCCGCAGGATATGGCCGAGGCCGCCTTCGATGGCCTACGCATCGTCGAGGCGGCGGATGAGCGCGAGGAGGCGCTGACCGTGGCGCTGGCGCTGCGCGAGACATTGGAGCAGCCGGGGAGCCATGCGGCACTGGTGACGCCGGACCGGGGCCTTGCCGAGCGCGTCGCGGTCGAGCTGAGGCGCTGGGGCGTCGAGGTCGACGATTCCGCCGGCCTGCCGCTCGGCCGCTGGCCCGCAGGCGCGCTGCTGCGGCAGATCCTGGAGGCGGCGCTGGCGCAGATGACGCCGGCGACGCTGGTGCCCTTGCTCGCCCACCCGCTCTGTCGGTTGGGCTTGAGCCGCGAGGCGGTCGCGCGTGGCGCGGCGGCGCTGGAGATCGGCACCTGGCGCGGCAATGCGGTCGGCAAGGGGCTCGCCGGGCTCAATGTCGCGCTCGACCAATGGGACGAATTGCGCAAGGACCGGCACGTGCCCGGCCCGCAGGCGCGGCTGACGGTGGAGGATCGTGCCGCTGCCGCCACGCTGCTGCACGCCGTCGAGCGGGCGAGCGCGCCCCTGCTCGAAGCCCTGTTTCTCGAAGAGCCGTCGCTTGCCCGCGTGGTTCGGGCGGCCCGCGAGGCCGTCACCGCTTTCAGTGCGGGCGAAGCCGGTCAACCGCTCGCCCTTGTCGGGCCGGATGGCGAGGCGCTCTCCGGGCTGTTCGACGAGCTGGTTGCTGCCGAAACCGTGATGCCGCCGGGCGGCCGGGCCCAGGATTTCGTCGCGATCCTCGACGGCTTGCTGGGCGAGCGCGCAGTCGCGCGCAAGGCGCCGGGCCATCCGCGCGTCGCCATCTGGGGCTTGCTCGAGGCGCGCCTGCTCGAAGCCGACCATATCGTGCTGGGTGGGCTGAACGAGACGGTCTGGCCGCCGCAGACCACGACCGATTCCTTCATCAACCGCCCGATGCGCGCCGAGCTCGGCCTGACGCCGCCGGAGCGCCGCATCGGCCAGACGGCGCATGACTTCATCCAGGCGCTGATGGCGCCGACCGTCACGCTGACGCGCCCGCGCAAGGCGGGGGAGGCGGAAACCATCGCCTCGCGCTTCTGGCAGCGCCTGCAGGCGGTGGCGCCGGCGGGGATCTGGAAAGCCGCGCTTGAGCGAGGCGATCGGTTGCGCGGCTTCGCGGCCCTGCTCAGCGCGCCGGCTGCCGCGAAGCCCGTGGCGCGTCCGGCGCCGCGCCCGCCGCGCGAATGGCAGCCGCTGTCGCTCAGCGTCACCGAAGTCGAGACGCTCTATCGCGACCCCTATCAGATCCATGCCCGCAAGATCCTGAAGCTCGATGCGCTCGATCAGCTGATCGAGGACCCGACCGCGCAGGATCGCGGCAAGCTGCTGCACGGCATCGTCGAGGACTTCACCAGGACCTATCCCGAGCAATTGCCCGCCGATGCCTTGGGGCAGGTCGTCGCCATCGGCCATCGCCTGTTCCAGGCCTATGACGACGTGCCCGAGGTGCGCGCCTTCTGGTGGCCGCGCTTCCTGCTGACGGCAGGCCACTTCGTCCGCTGGGAGGAGCGCCGCCGCGGCGAGATCGCCCGCATCGGCGTCGAACTCGGCACCGGCGCGAGCTTCACTCTGGCCGATGGCAGCGAGTTCCGCCTGCATGGCCGCGCCGACCGTATCGAATTGACCCGCGAGCCGAGCCTGCGCATCGTCGATTTCAAGACCGGCGCACCGCCGAGCAAGGCGCAGGTCGAGAAGGGTTTCGCCCCGCAACTCACGCTGGAGGCGGAGCTCGCCGCCCGCGCCGGCTTCAAGGGGCTGGCCGGGCCAACGCCGGTCTCAGGCCTGCTCTACATGAAGCTGCATCACGATCCGAAGGGCTGGGCCAAGGACAAGCCGCTCGATTTCGACGGCGAGCCGCTGGCGGATGTCGCAGCCAGGCACCTCGACAACCTGCTCAAGCATCTCGATGCGCTGCGCTCCGGCCGCGAGGCCTATGTCTCGCGCCGCGCGCCGGACTATATCCGCTACGCCAGCCCCTACGATCATCTCGCCCGGGTCAAGGAATGGTCGGCCGCTCCCGGCGGAGACGAAGGGGGCGAACCATGAAGCCGGGCTGGATCGTTCCGCCGCTGACCAATCAGAGGCAGGCGCGGGCCGCCGATCCCGGCCTCTCCGCCTGGGTCTCGGCCAATGCCGGCTCCGGCAAGACCCATGTGCTGGTCAACCGGGTGCTGCGCCTGCTGCTCGACGGCGTTCCGCCCGGCCGGATGCTGTGCATCACCTATACCAAGGCGGCGGCCGCCAATATGGCGAACCGCATCTTCAAGGCGCTCGGCAACTGGGCGACGCTCGACCCGGAAGCCTTGCGCCGGGAGCTGACGCGACTGACCGGCGGTACGCCGACCATGGCCGAGCAGGCGAAGGCGCGCCGCCTTTTCGCGGAATCGCTGGAGACTCCGGGCGGCCTGCGGATCGAGACGATCCACGCCTTCTGCACCCGCGTGCTCCAGGCGGCGCCTTTTGAGGCGAACGTGCCGCCGCGCTTCGAGGTCGCGGATGATCTCGCCCAGGCGCAGATGCTGCGCGAGGCGCGGCGCGAATTGCTCGCGCTCGTCGCGGCCAACCCGCAGGGGCCGGAGGCGACGGCGCTCGACCTGCTGGCGCGGCTCGCGGCGCAGGACTCATTCGAGAGCATGGTACAGGAGGCGCTGCGCCAGCGCGCTTTGTTCAGCGATGCGAACGGCCGTGCCCGTGATCCGCAGGAGATGCGCGCCGGCATCGCCGCCTTCCTCGGCATCGCGCCCGATCTCACAGCCGATACGGTCAAGGCCGCTTTTCGCTCGGAATTCACCGCGCTGTCCGGCCTGCAGGCGCTGATCGAGGCGCTCGCCGCCGGCAGCAAGACCCGGCAGGATTTCGCCGCGACCTTGCGCGCGCTGCTCGCCGGGCAGGATGATGGCGACCCTGTCGCCTTTTGCCGGCGCGGCTTCATCACCGCGGAAGGGGCGATCAACAGCAATGTGCGTGGGCGGGGCAACTCCGCCTTCGACGGCGCCCTGCTTGCGACGCTCGAGGCGCTGGCGGATTGTCTGCTAACGGCGTCCGACCGGCTGAACGCGATCGCCATCCGCGACCGCAGCGCGGCGCTCGCCTTGCTGGTGACGCGCATGCTGGCGTCCTACCAACGCCAGAAAAGCCTGCGCTCGCTGCTCGACTATGACGACCTGATCGCGCGGACCCGCTCGCTGCTGGAGCGGGTCGAGGCCGCCTGGGTGCTCTACAAGCTCGACGCCGGCATCGACCACATCCTGCTCGACGAGGCGCAGGACACCGGCGAGGCGCAATGGGCGATCCTGCGCAAGCTCGCCGAGGAGTTCACCAGCGGCGGCGATCTCCGGCTGAAGCCGCGCACCATCTTCGTCGTCGGCGACGAGAAGCAGTCGATCTACGGCTTCCAGGGAGCCGCGCCCGCAGCCTTCGGTGAGGAGAGGCGCGCATTGGAAAGGCGGATCGAGGCCGCGCAGCTGGATTTCGAGGCGATCAGCCTCAACACCTCCTTCCGCTCGGCGCCCGACATCATGCAGGCGGTCGATGCCGTCTTCGCCCTGCCCGGGCATGCGCGCGGCCTCGTCTTCGACGGCGCGGCGCGGCCGGAAACGCACGACACCGTGCGCCGCAGTGCGCCCGGCACGGTCGATATCTGGCCGCTCGCCGCCAACGATACCGGCGAGCCGCCCGATGCCTGGACCACGCCGGTCGACGCGCCCGAGCGCCGCAGCGGCACGGTCAAGCTCGCCGAGCGCATCGCCCGCACCTTGCAGCGCTGGCATCGCGACCGCCGCGACGATCGCGGCAATCCGTTCAAGGCCGGCGACGTGATGATCCTGCTGCGCCAGCGCGGCGCGCTGTTCGAGGCGATCGTCAAGGCGCTGAAGGACGCCGACGTTCCCGTCGCGGGCCGCGACCGGCTGACGCTGGCCGAGCATCCGGCGGTGGAGGATCTCGTCGTGCTCGGCCGCGCTTTGCTGCTGCCGGATGACGACCTCACTCTGGCGACCGCGCTCAAGACGCCGCTGATCGATCTGAACGACGACGATCTCCTGCGCCTCGCCCCCGGCCGCAAGGGTTCCTTGCGCGCCGCCTTGCAGGAGGCCGCCGGAACCGAGCCGCGCTATGCCGCGGCGGAAGCGAAGCTGATCCACTGGACCCGTGAGGCCGGGCGCTGCGGCCCGTTCCGCTTCTTCGCCGATCTGCTCGGCCCCGGTGGCGGGCGCAGTCTCGCTCTGGCGCGACTGGGCGCCGAGGCCGGCGACGCGCTCGATGCCTTCCTCAATGCCGCGCTCGACCATGAGCGGCGCTACGGCCCCTCGCTCGCGGGCTTCCTCCAGCATGTCAGCGGCAGCGCCGCCGATGTGAAGCGCGACCTCTCGGCCAGCGCCGGCGAGGTGCGCGTCATGACCGTGCACGGCTCGAAGGGGCTGGAGGCGAAGATCGTCATCCTCGCCGATCTCGGTCCCGAGCCCGGCGCCAAGCGCCTGCCGAAGATCATGGCCGTTCCGGCACCGGGCGGCTCACTTGTGCCGATCTGGCCGCCGGCAAGCGCCGAGGACATCGCTGCGACCGCCGGCGCCAAGGCGATCGTGGTGGCGCAGATGGTCGAGGAGCATCACCGCCTGCTCTATGTCGCGATGACCCGCGCCGAGGACCGGCTGATCGTCTGTGCCGCGCAAGCCAAGGGCGAGGCGCCGGAGGGAAGCTGGTACGCGATGATCGCCGAGGGGCTCGCAGCCTCCGAGGCCGGCCTGCGCGAGATCGGGGAGGGGGATGAGGCGATCCTGCGCTTCACCGTGACGCCGCCGGCGCCCCCGGAGGATGAGCCCGAACCGACCCCCGCTCCGGCAGGGCTTGCGCCCCCCGATTGGCTGGCGCGCCCGGTCGTGCGGGAGGCCGAGCCGGCCCCGCCGCTGAAGCCGTCCGGCGCGCTCGCCGCCGCCGATCGCGAGGAGCGTCCGGGCGACGGGCCGTTCCTGGCCGAGGCCGCTGCGGCCGGCCGGCTGGCGCATCTCCTGCTCCAGCTCCTGCCCGATGTCCCGGCCGAGCGCCGCGCCGCAACGGCCGAAGCGCTGGCGCAGGCGCGCGGCGGCGCGCTGCCGCCCGAGCGCCGCGCCCGTCTCGCCGCCGACGCCTTGCGCCTGCTGGCGGTGCCCGACCTCGCTGCGCTCTTCACCGAGGGGGCGCTGGCGGAGGTTCCGGTCGCCGGCATGATCCGGCTTCCGGGCGGGATCGAGCGGGCCGTGTCGGGCCGGATCGACCGGCTGGCGATAACGCCCGACAGCGTGATCGTCGCCGATTTCAAGACGACGGCGAACCCGCCGCGCGACATCGAGGCGATTCCGGCCGGCACGCTGGCCCAGCTCGCGGCCTATGCCGCGCTGCTGGCGGATATCTATCCCGGCCGGCAGGTGCGGGCGCTGGTGGTCTATACGGCGAACCTCGCCTGCTTCGAGTTTTCCGCAGAGCGTCTCTCGGCGGCGCTCGCGACCTTGGCCGGGGCGGCGCCGGACGCTACGGTCGAGTTCCCTGCTGGATCCCGCCCATGAAACTCCTGCCGTCGCTGCTCCTGCGTCCACGACTTCTGGTGGCATTGGCCGCGGGCGCCGGGCTCACCGTCCTGCTGCCCGGCGACTGGCGCTGGGCGACGCGATTGCTGATCGCCTGGGATGTTGGCACGGTCCTCTATCTCGTTCTGCTCGCCTCGACCATGTTCACCGAGAGCGTCGATGAAATCCGGGCGCGGGCCGAGCGGCAGGACGAGGGCGCCTTCGCGATTCTCATCATCGCCTGCCTGGCGGCGAGCGCGAGCCTGGTCGCCATCGTGCTTCAGCTCACCGGCATCGGGGCGGTGCCGGCGCCGGATCGCGGCCTGCATCTGGCGCTCGGCGGGGCCACGATCCTGTGTTCGTGGACGCTGCTGCATGCGTTCTTCGCCCTGCACTATGCCAGCATCTATTATCGCGGCGGCAAGACCACGCCTTGCCTCGGCTTTCCGGGCAAGGGCGACCCGGACTATATCGATTTCCTGTATTTCTCCTACACGATCGGCTGCACCTCGCAGACCTCCGATGTCGGCGTGACCACGCGCGAGGCGCGGGCCGTCGTGCTGCTGCACTCAGTCCTGACCTTCATCTTCAACACGTCGATCCTGGCGATGGCGATCAATGTCGGGGCAAGCCTGGTTTCGGGGGGATCGTGACGCGTCAGCCTCGCCTCTGCCCTGCGATGCACGCGTCTTGACCGAAGGGGCGGTCGTTCATAGCTTCGCTGCGAAGGGTGGCATTGCCTCCCACTGAAACCGAAAGGCGGCCAGTCATGGCAACGAGCAAGGTAACCGACCAGAGCTTCGAGGCCGATGTCCTCAAGTCCTCCGAGCCGGTGGTTGTGGATTTCTGGGCGGAATGGTGCGGCCCCTGCCGCATGATCGGCCCGGCGCTCGAGGAGATCGCGACCGAGCTCAACGGCAAGGTCAAGATCGTCAAGATGAATGTCGACGAGAATCAGCAGATCCCGGCCCAGTTCGGCATCCGCTCGATCCCGACGCTGATGCTGTTCAAGGACGGCAAGCTCGCCTCGCAGAAGGTCGGTGCCGCTCCCAAGAGCGATCTCTCGCGCTGGATCTCCGCGGCCGTCTGATCCGCTTTTCAACGATCGCATCAAAAAAGGCCCGCTTCCGTGAGGAGGCGGGCCTTTTCGATTCGGGGGGCTACAGCGGCTTCAGGCGCGGCTGTCCTTGTCGATCGCGAAGGCGCCGGCGCCGGCGAAGACGAAGTAGAGGAAGACGAAGCAGTAGAGGATCGCCGCATCGCCGCCGTTCAGGGCCGGATAGAGGCTCTTCGGCGCATGCGCCATCCAGTAGGCGACGGCCATCTGGCCGGAGAGGATGAAGGCGACGATCCGGGTCTGGAAACCGACCAGCACAAGCAGGCCGCCGACGAATTCGAGCACGCCCGCGAACCAGTAGAGCGTGAAGACCGCAGGCAGGCTGGGGCCGGGAGGGGCCGGGAAGCCGAAGAGCTTCTGCGCGCCGTGCACGATGAAGATCAGCGCGGTGACGATACGCAGCAGGCCGAGCATATGAGGCGCATAGCGATTGAGGGAAGTCATCTGGATCCTCTGTCGAAGAAGCGGTGGTGGGCGGCGGGTTCCTGCGCGTTTCCTGCTCGGCTTTTAGGCAGGGCTTCCGACTTTGCGCAACATCCCGAACGGGCTCATCCTCGTTTGCGCATTTGCAAAATAATCACGTTCCCGCGACGACTGTGTTATCCTTGCCGCACTGCACGCTTTACGAACCCTTAAAAGCGCCATGTTTGAATTCTGATTGGCCTGACCGCCTTGAAGGGCGGGCTAGCGGCCGAACGGGACAGGATGAACGACCGGCTTTCACGAGGCGAGCGGCGCGAGCCCTCCTTTGATTCTGGGCGCGGCGAAAGCCGCGACGACGGTGACATGCGCCTTTCTCCAGACGATCGCCCGACACGATTCCAGCGGGCTCCGGCCCGGCCCGAGCCTGAGCGCCAACTGCGCAATCCGCCACGCCGCGACAAGCGCAATGGCAGCGGCGGTGGTGGTGGCGGTAAGAAACGCGGCAGGCGCCGGCGGCGTTCCCTCTTCGGCGGGCTGATCTACTGGACGATGGTGCTCGGCCTCTGGTGCGTCATCGGCGTCGGCGGCGTCGTGGCCTATTACGCCTCGCAATTGCCGCCGATCGATCAGCTCACCGTGCCGCGCCGGCCGCCGAACATCGCGATCCTCGCCGCCGACGGCTCGCTGCTCGCCAATCGTGGTGAGACGGGCGGGCGCACCGTCACGCTGGGCGAGATACCGCCTTATCTGCCGAAAGCCTTCGTCGCCATCGAGGACAAGCGCTTCTACGACCATTTCGGTGTCGATCCGGTCGGCATCTCCCGCGCCGTGGTCAACAATCTGCGCGGCCGCAACGGCGTGCAGGGCGGCTCGACGCTGACCCAGCAGCTCGCCAAGAACCTCTTCCTGACGCAGGAGCGCACCGCCGCCCGCAAGATCCAGGAAGCGATCCTGGCGCTCTGGCTGGAGCGCACCTACAGCAAGGACCAGATCCTCGAGCTCTATCTGAACCGCGTCTATTTCGGCTCCGGCGCCTATGGCGTCGAGGCGGCGGCGCAGCGCTATTTCAACAAATCGGCCCGCTCGGTGACGATCGCCGAGGCGGCGATGCTGGCCGGCCTCGTCCAGGCGCCGTCGCGGCTGGCGCCGAACCGCAACCCCGATCTGGCCGAGAAGCGGGCGCAGCTCGTCATCGCTGCCATGGCCGATCAGGGCTTCATCTCGCAGGACGCGGCCAAGACCGCGATGACCGCCCCGGCCGAAGTGCCCGAACGCACCGGCGCGGGCTCGGTCAACTATGCCGCCGACTATGTCATGGACGTGCTCGACGACTTCATCGGCGCGGTCGAGGGCGACGTCACCGTGCTGACCACGATCGACACCAAGCTGCAGGGCTCAGCCGAGACCATCCTCGTCGATGCGCTCTCGGCGCAGGGCGCCAAGCTGCATGCCTCGCAGGGCGCGGTCGTCTCGCTCGCGCCCGATGGTGCCATCCGCGCGCTGATCGGCGGGCGCGACTACACCAAGAGCCAGTTCAACCGCGCGACCGCGGCGCGCCGCCAGCCGGGCTCCTCCTTCAAGCCCTTCGTCTATCTGACGGCGATGGAGAAGGGGCTCACCCCCGACACGATCCGCGACGATGCCCCGGTCTCGATCAAGGGCTGGGAGCCGGAGAACTATTCGCGGACCTATCGCGGCCCGGTGACGCTGCGGACCGCGATGCAGCATTCGCTCAACACGGTCGCCGCCCGGCTGATCCAGGAGGTCACGCCCAAGGAGGTGGTCCGCACGGCCCAGCGCCTCGGCATCAGCTCGGCGCTCCAACCCAATATGTCGCTGGCGCTCGGCACCTCCGAGGTGACGCCGCTCGAGATGACGGCGGCCTATGCCACCTTCGCCAATGGCGGCCAGTCGGTGCTGCCCTATGTCATCCGCGAGGTCCGCCAGACCAGCGGCAAGGTCGTCTATGCCCGCAAGGCCAACAGCTTCGGCCCCGTCATCCAGCCGCAGCCGCTGGCGATGATGGACACGATGTTCAATGGCGTCATGAATGGCGGCACCGGCAGCAAATTCAACATTCCGGGCTGGGAGGTCGGCGGCAAGTCGGGCACGACGCAGGATTACGGCGACGCCTGGTTCGTCGGCTTCACGGCCAAGCTCGTCACCGCCGTCTGGGTCGGCAACGACGACAATTCGAAGATGAAGCGCGTCACCGGCAGCGGCCTGCCCGGCGAGATCTGGGGCAAGTACATGAAGCTGGCCCATGCCGGTGCGCAGCCGATCCCGCTGCCCGGCGGCTTCTGGCAGGGCGCGCCGACGCCGGTGGAGGCGCCGATCGCCCAGGCCGCGCCGCAACAGGGCGGCCCGATGCCGCTCGAGGGCGACCGCGCCTGGGTGCCGCCACCGCCGCAGGAGAAGAACTTCCTGGAGCGGCTGTTCGGGGGCTAGCATCGGTCCGAAAAGTGGAGTGCACTTTTCGGAGCAAGCCGATGCGTGACGCCTAGAGCCCCCCTTCAGTGTTTCGCGGCCCTGACCCGGCCGCTGAGCTTGAACAGCACGAAGGCCGCGACGCCGAGCGCCGACATCACCAGCGGCAGGGGCAGCGCCGCCCCCTTCAGCAGGTGGCCGACGAGCAGCCCGACGCAGGCCGAGAGCAGCATCTGGCACAGCCCGTTGAACGACGAGGCCGCGCCGGCACGGTCCGGAAACGGCATCATCGCCGAGGCCTGCGCCTGCGGCATGGTGAGCCCGACACCGCAGGCATAGACCGCCCAGGACAGCACCACCCCGAAGGCCCCGCCCGCGCCCGTCGCGACGGCGCCCAGCATCATCAGCCCGCCGAGCGCCAGGCAGAGCACGCCGAGCCCGATGATCCCGTCCATGCCGCGCGACCCGACGAGCCGCTGCGCCAGAATGGTGCCGCCAATGAAGCCGACGACGCCGAAAGAGAAGGAAAGCCCGTATTGCACCGGCGTCAGCCCGTAGACGCCGGTCAGCACGAAGGAAGAGCCGGAGATGAAGGCGAAGAGCCCGGCATAGGCCAGCGCCGTCAGCGCGACATAGACGCGGAAGGCGCGGTTCTCCAGCAAAGTGCCGAAGCCTTTGAAGATCGTGACGAGCGAGAGCGGCTGCGGGGAGCGCTTGCGCAGCGTCTCCGGCATCACGGTGACGATCACCGCCGCCAGCCCGAGCGCGAAGACGAGCGAGGCGATGAAGGTCGAGCGCCAGCCGAAGGCGACCTGCAGCACGCCGCCGATGACGGGTGCCACCGCCGGCACCAGCCCCATGATCATGCCCATCCGGGCCAGTTCCTTGCCGGCACGCGCGCCCTCGTAGAGGTCGCGCACCATGGCGCGGCCGAGCACGATCGGCCCGGAGGCGCCGAGCGCCTGCAGGGCCCGCGCCGCGGTCAAGGCCTCGATCGAGGGCGAGAAGGCACAGGCCAGCGTCGCCACGGTGAAGAGGCCGAGCCCGGCGAGCAGGACGGGCTTGCGGCCGAGCCGGTCCGAGAGCGGCCCCCACAGGATCTGCCCGGCGGCGAAGCCGAAGAGGAAGGAGGAGAGCGTCGCCTGCGCGCCGGCGACGTCGGTCCCCATCACGCGCACGATGTCGGGCAGCGAGGGCAGGTAGAAATCGGTCGAGAGCGGACCCAGCGCCGTCAGCATGGCGAGGACGGCCGTCATCGCCAGAGTATCGGGACGAAGCTTCATCGCGGGTCTCCGGCACACGGCCGGATCGCGGGCCGCGCGCCCCTGCTACGACGTCAGCCGGTCATCCGGCAATGGTCGTGGCCGGCGGAGCATCCTGCGTCTCACCAGAATAGTCCGTCGCCCGCATCGACGGGCGCTCGGAAAAAGCCTCGTACCACTGGGTCAGCCGGGGGCGGCCGGTGCGGAAATCCGGCAGCGCGCGGAATTCCAGCCAGGCGAGCGCGGTCGCCAGTGCGACATGGCCGAGATGCACGGGCCCTTCGAGTCCATTCTGCCGCTCGATGAGGTCGTAGGATTCGACGAGCTTGGCGGCCTGCCCCTCGGCCAGCGGCGGATGGCGCAGATGCGCGGGGCGGCGCTCGGTCTCCCAGCGCAGCGCGATGCCGGCATCGCAGAGGCCCTGCGCGATGGCGTGCAGACGCAGCGCCTCCCAGCGCGTCGGCCCGCCGGGCGGGATCAGCCGCCGGCCGGCATGAAGCCGGTCGAGATAGTCGCAGATCACCAGCGAATCGAAGATCGCGCCAACTTCCGGCGTGATCAGAACCGGCACCTTGCCGAGTGGGTTGACCGCGAAGACGGCGTTGTTCCGGTTGGTCGGGCTGGTCTCATGGTCGATCACCGCGAGCCGTTCGGCGAGCCCCGCCTCATGGGCGAAGACGATGACCTTGCGGGCATAGGGTGAGTGGCTCTGCGAATAGAGCGGCAGGCGCGCGCCGGTGCTCGCCGACGGCACGGTCATGGCGCCACCGCGCCGGGCGAAAGCCCGACCAGCTCGGCATAGCGCGCCGGGTCGGTCGCGCCCTCGGTGTTGACGAGGAAGACGCGCGAGGTCCCGTCGAGCTTCAGCGCCGCGCGCGTATCGGGATTGCGCAGCGCCGCCAGCAGTCCCGCAAGCCCTGCCGCGCCGCTTTCGCCGGCGACGATCGCGGGATCGCCCGCGACCGGGCGGGCGAGCCGGTTCATCGCCTCCACGGCATCGGAATCCGCTGCCGTGAGGAAGGCGTCGGCGGCGCGGTAGAGCACGCGCAGCGCCAGGGGCGAGGGATCGTAGCATTCGAGCATCGCCATCACCGTCGGGGCGCCATGGGCGATCTTGACCGGGCGGCCCTGCTGCGCGGCCGCGAAGACGCAAGCGGCGAGTTCCGGCTCGACCACGGTGAAGAACGGGCGGTTGGCGCCGAACTGCGTCTGCATCTGTGCCGCTAGCGCGGCTGCGATGCCACCGACGCCGGCCTGCACGAAGACATGTGTCGGATGCTCCGGGAGCTGAGCGAAGGCCTCGCTCGCGATGGCCGTATAGCCCTGCATCACCAGGCCCGGAATGCGCTCATAGCCGTCCCAGGAGGTATCCGAAACGACGGTCCAGCCCTGCTCGGCCGCGACGCGCGCGGCTTCGACGACCGAATCGTCATAGGTACCGGCGACCCGCACCATCTGCGCACCGAAGCGTGCGATCGCCGCGACGCGCTCCTCGCTGACGCCGCCATGCACGAAGATCACGGCCTTGGCCCCGATGAGCTGCGCGCCCTGAGCGACCGAGCGCCCGTGATTGCCGTCGGTGGCGCAGGCGAAGGTCATGCCGGCGGCGATCGCCCGCATGGCGGGGTCGTTGATCTCGGTGTCGTCCAACCTCCGGCCGAGCCTGGCCGACGCTTCCTCCAGCGCGAGCCGGATCACCGCATAGGCGCCCCCCAGCGCCTTGAAGCTGCCGAGCCCGAGGCGCCGGCCTTCATCCTTGATGAACAGCCCGCCGATTCCCAGCGCTGCCGCGAGGCCGGGCAGGGCATGGAGCGGCGTCGGCGCATGGCCGGCGCGCTGGGCGAGATGGCGCGCGATGGCCTGCGCCCCAGACGGCCCGAGCGTCGCGACATCGGCCGGGTCGAGATCACATCCATAGTCGTGATGCGTGTTGAGCAGGAACATGGATTGCCTCGCCATTCCACCGGATAGCGAATGGATATTGCAACGCAGGCGAAAAAGGTGCTGCAATCCAGCTCTTCGGATGCAAGTTTATTTCGCGGAGCAAGGCGTGCCCGAGCCGGATATGCAACTCGACGCTTTCGACCGCGCGATCCTCGCCATCCTCCAGCAGGACAACACCACACCGCAGCGGGTGATCGGCGAGCGGGTCCATCTCTCGGCGCCGGCGGTGCAGCGCCGCATCCGCCGCATGGAGGCGCAAGGTGTCATCCGGGCCAATGTCGCGGTGGTCGATCCCGCCGCGCTCGGTCATCCGATCACGCTCTTCGTCGAGATCGAGCTCGTCAGCGAAACGGCCGTCGACATCGACGCCGCCAAGACCGCCTTCCTCGCCGCGCCGGAGGTGCAGCAATGCTACTACGTCACCGGCGAGGTCGACTTCATGCTGGTCGTGCTGGTGCCGAGCATGGCGGCCTATGAGGCGCTGACCCGCCGACTCTTCTTCGCCAACCCCAATATCCGCAAGTTCCGCTCATTCGTCGCCATGGACCGGGTCAAGACCGGGTTGACTGTCCCGGTCTAGGGATCGCCCTCGAGCCGTCGCCGGTCATCCCGGACAAGCCGCCGCTGGCGGCGCCGACCCGGGATCCATGCCGGAGCGAATCCGCTGAAGGTTCAGGCATGGATCCCGGGTCTGCGCTGCGCTCCGCGCGGGATGACCGCGCGAGGGAATGCCGCGCAGTCCCTATCGCGTCAGCGCTGCTCGCAGATCCTTGACCTGCCCGGCCGTCACGGGCGGGGCGGCATTGCCCCAGCTGTTGCGGACATAGGTCAGGACATTGGCGACATCGGCGTCGCTGAGGTTCCAGCCGAAGGAGGGCATCGCCGGCGTCGTCGGCTTGGCGGCGGTGCTGGCTGCCTGGCTGCCTTCCAGCACGACGCGGATAAGCGATGTCGGGTCGGTGCCGTTGACCGTCGGAGTCTTGGCCAGCGTCGGGAACAGAGAGGGCTGACCCGCGCCGGAGGAGATGTGGCAGGCCGAGCAGCGGTCGAGATAGATCGCCTTGCCCGCGGTCATGGCGGCATCGGTCGCAGCGACCGGGGTAGGTGCGGGCGCGCCGTCGCCCTTGACGTCCTTGAGATAGGTCGCGACGGCTGTGAGGTCGGCGTCGTGCCACAGGCGCGTCGAATGGTTGATGGCCTCGGCCATCGGGCCCGACGCGATATCGAAGCGGTTCGCTCCGGTCTTGAGATAGGCGACGATGTCGTCGGTCGACCAGCTTCCGATGCCCTTATGCGGATCGCTGGTGATGTTCGGCGCAAACCAGCTCTGCAGATTGCCGCCGCGCAGGAATTCGTCGCCCTTGTCGGCGCCGGTCAGGCTCTTGGGCGTATGGCAGGTGCCGCAATGGCCGGCGCCGTTGACCAGATAGGCGCCCCGGTTCCACTCGGCCGATTTGCTGGCGTCGGGCTGGAACTCCTTCGGCGAGAAATTGAGGAGGTTCCAGCCGATCATCGCGGCCCGGATATTGAACGGGAAGGGGAGCTGGTTCGAGACGACGCGGTTCGAGACCGGCTCGACCTTCTGGAAATAGGCCCAGAGATCGGCGACGTCGGAATCCTTCATCGTCGCATAGGCCGGGTAGGGCATCGCCGGATAGAGACGCTTGCCGTCCTTGCCGACGCCGGTCTTCACCGCGCTGCGGAAATCCGCGTAGGTCCAGCTTCCGATGCCGGTCTCGAGGTCTGGCGTGATGTTGGACGGCACCAGCGCGCCGAAGGGCGTCTGCAGCGGTGCGCCCCCGGCGAAGGGCTTGCCGCCGGGCTTGGTGTGGCAGGCCGCGCAATCGGCCAGGATCGCCTGATAGCGGCCGGCATTGATGCGGTCGAACAGGTCGGAGGCGAGGACTTTCGCCCCGAAGAGCGTGGCGGCCGCGAGGCCGGCGAGGAGCGCTGCCTTCTTCATGCTTCCACCAGCTTGCCGGGGTTTTTGAGATAGTGGTTGCGGATCGAATCCGCGGCCCAGAAGGCAAGCGCGCCGACCGGCCCGGTCGGGTTCTTGCCGGCATTCTGCGGGAAGGCCGAGGCGCCGATGGCGAAGACGTTCGGCACGTCCCAGCTCTGCAGGTGCCGGTTGACCGCGCTGGTCCTCGGGTCGGTGCCCATGATCGCGCCGCCGGTGTTGTGCGTGCTCTGATAGGGCACGGAGTTCCAGCCCTTCTGCTGCTTGCCGACGACCGCCTGCTTGCCGCCGAGCGCGGTGGCGATCTCCTGCATCCGGTCGCTCACCCAGTTCGACATGCGGATGTCGTTGTCCGGGAAGTCGAAGGTGACGCGCAGCAGCGGCCGGCCGAAGCGGTCCTTATAGGTCGGGTCGAGGTCGAGATAGTTGCCGCGCGTCGCATAGGAGGAGCCCTGCGACGAGAAGGTCAGGGTGTTGTTGTAATACTGCTTGGTCGCCTTCTTCCAGGCCGAGCCCCAGCGCGGCGTGCCGGGCGGCACGGGCCGGTACTGGATCGGGCGGCCATTCGTCGGGATGCAGTTGATGCCGGCGCCGCCGACGAAGTTCAGCGCGCCATGGTCGAAGGCATCGCCATTGTAGTCGTCCACCGTCTGGCCGAGCGCGCCGGCCGCGATGAACGGGTTCATCGACTTGCCCTCGAAGAAGACCTGCGCCGAGGCATTGGTCTGGTAGCAGTAGTTGCGCCCGACCACGCCTTCGCCGGTTGCGGGATCGTAGGGCTTGCCGATGCCCGAGAGCAGCATCAGCCGGACATTGTGCAGCCCGTAGGCGTTGAGCAGCACGATATCGGCCGGCTGCTCGAAAGTTTCGCCGTTGACGTCGATATAGGTGACGCCCGTCGCGGTCTTGCCGTCGGGCGCCAGGTTGATCTTGAGCACCTCGCATTCGGTGCGCGCTTCGAAATTCGACTTGCGCATCAGGACGGGCAGCACGGTCGTATGCGCGCTCGACTTCGAATAATTGGCGCAGCCGAAGCGCTCGCAGAAGCCGCAGGCGGTGCATTGCCCCATGGCGATGCCGAGCGGGTTGACATAGGCCTTGGACAGGTTGGCCGAGGGCGTCGGGAAGGGGTGCAGCCCCCTGGACCGCGCGGCTTCCGCGAACAGCGTCGGCGCATAGGTCATCTGCATCGCCGGCAGCGGGTATTCGCGCTTGCGCGGTCCCTCGAAGGGGTTGCCGCCCGGCTGGATCGTGCCGTTGAGGTTCCCGGCCTTGCCGGAAATGCCGGCGAGATATTCGAAGCGGTCGAAGGCGCTTTCGAGCTCGTCATAGCTCACGCCCCAGTCCTGGATCTGAAGCTCGGAGAGCCTGTCCGCGCCGTAGCGCTCGGTCAGATGCGTCTTGAGCGTGAAATCGCTCGGAAAGAAGCGCCAGGTGTGGCCGTTCCAGTGCGTGCCCGCGCCCCCGACGCCGGTGCCGGGCAGGAAGGAGCCGTAGTCGCGCATCGGCAGCGCCGTCTGCGTGACGTTGTTGCGCATCGTCATCGCTTCCTGCGCCGGCTGCAGGAACAGGTCCTTGCGCACGGCATAGCGCAATTCGTCGGGGGCGTAGGCGACGTTGAAGTCGGTCGCGGTGTCGCGCCAGGGGCCGCGCTCGATCGCGACGACGTCGAGGCCGGCATCCGTCAGCTCATGCGCCAGGATCGAGCCTGTCCAGCCGAGCCCGACGATGACGACATCCTTGCGGGGGAGTTTGCGTGCCATCTGTCAGCTTCCCGCTTACTTGTCGCCCGTCTTCCACTCCGGCCGGCCCGCGATCGACAGCGGCGGCAGGGGGAAGGGCTGGTTATGGGCCGTGATGTAATCGCGATAATCGTAGCGGGCGCCGGGGAAGCCGATGAACTTCCAGCCGGCCATGTCCTTGTTGCCGCCATAGATCGGGTCGGCGAAGAAGCCTTCCATCGTGTTCTGCAGCACGAGGTTGAAGAAGCCCGCGGCGGGCTTGTAGTCGACCTTGCCGGCCTCGAAGTCCTTCAGCACCTGGTCCTGCTCGGCGGCGCCGAGATCGAAGAATGCTTTGCCGCCGAAATTCGCCCTTGTGTGCTTGTTGAGTGCGTCGAGCCCTTCCCGATAGCGCCGGGTCGGCGCCGCGCTGCCCTGATAGCCCTGCGTCGGCAGCCCGGCGGCAAAGGGGCCTTGCGTGTAGAGTCGTTCCGAGGAGCCGTAGCTGCCGGCGAGCTGCCGGTCGATGAAGCCTGCGCAGCCGGCCTCCCTGCCGCCGATGCTGAGCTCGTCGGCCGGGATCAGCCGGTCGACGATCGCCTCGACGGTGCGGGCTTCCTCCGGGGTGAAGACGTACCAGCGCCCGCCGGGCAGCGTCGTGGGAGGCAGGGCCGCGAAGGGCTTCCACGGCAGCGAACCGGAATGCTCCGCGGCGCGCGCTCCGGGAGCCGAGGCGATCAGCAGCAACATACTGGTGGAGGAAAGAAACTGGCGCCGACTGGGAGAGAGGGACGGCATAGACGGGCCTCGCTGGGCTGGTCTTCTGCGGCGAAGCGCCGCGGACCACATCGCCGAAACTTCACTTTGGAACGATGACAATCAACCGCGCATCGAGCGCGGCCGTCATGCGTCGAGGGCATGCAAACGGACATCTTTTTGAAACCACTTCACCCGAAAGCATGATGATCGCATCGGGCGACCGCCCGGCCCTTGTTATCGCCACGGCAATATGCGACCGCCGGCCAACGCAAACCCGCCTCACGGGCCGCTGCCTTGATCACCGTCAAAGCCACCCCTCCCGACACGTCGTCTCCCGATACGCCGCAGGGGCTGCGCGCGCTGATCCGGTCCAGCGAAATCGGGATCGTCGTCCTGGCGTCGGTGGTTGGCGTCCTGGCCGGCATTGTCGTCGTCGCGATGTCGCTGGCGACGCAGTTCCTGCACGAGCGGATCTTCGGCATCGCCAGCGGCCAGCGGCTTTCGATCGCGAGCGGCATTCCGCCCTGGCGGGCCATTGCCGGGCCGGTGGCCGGCGGCCTCGTCGTCGGTTTCGCCTCCTGGTTCTTCTTCCGCCGTCGCAGCCAGCCGGTCGACCCGATCGAGGCCAACGCGCTGCATGGCGGGCGCATGTCGATGCGCGACAGCATCATCGTCGCGCTCCAGACCATCGGCTCGAGCGGTTCCGGCGCCTCGGTCGGGCTTGAAGCCGGCTACACGCAGGCCGCCAGCGGGCTGGCCTCCCATATCGGACGCCGGTTGCGCCTGCGCCGGGCGGATATGCGGCTCATCGTCGGCTGCGCTGCCGGCGGTGCGATCGGCGCCGCCTTCGACGCGCCGCTGACCGGCGCCTTCTACGCCTTCGAGCTCATCCTCGGCAGCTATTCGATCGCGGTCTTCGTGCCGGTCATGGCCGCGACCTTCATGGCGACCGTCACGCATGATCTGCTCTCGCCGGCCCTGCTCTCGGTCGAGGTGCCGGCGATCGGCTCGATCACCATCTCGGACCTGCCGCTGGTCGTCCTGCTCGGCTCGGCCTGCGGCCTCGTCGGCATCGTCGTGATGCGCGCCGCCGCCTTCGTCGAGGCGGCCTTCCGCCGCTCGCGCATCCCGACCTATCTGCGACCGGCCTTCGGCGGCCTCGTCGTCGGCGCGCTCGCCATCTGGATTCCCTCGGTCTTCTCCGCCGGCCACGGCGCCATCAACCTCTATCTCGGCATGGATGCGAGCCTCGGCCTGCTGGCGCTGGTGCTGGTCGCCAAGGCGCTGGCCTCCTCGGTCTCGATCGGCTCCGGCTTCCGCGGCGGCCTGTTCTTCGCCTCGCTGCTGCTCGGGGTCCTGACCGGCCGGCTCTTCATCGGCCTGCTCACCCCATTCTTCCCCAATCTCGTCGGCCACGAGACCTTGTTCGCGCTGGTGGGGATGAGCTCGCTTGCCGTCTCGATCGTCGGCGGGCCGATGACGATGGCGCTCCTGGCGCTGGAGATGACGGGCAATCTCAAGCTCACCTTGGCGGTGATGGGCGCGGCTGGCGCCGCCTCGCTGGTGACGCGCCGGCTCTTCGGCTACTCCTTCGCGACCTGGCGCTTCCATCTGCGCGGCGAGAGCATCCGCGGCGCCTATGATGTCGGCTGGATCCGCGATCTCACGGCCGGCAGCATGATGCGTCTCGAAGTGCCGAAGATCGAGGCGGACGCGCCGATCGCCGAGGCCCGGCTGAAATATCCGCCCGGCTCGATCAACTACCTCGTCGCCGTCGGCCAGAACGACGCCTATGCCGGCATGATCCCGCCGGGCGCACTCTACGAGCCCGACCCCGCGCTCGACGAGCAGGCCGCGGCCGAGCCGGCGCCGCGCACCGTGCGCCATCTCCTGCGCAACGGCGACAAGATGCTCCTCGCCAACATGTCGGTGCGCGACACGCTGAAGCTGTTCGACGAGGCGGAGAGCGAGGCGCTGCCGGTGGTGGCTGATCGCGAGAGCCGGCGCCTCGTCGGCATCCTCAGCGAGGCGCATGCGATCAAGCGCTACAGCGAGGAGGTCAGCCGCCGCAATCGCGAGCTGACGGGCGAGTAGCCTGCCTTCCCTTTTCCGCCGATGATCTGAGAAGCCGCCGGCTCAGGCCGAGCGCAGGCTTGCCTGCGCAACCACACGCCATTCCGCGATCGGGACATCCTGCCCCGAGGTGACGACGCCGATCCGGTCGAAGCGGATGCTGCGTCCGGCGAGCCGCGCATTCACCTCCCGGATGGCTTCGGCCTTCGCCGCTGCCACGACCGGGCCGTAGAGCAGCGAGACATGCGGCATGAAGCTGTCGAGGCCGTCGGGATCGAGCGCGCGCTTGAGCTTCGCCAGCGGCGACGAGACCGCGAAACGCGCGTAGAATGAGCGGAAGAAGGCGTCGCTTCCCTCGACGACGGCGACCGGTTCCGCAAAGGCTTCGACCGTCGCCGCGGCCTCCGCCACCGCGCGTTCCAGGGCGGCAGGGGGCTGGGCGTGTCGCCGCGCAGCGTCAGATGCGGGGCGAAGATGGGCGTGCCGAAACGGCCCGATAATTCGCCGACGAGAGCCGCCATCATCGCCTCGTCATCGGCGGCCGGCAGAAGCCAGAGGGAATGAATTCCGGTTGTCATCCAAGTTTCACAAAGCTCTTGCATAGACTGCGCCCCGTACGTAACATTTATTTCAAAAGGATCGGCAATGGAAGAAATATTCCAGTTCGCCGGCGGCCGGGGAAGGGCCAGGGAGTAGCTGTCTTGCAGGTGGAAACGCAGCCCAAAACCGGCAGCGGCGCGGCGATCAGCGTGCGCGGTCTCGAGGTCGCCTATAGTGGCACGCGGGTGCTGCACGGCATCGATCTCGACTTCGCGCCCGGCAGTTTCACGGCGCTGCTCGGCTCCTCCGGCTGCGGCAAGACCACGCTGTTGCGCTCCCTTTCCGGCTTCGTTCCGGTCGAGGCCGGCTCCATCGTCGTCGGCGGCAAGGATATCGCCGGCCTGCCGCCTGAGAAGCGGGGCATGGCGATGGTCTTCCAGTCCTATGCGCTCTGGCCGCATATGACCGTGCTGCAGAACATCGGCTATGGCCTCAAGCTGCGCGGCAAGTCGAAGGCGGAGATCGCCGCCCGGGTCGCCGAGGTGCTGAGTTTCCTCGGCTTGTCCGGCTACGAGGAGCGCAAGGTCACGGCGCTGTCGGGCGGCCAGCGCCAGCGCGTCGCGCTGGGCCGTGCGCTCGCGATCGACCCCGGCATCCTGCTGCTCGACGAGCCGCTTTCCAATCTCGACGCCAAGATCCGCATGACGATGCGCCATGAGATCAGGGCCATCCAGCAGCGGCTCGGCCTCACCGCCGTCCATGTCACCCATGATCGCGAGGAGGCCATGACCATGGCCGACCGGCTGGTGATCATGCAGGCGGGTCATATCGCGCAGGTCGGCACGCCCGAGGAGGTCTATGACCGCCCGGCCAGTGCCTTCGTCGCCAATTTTATGGGCGCCGAGAACGTATTGCCGCTCCATGTGGAGCGCGGCGAGGGGCAGGCTGCCATCGCTGCCGGCGACGCCCGTGCGACGCTTGCCGGCGAAGCCGCCGCCGCACTGCCGGCCGGCGAGGCGCTCGCCTATTTCCGCGACGATGTCGCAAGCCTGGGCAACCTCGATGCGCCGGCTTCGGGGGGCGATCTCGTCGTCCCCGGCACCATCGCCGCACGCGCCTATCCCGGCGGCATCTACCGCTACAAGGTGGAAGCCGCCGGTCGCCAGATCACGGTCGACGATGTCGGCCGTCACGAACTCGGAACGAAGGTCGGTCTGCGCATTCCGCTGCAGCGCCTTCACATCTTCCCGGCGACCGAGGCCGGGATTGCCGCCTGACAGGGAGTCAGACACATGCGCATTATCACGCTTGCCTGCTCACTCGCTGCGCTGATTGTGGCATCGCCGCTATCCGCGCAGACCCTCAACGTCGCCTCCGCGGGCGACCAGAACATGGTCGATTACGTCAAGGACTATCTCGGGCCGATGTTCGAGAAGGCCCATCCGGGCGTGAAGGTCGTCTCTGTCGGCACCGGCCCCGGCGATGCCGGCTCGCAGAAGATCTACGAGAAGCTCGACGCCCAGAAGGGTTCGGCCACGACCGATTTCGACGTCGTCGTGATCCACCAGAAGGCCGCCGGCCAGATGGTCAAGGAAGGCCTGCTCGCCAAGTACACGGCCAATGTCGACACTTCGAAGCTCGTTTCCAGCGAGACGGCGAAGAACTCGCTCGGCTCCGACGTCTCCGGCTATGTCATGCCGATGTTCCAGTCGCAGACGGCGCTCGCCTACAACGCCGACATGCTGAAGAACCCGCCCGCCAACTTCACCGAGCTGAAGGAGTGGGTGAAGAAGAACCCGAAGCAGTTCGGCTATAACGGCATCAAGGGCGGCATGTCCGGCGTCGCTTTCGTCGCCGGCTGGGTCTACGCCTTCGGCGGCGACGCCAACAAGCTGATCCAGGGCCCTTATGACGCGGCCGAGAAAGCCAAGTGGGACGCCGCCTTCGGAGAGCTCAAGGAGTTCAACAAGAACGCCGTGATCACCCCCGGCAATGCCGGCACGCTCGACATGCTCAACCGCGGCGAGATCGCGATGGGACCGGTCTGGGTCGACATGTTCTATTCCTGGCAGGCCGACGGCAAGCTGCCGCCGAGCATGAAGCTGAAGCTCGCCTCGCCCGGCATGCCCGGCCAGCCGATGTATTATTCGGTTCCGGAGAAGTCGGCTCAGAAGAAGCTGGCCGAGGAGTTCATCGCGCTCGCCACCAGCCCGCAGGTCCAGGCCGACGGCATCGTCAAGAAGTTCAACTGGTATCCGGGCATCGACGCCAAGAACCTCGAAGGCAAGCTCGACAAAGCCGCCTGGGACAAGCTGTTCACCGACATCACCCCGGCCGACCTGTCCAAGAACGCTAAGCCCTTCCCGATCGCGCCCTACTTCAACGACATCCTCGAGGGCTACGAGAAGAAGGTCGCGAACTGAGATTCGCCTGCTGGGGCGGCGTGGGAAACCACGTCGTCCCGGGCCTCATCCTCCGTCATCCTCGGGCTTGACCCGAGGATCTCATGACCAGTTCGCTCTGGTTTCCGAGATGGTCGGGTCAAGCCCGACCATGACGGCATTTTCCGCCGCCGCGATTGGTTTAGCCGGAACCAAAGAATGTCCCTTTCCCAACGCAATCTCGCCCTGCTGCTGATCGCGCCCGGCCTCGCGCTCGTGGCCGCGCTGTTCATCTACCCGCTCAGTTTCTCGCTGATCTCGGCCTTTACCGGGCCGGAGGGGGGCTTCTCGCTGCAGGCCTTCGGCAAGGCCTGGGAGCTCTATTCCGGCGACGTCGTCTTCACCGTCGTCATCGTGCTCGCCTCCTGCCTGTTCACCGCGATTGCCGCGATCGTCATCGCCGGCACGCTGACGCTCGGCGAGAATCCTTACATCGTCGGCACGCTGAAGGCGCTCTATCGCTGGCCGCTCTTCATCCCCTTCATCGTCGCGGCGCAATGCATGCGCACCTTCCTCGCCAAGAACGGGCTGATGAACAACAGCTTCGTCTCGCTGGGCCTGATGGAGCCGCTGCAGGCGGTGAGCTTCCTCGACTGGCGCGGCATCATCGCCACCTTCGTCTGGAAGCAGACGCCCTTCGTCGCGCTGCTGCTCGCAGGCGCGCTGGCCTCGATCGACCGCGCCACGCTCGAAGCCGGCCGCAATCTCGGCGCCTCGCGTCTGCGGGTGATGATCGAGCTCGCCCTGCCGCAGGTGATGCCGACGCTGCTCGTCGCGCTCGTCCTCTCCTTCGTGACGATGCTCTCGGTACTCTCGGTGCCGATGATGGTGGCGGGCTCGCAGCCGACCATGCTGACCGTCGACATGGCCTTCCGCATCAATGCCTATGGCGACTACGCCACGGCCAACGCGCTCGGCGTCATCACCTATCTGATCTCGGCCGGGGCGGCGATCATCTATCTCAAGCGCGGCATGGCGAAGGAGGGCACGCCATGATGCGCCTTGCTTCCACGGCACGGGCGACGCTCGCCGCCTTCCTGCTCGCCGCCTTCGCCTTCGTGCTGATCGGCCCGCTCGCGAACCTCGCGCTCTGGTCCGTCGCCGAGCGCTGGTACACGCCCTACAAGCTGCCGGTCGTCTACGGCACGCGCTACTGGGAGCAGGTCTTCCGGCCGACCGGCGACGCCATGGCCTCGCTCGGCACCTCCGTCTGGATCGCGGTGCTGACGGTCATCGTCGCGCTCGCGCTCTCGATTCCCGCCGGCTACGCGCTGGCGCGATTGAAGCTGCCGGCGCGCGCCTTCTTCATGATCCTGTTCCTGCTGCCGCAGGCGTTCCCCTCGGTCGCGATCTACATCAACGTCGCCCGCATCTTCTACCAGCTCGGCATCAACGGCACGGTCTTCGCCGTCGTGCTGGTCCATGCCGCCCATGGTCTCGTCTATTCCGTCTGGATCGCGGCGGCCGCCTTCGGCGCCGTCGACCGGGATCTGGAACTGGCGGCCCGCAATATCGGCGCCTCGCCGCTCAAGGCCTTCTTCTCGGTGACGCTGCCGCTGGCCGCGCCCGGCATCATCGCCAGCGGCATCTTCGTCTTCCTGGAGTCGCTCGACGAGTTCACCGGCACCTTCTTCGTCGGCGTGCCGCAGGTCACGACGCTGCCGCTGCTGCTCTACAACGCGGCGATGGGTGGCAATTATCAGGTCGCCTCGATCACCGCGCTGATCCTGCTGGTGCCCTCGGTGCTGTTCATGCTGTTCATCGAGCGCTTCCTGCGCGCCGATGTCCTCGCCAAGGTCGGTGCCTGAACGGCATCGGCCGATTGTCCGGCGCCTCCGGCGGGCGTAAGCGCTTGTCGATGACGATCGGTCAGAGATTAGCCTTCGACCTGCGCCAGCTCGCGGTCTTCTGCGCCGTCGTCGAGACGGGCAGCATGACCAGGGGCGCCCGCCAGCTCGGCCTGACGCAATCGGCCGCCTCGCAGCTCGTCGCCGCGCTGGAGAAGGCGATGGGCGTTCCGCTGATCGACCGCGATATCCGCCCGGTCCGCGCCACCATGGCCGGGCGACTGCTGGCCGAGCGCGGGCAGGAGTTGCTGCGGCAGGCGCATGAGCTCGACACCGCCGTGCGCCTCAATGCCCGCGACGCCATTCCGGCGCTCAGGATCGCGATGATCGATTCGCTCAGCACGACGCTGGGGCCGGATTTCATCCGTGAATTGCGCAAGAGCTTTCCGCGCTACGCCTTGATCGCCAATCCGCGCGAGCTCAGCGAGCAGCAGTTCAACGCCCGCCAGATCGACATGATCGTCGGCGTCGACTTCCTGCAGGAGGTCGAGACGGCGATGGCGATTCCGCTGCTGGCGGAGCCTTTCGCGCTGGCCTTGCCGGCCGAGTGGGACATGGAGGTCGGCAAGCTTTCCGATCTGACCGGCCGCAGCATGATCCGCTACACGCTGCGCACCAGCACGGGCCGGCAGGTCGAGCAGGCGCTGAGCCGGCTGCGGCTCGATTTTCCGCGCGAGGTCGAGAGCGATACCGCCGAGACGGTGCTGACCATGGTAGCGGCCGGCCTCGGCTGGGCCATCACCACGCCGCTGATGGCGCTGCAGGCCCGCTCGCGCCTGGCCGGCGTGCGCCTGCTGCCGGTGCCGGGGCTGAGCCTGCGGCGGCGGGTCGATCTCTATGCCCGCAAGGGCGAGCTCGGTGCGATTCCCCAGGAGATCGCCGCCATCCTGCACACGCTCATCCAGGACAAGCTCGTGCCGGAATTGCGGGAGGTCGCGCCCTGGATCGGCGACGGCTTGCGGGTTTTCCCCCAGCCCCGCGGCTGATGCGCTTCAGGCCTTCGCGCCTGCCGAGCCGAGATAGTCGATGGCGCAGGCGATGTGCAGCTTCATCACCGCGATCACCTCCTCCAGCGTCGCATGCTCCTCATCCGTGCCCATGCTGATCGGGGAGGGGCCGCAGATCAGCGCCGGTACGCCGCGCCAGCGCCAGTAGCGTGTGTCGGTGCCGCCGAGGCTTGAGACGGGCGGTGCGTCATGGCCGAGCAGGTCGCGGATATTGCCGCGCAGGATATTGGCCATCTCGCTGAAGGGGTCGGTCAGGCTCGCCGGATAGCTGTGGTCCTCGTTCACGACCATCTCGCAATCGGCTTCCCGGGCGAGGGCTTCGAGATCGGCGCGGATCGCGTCGCGGTCCGAGCCGATGGGCACGCGCATGTCGAGATGAGCGATGCAATGCGTCGGGATCTGCGTCGCCTTCTGCCCGCCCTGCATGATGCCGACATTGACGGTGATGCGCCGGGCGATGTCTGCGGCACCTTTCCCAAGATTGTGGTCGGCCGCCGCGATGGTCTCGGGCGAGGTCAGCACCGCGTCGATCTCGGGCGGCAGCGTCGCGAGCTTGAGGTGGTAGCGGTCATAGATCAGGGTCACCAGCCGGCTGACATCGGCGATGGGGTTGCGGGCCCGGTGCGAATAGCCGCCATGGCCGCCGATGCTCTTTGCCGAAAGCGAGAAGCGCAGCGTGCCCTTTTCGGTGAAGCGCAGATTGGAGAGGCCGCTCGGCTCGCCATTGAGGCAGCAATCGCCGACCATCTCGTTCTCGAAATTGTCGAACAGGAATTTCGTGCCGTAGCGCCCGCCCGACTGCTCGTCGGAGACGACGGTCAGCGTCAGCGCGCCGTTCAGCCAGCCGCGATAGGGGTAGAGCCAGCAATAGGTCAGGATCGAGGCGAGCGTGCCGGTCTTCATGTCGGAAGCGCCGCGGCCCATGATCTTGCCGTCGACGATCTCGGCCTCCCAGAGCCTCTCATTGGTGACCGGGAAGATGTCCATATGGCCGTTGAGCACGAGATGGCGGCCGGGATTTCCGGTCTCCCAGCGGCCGATGATGTTCGGCATCTCCGGCGTGAAGGCCTCGGTGCGATGTGGCACGCCCGCCTTGTCCAGCAGCTCGCGCACGAAGTCTGCGGCCTCGCGTGTATCGCCTGGCGGATTGACGCTCTTGATGCGCAGGAAGCGTTGCAGCAGCGCCAGAATCTCGTCGCGGCGCGCATCGACGGCCTGGAGCAATTCGGCCTTGAGCTTGGCGGGGTCCCTGGTCATCGTGCTACCGGCAGCTTGCATGGTTGGATCGTCGATGGCGCGATCCAACCATGGCGAGGCTCGTGGCTGGCTCTTCATGGTAAAATCTAATGAAGAGCATCAACTTGCCTTCTTCTGTGGTGGGGGGCTCTGCCCTCAGCCCTTGCCGCGCAGTGACATGCCGCGGGTGATCTCGGTCTTCTCCAGCCGGCAGGCGACGCAATAGGCCGGGTTGAAGACGTTCGCGACATCGTAGCGCACCGCCTGTCCGAGCAGATGGCTGGCCTCGACGGCATCGACGCCGAGATCGGCCTGGATCCAGCGCAGCATCTCGGTGGTTGCGAATTGCAGCGGCTGGTCGAGCGGGCGCCCGGCGGCGATGACCAGCAGATCGGTCGCGGTCTCGCAGCGCGGCCAGCGCAGGCCCTGCTGCTTGCGCAGCTCGACGCGGAACTCGACCTCGAACGAGGTCTCGACGCCGGTGCCGGCGATCTCGCCGTCGCCTTGGCAGGCATGGCCGTCGCCCAGGAAAAACAGGGCGCCGGCCGCGAAGACCGGGAAGGCGATGGTCGCGCCCGGACCGAAGAACCGATAGTCCATATTGCCGCCATAGGGGCCGCTCGTCGCCGTCGAGATCGCCTGGCCGCGCTCGGGCGCGACGCCGAAGCAGCCGAGCATCGGCGCGAGCGGGAAGCTCCACTCCTTGATGCGCGGCGAGGGCTCGTGCAGCTTCACCGTGCCGGCCGTCGCATCGATCGCCCATTCATACCGTTCGCGCTTCGGCAGATCGGCCAGCGCGGCCGGGTCGAGCACGCCGGGCGCCAGCGGCGAATAGGTCCAGCCGGTGCCGCGATTCGGCGTCATCCGCTCGATCGTCACCAGCAGCGCGTCGCCGGGCTCGGCGCCGGTCACGAAGAACGGACCGGTCATCGGGTTGCCGCGCGGCGCCTTCTGGCCGCCGTCATGCCCGACCCCGGCCGCGTCGAGCGTCGTCGTGACGACGCTGTCGCCGCTTGCGATTTCCAGCACGGCCGGCAGGGTGCCGATCACGTTCGAATACTGCGTCGGCTGGAAATGATGGCGCGTCATGACGGACCTCTGCTGCGGCAAGCTTACGCGAAGCGGCGATCCGCTCCGTGGTGAAATCGTAAGGGAAGAAGCGCGGCCGGGAAGGGGCAACGACGGCAGGGCGCCCTGCTCGTTTCGCCGGGACAGGTCGGTGCCGAGTGGGAGACGCATGGATCGTCCGCCCGGCGCGGCGACAAAGGGAAGGCGATCGGCGGCCTGTCATCAGCCTGTCGCAAGAGGGCTTGCAGAAGCACCTTCCCCATCTTCTGCACCCGATGTCGATGTTTCGTTTCCTGGCCCTTCGCAGTCTGCGCGCTTTGCTGACCATCGCGATCTGCGTGTCGGCCGTGTTCCTCGCCTTGCGCCTGGCCGGCGACCCGGCCGAGATCATGCTGCCGAGCGATACGCCGCCGGATGTGCGGGCTCATTATCGTGAGGCCTGGGGCCTCGACCGGCCGCTGGCCGAGCAATATCTGCGCTATGTCGCCAGCGCGGTTCGCGGCGATTTCGGGCTGTCCTTCGCCGATGACCGGCCGGCCTTCGCCGCCGTGGTGGAGGCCCTGCCGAAGACCTTCCTACTCGGCTCCTCCGCGCTGATGCTGGCGCTCCTCGTCGGTCTGCCGCTCGGCGTCCTCGCCGCCTTGCGCCACAACCGCGCCGCCGACCGGCTCGCCATGGCAGTGGCGGTGTTCGGCTATGCCATTCCCGTCTTCTTCCTCGGCATCCTGCTCATCCTGCTCTTCGCGCTGAAGCTGCGCGTGCTGCCCTCGGCCGGCTCGGACAGCCTCTGGCACCTGATCCTGCCGACGGTGACGCTCGGCCTGCCGCTCGCGGGAAGGCTTGCGCGCTTCGCCCGCACCGCGACGCTGGAAGTGTTGGGCAAGCCCTATATCCGGGCGGCGCGCGGACGCGGCGTGATGCCGCTTCGCGTGATCATCCGGCATGCCCTGCCCAATGCGGCGGTGCCGCTGCTGATGTTCATCGGCATCGAGATCGGCCATATCCTCGCCGGCAGCGCGGTGGTCGAGACCATCTTCGCCTGGCCGGGGGTCGGCCGGCTCCTGGTCGATTCGGTTTCGACGCGCGACCTCGCCGTGGTCCAGGCCGTGATCTTCACCGTGACGGTCATCATGGTCGGCGCCAATCTCCTGGTCGATATCGTGCATATCCTCATCGATCCCCGGCTCGGCGGCTTCTCCCGCGCCCTTGGGAAACAGGCCTGATGGCGGCCGTCGACCTTTCCGCCGCGCCGGCGCCGGCCACCCGCGCCTCCGGCAACCGGATGTCGCCGGTCGTCAAGCTCTCGGCCGGTTTCCTGCTCGCCGTGGTGCTGGTCGCGCTGCTCGCGGATTGGCTGGCGCCGCTGCCCTACACCGCGCAGAACCTCGCCGCCCGGCTGAAGCCGCCTCTCACGGAAGCCGGGGGCACGACCCACTGGCTCGGCACCGACCAGCTCGGCCGCGACATCCTGAGCCGGATGATCTTCGCGGTCCGCACCTCGATCCTGATCGCCGTGATGGGCACCCTGATCGGCGCCATGTTCGGCACGCTGCTCGGCTTCATCGCGGCGCGGCTGCGCGGCTTCGTCGACCAGGCCATCATGATGCTGGTCGATGCCCAGGCGGCGATTCCGGCGCTCTTCCTCGCGCTGACCATGCTGGCCTTCTTCGGCAACAACATCGTCCTGTTCATCATCCTCGTCAGCATCGACGGCTGGGATCGTTATACGAGGCTGGCGCGCGGGCTCGTCGTCTCCGAACAGGAGAGCGACTACATCAATGCCGTCGAGGCGCTGGGTGCGAGCCCCTCGCGGGTCGTCCTGCGCCATCTCCTGCCCAATATCGCCGCGGCGCTGGTGGTTCAGGCGACGCTGAACTTCCCCGGCACGATCCTGCTAGAAACCTCGCTCTCCTTCCTCGGGCTCGGCGTGCAGCCGCCGGGCACCTCGCTCGGGCTGATGCTCGGCGAGGGCCGCCGCTACCTGCTGAACGCCTGGTGGATCGCGATCTTTCCGGGCCTGACGATCTTCCTGACGACGCTGTCGATGAGCCTGTTCGGCGACTGGCTGCGCGATCGTTTCGACCCGACCAGCGAGAGGCACTGACGCGATGCGACCCGGTTTCTTCGCCGCCGCTCCCCGCCCGCTCGCGATCGCGCATCGGGGCGGAGCCCTGCTCGGGCCGGAGAACACGGCCGAGGCCTTCGCGGCTTCCGCCGGGGCCGGCGCCGAGATGGTTGAAACCGATCTGCGCCTGAGCGCGGACGGCGCGTTCGTCTGTCTGCACGATGCCGATCTGACGCGCCTCGCCGGCTATCCGCGACGGGTCGCCGACACCGATCTCGCGACGCTTCGGACCATCCTGCCCGGCCTGCTGACGCTCGACGAGGCGATCGCGGCCTCCACGCCGCTCGGGCTCCTGCTCGACGTCAAGCTGTGCGACCCCGCCATCCTGCCACCGATCCTGGCCGTGCTGGAGGCCGCCGATGCGCTTCCGCGCAGCCTGCTCGGCCTTCGCGACATCGATCTGATCGCGGCGGCGCGCCGGCTGTCGCCGGAGATCGCGATCCTGGCCCTGCTGCCCGACCCCGACAGCGTCGCCGAGGCGCGTGCTGCCGGCGCCGACGGATTCCGTCTCTGGCAGGGCGATGCGACGCCGGAGCGGCTCGATGCCGTGCGCGATGCCGGCATGACCACCGTCATCATGGCCGGCCAGCCGCGTTCGGTGCCCGAGCCCGGCTATCCGCCTTTCCCGGTCGGCCGGATCGATGCGCAGGGCATCGCCCGCATTCTGGCGCTCGGTCCCGACGCCGTGATGCTCGATGATCCCAGCCTGCTTCTCTCGGCCCGAACTGTCACCGGCCCGTCGTCAATCTGATGCAAGGCAGCCGCATCGCGGCGCGGCTTGCCAGCGCCGCTCGATGTCTTGCGAGGAACCCCATGCCCGTCCTGTCCCGCCGCCGCTTCATCGAGGGCGCTGCCGCCCTGCCGGTCGCGTTCGCTCTGCCGACCGCCTTCGCCGCCGATGACAGCCGCCCGAACTTCACCGTCGCGGTGGCCGATCTGCCGGCGACGCTGGAACCGGCGCGCGAGCTCTCCAATGTCGGCACCCGCGTCACCTATTCGATCTTCGACACGCTGATCCGGCGTGATTTCCTCGGTGCTGCCGATGGCGGCGGCTCGGAACTCAAGCCGCATCTGGCGACGAAATGGGAGCGTGTCTCGCCGCAGGAACTCGTCGTCACGCTGCGCCAGGGCGTGAAGTTCCACAATGGTGACGAGCTGACCTCGGAGGACGTCGCCTACACCTTCCGTGAAGGCCGGATGTGGGGCGACAAGGCCCAGATCCCGGGCGGAAAGCCCTATTTCGGCATCCTCGCCGGCGTCGAGCCGATCGACCGCTACACCGTGCGCTTCAAGACCAAGGTCGCCGATGTGCTGCTGGAGCAGCGCCTCGCCTCCTGGTGCGCCTGGATCGTCAATAAGCGCGCCTATGAGGCGATGGGCTTCGAGGCCTATTCGCGCAAGCCGGTCGCGACCGGCCCCTACCGCGTCGTCTCGCATTCGGCCGCCGACGCCACGGTGCTGGAAGCCTTCGACGACTATTTCATGGGCAAGCCGACGGCCAAGCGCGTCATCTTCAAGCGCGTGCCGGAACTGGCGGCGCGCGTCGCCGGCCTCGTCGCCGGCGATTACGACCTCGTCACCAATATCCCGCCCGACCAGATGAGCGTGGTCGGCGGCTACAAGGACATCGACGTGCGCTCGGTCGTGCTCGCGAACGTTCATGTCCTCGCCTATAACGAGCAGGACAAGGTGCTCTCCGACAAGCGCGTCCGGCAGGCGCTGAACTACGCGATCGACCGCCAGAAGCTGGTCGAGGCGCTCTGGCAGGGCACGGCGCAGGTGCCGGCGAGCCATAATTTCCCGGAATACGGCCCAATGTTCGTCGAGGGCCGCAAGCTCTCCTACGACCCAGCCAAGGCGCGGGCCCTGCTCAAGGAAGCCGGCTACAAGGGCGAGCCGATCGTCTACCGGACGCAGGCCAACTACTACACCAATGCGCTCGAGGCCGCGCAGATCCTGACCGAGCAGTGGAAGGCCGTCGGCATCAACGCCTCGCTGCAGGTCGTCGAGAACTCGACCCAGATGCGCGGCGCCAACACGCAGATCTTCAACTGGTCGAACTCGACGCGCCTGCCCGATCCGCTCGGCTCGATCTGGGTGGCCTGGGGCCCGGCCGGCGAGATCCAGGTCTCGAAGTTCTGGACCTCGACGCAGGCCTTCAACAAGGCAGGCACGGCGCTGGAGGCCGAGACCGACCCAGTGAAGCGCAAGGCGCTCTTCACGCAGATGCTCGATATCTGGGAGGATGAGGCGCCGGCGACGATCCTCTATCAGCCGAGCGAGGCCTACGCGATCAAGAAGTCGATCGGCTGGCGGCCGACGACCTTCTACTTCATGGATCTGCGGCCGGACAATCTGAGCTTCGCTAGGGCCTGAGGCTTGGGTTCGGCCTCTGAAATTGGAAAGGGCGGCCATGGGCCGCCCTTTTTGCATTCGACGTCGTCATGGGCTTGCCGCGCCAGGTTGGAAACCCGTGAGCTCTACTGCCCGCCGCCGAGGATGAAGCGCCGGCCGTCCTGCTCGACGATATCGACATGCTGGGCGAAGGCGCCGGTGCCGGCGGAATGCCGCGCGACGCGGGCCTCCTCGAGGGGCGGAGCGGCGAGATTGCGCCCCATCATCGTCGCCGCCGGTGCGAGATCGAGCAGGCCGAGCACGGTCGGGCCGATGTCGATGATGCCAGCCGGTTCCTGCGAGACGCCGCCATGGCCGCTGGCATCGCCGAGGATCAGCACGGTGTTCAATTCATGCGGGTTGATGCCGCCATGCATGCCGCCACCGAGCGGTACGTCGCCCGGCGTCATCGCGCCGAGGCCGGGCAGGCCGTACTGATCGGCCTCGAGCGTCGATTTCAGGATGAACATCAATTCCGGCTGGCGCTCGGCATGGCCCGTATTCATCAGGCTCAATGAGAGCGTGCCCGCGACTTCGCCCTCGACGCCGTTACGGTCGCGCGAGAAGACATGGCCGATGGTGGGATGCTCCATCAGCCAGCTTGCGATGCGCTCGACTTCGCCGCGCTCGCCCTCGCGCAGGCGGATTTCACCGCTCATCCCGCCGGTGGCGACAAGGGTCGCGCCGTTGATCGCCTTCTCCGCGCTGAGGTCGAAGCCGGCCTCGCGCGCCGTCTCGAACAGCGGCTCGACCGAACCGGTCGAGATCTGCCCATGGTCGGAAGCGACGATCACCGCGATGCGCTCGGCATCGGCTTGAGCCTCGACCCAGTCGAGAATGCTGCCGAAGGCGCGGTCGGCTTCGCGCAGGCCGGCCATGGCTTCGGGAGAGCCGAGACCGCGATAGTGGAAGGTCGTGTCGGGCTCGTTGAACCAGATCAGGGCGACATCCGGCCGGAGTTCCGGCAGCACGATCTCGGTCATCACGCGCCCGCCATAGGCAAGCTCCTGCAGCCGGGGCAATTCGCGCTCCGGCAGCGGGCCGAGGCGGGCGATCGCCTGCTCGACCGCCTCCGGCGTCTGGGTCGCCCCGGCGCCGTGCATCGAGAAGGTCCAGTGCCCGTTGGCACGGGCGCGCGGATTGATGAAATGCGCCGAGCCGGCCGAACCGGTATGCACCACCGCCAGCCGCTTGCCGGCGCGGGCCAGCACGTCGCCGAAGGTGTCGGCGGCGAGCAGGCGCCCGTCATGATGCGCCTCGGCGCGGCGGATCTGGGCGGCATCGCTGGTATCGAACATCCGCTCGGGAATCGCCTCGCGATGATAGAAGGCGTTGCCGACGATGCCGTGGACGATCGGTGGCGCGCCGGCCGCGATCGAGCTCGTGGCCACCCGCGTCACCGAGGGAAAGACGCTCCGCGCCTGCCGGAACCAGGTTCCGCGCGCGGCGAGCCGCAGGATGTTCGGCGTGAGCTCGGGCGTGACGAGATCCGGCCGCAAGCCGTCGAAGACGGCGATGACGACACGGTCGGCGGTCGGCTGGTTGGGGCGGCTCATCTCGTCTCCGGGGTCGGCAAGGCAAACGGTCAGGCTGCGGCCATGGCGGGCGCCGCCACCGCCAGATGGCAGGCGGCGAGCCGGCCATCGGCCACGGGCCGCAGCACGGGCACCTCCTCCCGGCAGCGGGCCACGGTGCGCGGGCAGCGCGGATGGAAGGCGCAGCCCGAAGGCCTGTCGACGGGATTCGGCGGGTCGCCCTTCAGGATGATGCGCCCTTGCGTGCCGCGCAACGGCGTCGGCACGGCCGAAACCAGCGCCTCGGTATAGGGATGGGCCGGCGCATGGAACAGCGCATCCGGCGGCCCCTGCTCGACGATGCGGCCGAGATACATCACCGCGACCTCGTCGGCGATCTGCCGGACCACCTTGAGATCGTGGCTGATGAAGAGATAGGCCATGCCGAAGCGCGCCTGCAGATCCTGCATCAGGTTGATGACCTGCGCCGCGACCGAGACGTCGAGCGCCGAGATCGGCTCGTCGCAGACGAGCAGCGCCGGCTCGAGCACCAGCGCGCGGGCAAGCAGGACGCGCTGGCGCTGCCCGCCCGAAAGCTCATGCGGATAGCGCTCGAACAGATCGGCCCGCAGGCCCACCGCGTCGAACAGCGCTAGCGCCTTCTGCCGCTGTGCTTCCGCGCTGTCTTCGAGCGTGTGGATGACCAGCGGTTCGACGACCTGCTGCCCGACCGGCAGGCGCCGGTCGAGCGCGGAGAGCGGGTCCTGATGGACGAGCTGCATGCGTCGGCGCAAGGCGCGCCAGGCCCGGTCGCGCAGTGCGGTCACCGGTTGGCCCTCGAAATCGATCTGCCCCCGCGTCGCTGGCAGGAGGCCGAGCGCGAGCTTGGCGGTGGTCGACTTGCCGCAACCGGATTCGCCGACGATGCCGAGCGTCCGGCCGCGTTCGAGCGAGAAGCTCACCCCGTCGACGGCATGCAGGATCCGGCGCACGCCGCCGGCTGTCGAGACCGGGTATTCGCGGGCGAGGTCGCGAACATCGAGAAGAACGCTCATGCCGGCGCCCCGACCTGCGCTGGCATCGTCATGACCGGAAGGGCCGCGCTTTCAAGCGAGATCGGCTCGCCGAGCCGCAGGCAGGCCGCGCGCTGGTCCTGCGCCGCGAAGGTGAGTTCCGGCAGCTCGCGTCCGCAGCGCTCGACGGCGATCGGGCAGCGCGGCGCGAAGGCGCAGCCGGGCGGAATGGCGGCGGGTGCCGGCACGGTGCCGGGGATCGGCGTCAGCCGCTGGCGCGGACCGGTGAGCGTCGGCAGCGCCGCGAGCAGGCCCTGGGTGTAGGGGTGGCGCGGGCGGGTGAGCAGGTCATGCGTCGCCGCGGTTTCGACGATCCGTCCGGCATACATCACCGCGATCCGCTCGCAGAGGTCGCCGACCACGCCGATATCGTGCGAGATCAGGATCAGCGCCATGCCGGTCTCGCGGCGCAGCTCGCGGATCAGGTCGAGGACCTGCGCCTGGATGGTGGCGTCGAGCGCGGTCGTCGGCTCGTCCGCGATCAGCACGTCGGGCTCGCCTGCCAGTGCCAGTGCGATCATCATCCGCTGGTTCATGCCGCCCGAGAATTCATGCGGATATTGCTTGAGGCGGCGCGGTCCATCGGCGATCCCGACACGGTCCAGCAGGCGCAGCGCCTCGCGGCGCGCCGGTTCCCCGGTCAGGCCACGATGCAGGCGCAGCACCTCCGCGATCTGCGTGCCGATGCGCTGCACCGGGTTCAGCGCGCTGGCCGGATCCTGGAAGATCAGGGCGATGCGGCCGCCGCGGACCCGTGCGAGCTCGCGCTCGGAAAGCCCTCCGACATCCTGCCCGTCGAGCTGGACCTCACCGCCCGTGGTGACGTTGCGCCCGAGCAGGCGCAGCGCCGCGAGCCAGGTGATGCTCTTGCCGCAGCCGGATTCGCCGACGATGCCGAGCGCCTCGCCGCGACCGACCGACAGGTCGATGCCGCGCACGATCGGCACGGTGCCCGACAGGGTGACGGTGAAATCCTGAAGGCGCAGAAGCGCCGGGCGGCCCGCCGTGGCAGCGTGGCCGGGAGCGGGCCATTGCGGCCGATCCGATGATTGACCTGATATTCGCGACATGCCGAGCGGAGTACCGCCCAGCCCATGACCGTCTTGTGACAGCTGGCGCCGCTGGCGCTCACCAGCGCAGGAAGCGCGGAAAGATCAGGGCGCCGAGAGCGGTCATCGAGGCGATCGCGATCGTGTACCAGGTTGCCAGGAAAGGCGCCGCATCGTCGGGGCAGTGCAGCGCGTAGGCGACCGTCGCCAATCCGGCCGAGGCGAGGCCGGCGCAGGCGCCGGTCAGCGGCCCGTCCACCGGAGCCCCCCGGCGCGCCAGCAGCAAGAGCACGATGAGCGGACACAGCGCATAGAGCGGCACGGCGATGAGGCAGGCGCGCCAGTAGCGGCCGAAGATTAGCGTGCTCCATTGCTCCGCCGGCACTTGCACCAGCGTCAGCAGAGCCCAGCCGGCGGCCAGAAGGATCGGCAACGCCACGAGCGGCAGGCGCCGCGCCGGTTTCAGGCCGGGCCGCAGGCTGCGCTGGAACAGCGGCAGCGCGATGCCGGCGACGCTGGCGCCGAGGAGCATCTTGGCCAGGACCGGCGTGGTCAGCCAGGCACGGCCGAAATCGTGCCGCGCGCCGAGCGTGAGCAGGACGAGTCCGGCCGTCACCGCGAGCGCGCAGAGGGCGCCGAGCCAGGTGGCGCGGCGCAGCCAGCCGGTATCCACCGGCCGGTGGCTCGCGCTCATCAGGGAAATCAGCTCGTTGGTCTGCATGTCCGTTTTTTCGGTTGTCCTGCTTCAACGGGAATTCGCGGGGCGCTTGCGAAACGTTACGGGTATGGGATGTCGCAGCGGGTCATGTCGGTCTTTCCCCGCGCCGCGAGAGGAATTTCGCCATGGCTTGCAGGCCGCGATGGATCGCGACCTTGGCCGCGTTTTCGGTCATGCCGGCGGCATCCGCCGCCTCCGCGACGCTCGCACCCTGCAGCCTGACCCGGTCGATCAGGCCGCGTGTCCGTTCGGGCAGGCTCGCCATGGCTCGGTCGAGGTCGAGCCGTGCCTCGGTGGATGGCGCCTCCGGCCGGTCGGCGAGCTGGAAGGCTTCGTCGTCGAGCGGCAGGTTGCCGGCATGGCGGCCGGAGCGGCGCAGATGGTCGACCAGCTTGTAACGCGCGATCGCATGGGCCCAGGCCGTGACCGGGCTCGCCGGATCATAGGTGTGGCGGGAGAGATGCAGCGCTAGCAGCACCTCCTGCAAAACGTCCTCGGCCTCACTCGGCTCATGCCGGCCGGCACGCGCCAGCATCTGCCTGAGATAGCCGCGCAGGCGCCCCCCGATCGCGTCGAGAAAGCGCCGATAGGCGAAGGCGTCGCCGGCGAGCGCCGCGAGGAAGACGGGCCTGAGCTGCGTTTCGAACTCTTCGAGCGACAAGGCCGGTGCGCTTTTCCGGTGATGTGAAGCCGATCCCGCTTATCCCGTCGCATGGCGGCGCCCGGCTCACAAGCGCGTGACCGCATGATGAGCCTTGCCGACAGGGCCGATACGCTCGCGCTCCTGCGCAGGGAGGCGGTGCCTGCCTGCCCGGAGGATCGCTGATGGCTCCCGCTGCTCGTTTCGCCTTTCTGGTCGGCTTGGGCGCCATCCTCGCGGGCGCGGCGCCCTTGCAGGCGCAGCAGCCGGGCCGATCGGCCGAACCGTGTCCGGCCGATGGAGGCTGCAAGGTCGCGAGCGGCTCCTATCGCATCCTGTTGCCGCCAGAGGCCAAGCCGGGACGGCAGGGTGGCGCCATCGTCTTTTTCCACGGCTATCAGGGCACGGCCGCGGAGGTGATCGCGGATCCCGCCCTGGTTGCGGTGGCACGGCGGCTCGGCGTCGCGCTGATTGCGCCGGAAGGGCTCGGCCGCAGTTGGTCTTTCCCCGGCTCTCCGGCACGCAACCGCGACGAGTTCACTTTTGTCGCCGAGATGCTCGACGATATCGCGCGCCGCTTCCCGGTCGATCCCCACCGGCTGATGGCGAGCGGCTTTTCGCAGGGCGGCTCGATGGTCTGGTATCTCGCCTGCCGGATGCCGACGCGCTTCGCCGCCTTCGCGCCGATCGCCGGTGCCTTCTGGGAACCTCTGCCGGAGAGCTGTGCCGGCCCGCGACCGAAGCTGATCCATGTCCACGGCACGAGCGACAGCACCGTGCCGCTCGCGGGCCGGGCGCTGCGCCAGGGCTACAGGCAAGGCGATGTCTTCAAGAGCTTCGCCATCCTCGCGCCCGGCGGCTGCACGGCCGGCTGGGCCGATGCGGCGCGCGACGCCGTGGCTGGAGGAACGGCGCTGACCTGCCGGCTGGCGAGCGGCTGCGGCGGCGAGGCGCGGCTCGAACTCTGCCTGCATGGCGGCGGCCATGTCGCCGATGCGGCCTGGGTCGAGCGCGCCTGGCGCCTGACGATGCCGGCCGAGCCCGCGCCTCTGGCCGCCGGCGCCAGGCTCACATCTCCGTGAGGATGTAACCGGCGCCGCTCCGGCTGCGATCTCACTGGCAACGCCGCCCTCGCGGGCCGCCGGAGAGATGCCTATGCGCCACGACCCGATATCCGCTTCCCGCGCCGCCGGCATCGCCCCGGACGGGCTCGTCACCGGTGCCGACATCATCGCCGCCGGGCTGGCAGTGGCAGGCGCGACCCATGCCTTCGGCATCCCGGGCGGCGAGGTGCTGGCGCTGGTCGATGCGCTGGAACGTGCCGGCATCCGCTTCCTGCTCGCCAAGCACGAGAATGCGGCGGGCTTCATGGCCGAGGGGGTGTGGCATGTGACCGGAGCGCTGCCGGTTCTGGTGGCGACGCTGGGTCCCGGCGTCGCCAATGCGGTCAATGTCGTCGCCAATGCCCAGCAGGATCGCGTGCCGCTGCTCTTCATCACCGGCTGCGTCGACCAGGCCCTCGCCGAAAGCTACACCCATCAGGTCTTCGACCATCAGGCCGTGCTGCGGCCGCTGGTCAAGGCGAGTTTCCGTGCCGCGCCCGGAACCGAGGACCTCGTCATCGCCAAGGCGGTCGCGCTCGCCCGGAGCGGACGGCCCGGCCCGGTGCATGTCGACCTGCCGATCTCGGTGGCGGAGGCAAGGGGGCCGCGCCGCGCGCCCCGGGCGATGAAGCTGCCCGAGCCGGCCGTGCCGGCCGATCTCGGTCAGGCGAGCAAGCTTCTCGCGGCGGCGCGCAGGCCGCTCGTCATCGCCGGGCTCGACCTCGTCAATGACGGCAACGCCGCCGCGCTGGAACGCTTCATCACCCGCACCGGCGCGCTGCTGCTGACGACCTACAAGGCCAAGGGGCTGCTGCCGGAAGCCGACCCGCGCGTCATCGGCGGCGTCGGCCTCTCGCCCAAGGCCGACGCGATCGTCCGGCCATTGATCGAGGCGGCCGATCTGATCGTTCTCGCCGGCTACGACCCGATCGAGATGCGCCAGGGCTGGCGCAATCCCTGGCCGGAGGACAAGCCGGTCATCGACATCGTCGCCGAGGCGCTGCCGCATGGCATGCATGCCTCGACCCTGCTGCTCGAAGGCGATGTCGGCGCCATCCTGACGCGGCTGACGGAAGCGCTCCCGCCCGTGCAAGCCGTCTGGCCCGGCGGCGAGCCCGCGGCGGTGCGGGCCCGCTTCCATGAGGCCTTTGCGGCGCCTCCGATCTGGGGACCGCATGCCGTTTTCGAGGTTCTGCGCGACGTCGCGCCGGCCGGCACGGTCGCCACCGCTGATTCCGGCGCGCATCGCATCCTGCTCAGCCAGATGTGGACTTGCGACGGGCCGCGACGGCTGCTGCAATCGACCGGGCTCTGCACCATGGGTTGCGCCCTGCCGCTGGCCACCGGCGCCGCGCTCGGCGCGGGCCGGCCGGTGCTTTGCTTCGTCGGCGATGCCGGGCTGGAGATGGTGCTCGGCGAACTGGCGACGCTGCGCGATCTCGGGCTGCCCGTGGTCATCGTCACCCTCGTCGACGAAAGCCTCGGCCTGATCGCGCTGAAACAACGTCAGATGGGCCTGGCGCGGGCCGGCGTCGATTTCGGCGGCACCGATTTCGCGGCTGTGGCGCGGGCCATGGGCGGCCACGGCGTCGCGGTCGCGGATCGGGACAGCCTGCGCCGCGAGGCTGCCGCCGCCTTCGCCCGAGACGGCTTCACCATCCTCGCCTGCCGCATCGACGCCGGGCAATACGAGGGGGCCTTCTGATGGTCGCGCCTCACGACAAACCGGCAAAGCGCCCGCGCGACGAGCGGCTCGATGTCTTCCGTGGTCTGACGATGCTGATCATCTTCATCGCGCATCTGCCGGAGAATAGCTGGAACGCCTGGATTCCGGCTCGCTTCGGCTTCTCCTCCGGCGCCGAGCTCTTCGTCTTCTGCTCCGGCATCGCCAGCGCGCTCGCTTTCGGCAGCGTCTTCGTGCGGCGCGGCCTGTGGCTGGGCACCGCCCGCATCGCCTACCGGATCTGGCAGGTCTACTGGGCTCAGATCGGCGTGGTTCTGGCGCTGATCGCGCTGGCGGCCGGGATCGACCGGCTCTTCGACCTCGGCGTGCTGGCGAAACAGTTTCCGCCGCTCTCCGCCGATCCGGAACGCGCGCTGCTCGGCCTGGCGACGCTGACCTGGCAGCCGGACTATCTCGACATCCTGCCGATGTATCTCGTCATCCTCGGGCTGGTACCGGTGATGATGCTGCTCCGGCGCCTGCATGCGGCGCTGCCCTTCCTGCTCGTCGCGCTGCTCTATGCGCTGGTCTGGACGGAAGGGCTGAACCTGCCCGGCAATCCCTGGACCGGGGCCGGCTGGTTCCTGAACCCCTTCGCCTGGCAATTCATCTTCTTCATCGGCTTCTTCAGCGCGATGAAATGGCTGCCGGTGCCTCGCCTCGGCGATGCCCGATTGATGCTGGCGGCGGCGCTCTTCCTCGTGCTGTCGGTGCCGCTCTCCTTCTGGGGCGTGCTCGACCACTGGCCGGCGGCGCAGGCCCTGCACGATCTCATCCTGCCCGCGACTGAGAAGAACGACCTGCACATCCTGCGCGTGCTGCACTTCCTGGCGCTGGCCTATCTCGTGCTGAGCCTGATCGAACCTTGGCGCCAGCGGCTGGACCGCGGCATCGGCCATCTCCTCATCCTGATCGGTCGGCAGTCGCTGGCCTGCTTCCTGGCGAGCGTCGTGCTGGCACGGCTCCTGGGCGTCGTGGCCGATGTCGCCGGCCGCAGCGAACTGGTCGTGGCGCTGCTCAACCTCACCGGCTTCGCGCTGATCCTCGCCACGGCGATCGTGGTCGGTTGGTTCAAGAGCACGCCCTGGCTCGGGCCGGCGCCGAAACCGGCCGTCCAGCCGCCGGCGCCGGCACAGCCCGGCCTGGCCCTGCAAACACGGGTCCGTGAAGCGAGTTGAACGGCGTTTGATCGCGCCTCTGCGAACTCCCTGATGAGCGCTCGAAAAGAGCGCTGCAATGGAGCAGCCCATGTCCCAGCCCCTCTATCACGACCTCTCCGGCGACAGTCTCACCATCGCGAACGATTCCGCGCGCCTCGCCTGGAACGACACGCTGGAAGCCCTGCTGGCCCATGCCGCGGCGACGCCCGAGCATCTCGCCCGCACGCTTGCCGCCGATCCGGATTTCGCGCTCGCCCATGCCGCGAAGGGCTTGATGCTGCTCTCGCTCGCCCGGGCCGAGCTGCTCGCCCCGGCCCGAGACTGTCTGGTGACCGCGCGATCCTCCGCGCTGCTACGGCCGATCACGCGGCGCGAGCAGATGGTGATCGAGGCGCTGGCGCTCTGGCTCGACGATGCCCCGCGCCGGGCGGCGGAACGGCTGGAGGCGATCCTGCTCGCCCATCCCCATGACGTGCTCGCGCTCAAGCTCTCGCACGGTTTGCGCTTCGTGCTGGGCGACCAGCGCGAGATGCTCGCCACCTTGCATCGCTTCGCGCCGGGCTTTGGCGAGAGCCATCCCTTGGCCGGCTATGTCCATGGCTGCTACGCCTTCGCGCTGGAGGAGCGCGGCCTCTATGCCGAGGCCGAGCGCACCGGCCGCCATGCCGTGAGCCTGAGTCCGCGCGACGCCTGGGGCCGGCATGCCGTCGCCCATGTGCTGGAGATGACCGGCCGCGCCGACGAGGGCGTCGCCTGGCTCGGCGACGGCCGCGAGATCGCCCATGCCAATAATCTGCGCTTCCACATCTTCTGGCACCTCGCGCTGTTCCGGCTGGAGCGCGGCGAGACCGCCGAGGTGCTGCGGCTCTATGACGACGAGATCCGCGCCGAGCCGACCGACGATTATCGCGACATCGCCAACGGTGCCTCGCTGCTGGCGCGGCTCGACTATGCCGGCGTCGATGTCGGCGATCGCTGGGAGGAGCTTGCCGCCAAGGCGGGAGGCCGGGTGCAGGACGGCCGCCTCGTCTTCGCCGACCTGCACTATCTGCTCTCGCTGCTCGGCGCCGGCCAGCGCGATGCCGCCGAGAGCATCGCGCAAAGCCTCGTCCGCGATGCGCATGCCCATCCGAGCCGCGAGCGGGCCGAAGCTGCGCGCAGCGGCGCGCTTGCGGCCCATGGGCTGATCGCCTTCAGCGAAGGCGATCATGCGGAGGCGGCCCGCCTGCTCGGCGCGGCCCGCAGCGGCCTCCTCGCGATCGGTGGCAGCCATGCCCAGCGCGACCTGTTCGAGCAGGCCCATATCGAAAGCCTGATCCGCGCCGGCAGCCACGATCTCGCGGCCCGCATCCTCGAACAGCGCCTCGCCCGGCGCGGCGGCGCCAACCGCTTCGCCATGCGCCGTCTGGCGCAATTGCGCCGCCAGCCCTCGGGCCGTCTCGCCGCGCTTGCCGTCGCTGCAACGCCTCTCGCCATCGCTCACTGACATCCCAGAAAGGATCGACCCATGACCACCGCCACCATGACCCGCAGCCTCGCTCTGCCCTCCAGCCGCACCGTCATCAACCTTGCGCTCGGCGGCTTCGCCGGGCTGGGCTTCTGGGAACTGTTTTCGGCGGTGCCGACCGCCTGGGTCGCCGGCTTCCCGCTGGAGCCGCCGGAGCTGGTGAAGGCGCTGTTCTACACTCAGCTCGGCCTCCAGCTCTCGACGCTGGTGGCAAAGCTCATTCACTTCACCACCGGCTTCCTGTTCTACCCGCTCGGCTACTGGCTCCTGACGCGCTGGGTGAAGAGCTTCGGCATGCCGGCCGATGGCTGGATCTGGGGCGTGATCACCTATTTCATCGCGCTCGGCTTCCTCGCCCCGCTCGGCGGCCAGCACTTCCTGCTCAACGACGTGCCGCTCCTCTCCCTCATGAGCCTGATCGGCCACGCCATCTATGGCTGGCTCTCGGCCTATGTCTTCGAGGCGCTGGAGGCGCGTCCATCATGAGCGCGCTGCGGCAAACGCAGGAAGGGCAAGGGCAGGAAAGGCGACGCTTCCTGCCGGACAGGCGCAGCCTCATTCTGCTCGCGGTCACCGCGCTCGCCGCCTCCGGGGTGCAGGCCGGGAAGGCGCGCCCGGTCAATACGGTGGGTTCCTCGGACGGCGTCGCAATCCGCGGCTACGATCCGGTCGCCTATTTCCGCGATGGTGGGCCGCGGCTGGGCAAGCCGGAATTCTCGGTCTGGCATGGCGGCGCGCTCTGGCGCTTCGCCAGCGCCGAGCACAAGGCACTGTTCGAGGCCGATCCCGAACGCTATCTGCCTGCCTATGGCGGCTTCTGCGCCTATGGCACGTCGCGCGGCTATCTCGTCAAGATCGAGCCGGAAGCCTGGTCGATCGTCGAGGGCAGGCTCTACCTCAACTACGACCTCGATGTGCGCAAGACCTGGCTCGGCGCCACGCCAAAATACATCGCCAGGGCCGACCGGAACTGGCCGGGCTTGAACGCGGCGCCTATCCGATAGCCTTGCCCTTGGCGAACCGCTGACCCGAGCGCGAGGCCGGGCCGAGGGCTTCAGGTGCTGCCGCGCGCGATGAGATGCAGCGGCAGGCTCTGGATCGCGTGCTGTGGCTCCTGGCCTGCGAGGCGCGCACGCAGCAATTCGCCGGCGCGCCGGCCCAAATCATGAGCGTCCATGCTGATCGTGGTCAGGCCGGGCGCGATCTCGCCGGCGGCATCGTTGTCGCCGAAGCCGAGAATGGCGAGGTCGGACGGCACGGCGAGGCCACGCGCACGAGCCTCGATCACCGCCCCGGTCGCGAGCAGGTCGTTGGCGCAGAAGGCGGCATCGACCGGCCCGCCTTCCGCCAGCAGCGTCGTCAGGGCAGTGCGTCCGTCGGCGATGCTCTGGACCTCGTCCACCGTCACGATCCGCGCCAGCGTCAGGCCGCTGCGCCCGGCCTCCTCGCGAAAGCCTTGCAGCCGCAGCGCGCCGCGCCCGCCGCTGCGGCCGATGAAGGCGAGCCGGCGATAGCCCTTTTCGATGAGGTGCCGGGCGGCCATCGCGCCGGCATCGACATTGGAGAAGCCGACCAGCATGTCGATCGGGTCGCGCGGAAAGGCCCAGGTCTCGACCACGGGGATGCCGAGCTCGCGCAGTGCCTGCCGGTTCTCCTCCAGCTCGATGACGCCGGTGAACATCACCGCCGCCGGCCGCAGGCTGCGCAGCGAGCGGACCATCGCGACCTCCTTCGCATAGGAATAGGAGGTCTGGCCGATCATCAGTTCATAGCCCTCGGGCTCCAGCTCGGCCGCCAGGCCCTGGATCGCCAACCCGAATTGCTGGCTCAGGATGTTGGAGACGAAGGCCGCCACCAGCGTCGAGCGGCCGGAGCGGAGCGCTCGCGCATGCGGGTTGGATTCATAGCCGCTGCGCTCGACCGCCTCGAGCACCTTGCGGCGCGTCGCCTCGCTCAGCTTCTCGGGCTGGCGCAGGGCGCGCGACACCGTGATGGGCGAGACGCCGGCGAGCTGTGCGACCATCTCGATGCGAGGCGCCTTCGCCGCGAGGCGCGGTGCCTCGGCGCGCCCGCTGACCCGCACGACATTGTCATAGGTCGCAGGCATTCGCTCTCCCGTTAGATCACTGCGTCAGCTCAGGCCGAAGGCGGCACGGTCCAACCGGCGGCCGACCTGGATCAGGCAGTCGCCGGATTCGCTGTCGCTGTGCAGCCGGCGCGAGATCACCACGCCGGACACCGCGAAGCGCAGTTCCTCCTCCACCGCGTCGAGGCGGCCGAAATCATGGTACCAGCCCGCGAGCGCGCCCGCCTCGACCTCTGCACCGCAATCCACCGCCGGCTCGAACCAGCCGCGCCTTGTGGCGTAGATCGCCTGCTCATGGCTCTGCAGAGCGAGCAGCGTCATCTTCTGTTCGGCAGGCCGGTGTGGGCCGAGCACGGGCTCGGTGATGCTGCCGAGCGCGATCAGCAGCCGGTCGATGGCGCGCTGGGTCAGGGCCATGCTCTCGGGCGTGACGGTGCCGCCGCCGCCGAACTCGCCGGAGATGCCGATCGCGCCGGCCCGTGCCGCGGCCGCCATCGAGGTCGGCGCCGTCGCGCCGTTCTCGGCGACGAAGCCATAGGGCATGCCGAGCCCGTCCATCAGCGCGAGCGCCCGCGCGAAGGTCTCTGGGCTCCCCTGCCGTTCGATCAGCGCGCAGGGCAGATGCGCCATCGAGGTGCCGCCGGAATGCAGGTCGAAGACCACATCATGACGCGGGAACAGCTCGGCTTCGAGGAAATGCGCGATGCGCTGCGTCGGCGTGCCGCCGGCTTCGCCCGGAAAGGCACGGTTGAGATTGCCCTCGTCGAGGGGAGAGCGGCGCCGCGCCGCGAAGACCGCCGGCGCATTGGTGAAGGGCAGGATGGTGATCTCGCCGCGCATGCGCTCGGGATCGAGGCGGCGGATCAGGCGCGTCAGCGCGATCTCGCCTTCGTACTCATCACCATGATTGCCGGCCATCAGCAGGACGCGCGGCCCGTCGCCGTTCCTGATCCGGCAGACCGGCACCTTCACCTGGAAATAGGGCGAGCGGTCGACCGAGAAGGGAATGCTGAGATGGCCGACCGACTTGCCGTTCGCGGCGAAGTCGAGCGCATGGAAGAGACCGGTATGCATGGGGACCTCTGGAAGCGCCGGCACCAAGCTGGGCCGGCGGAAGCCGCCGGGCAGCTCATGCCCGGCGGCCGATGGCAGTGGGACCGAGCCGCGCCGTCAGAGCGTCGGCAGGGTCTGCTCTTCCTTGAACCACTTGAGCTGGAGGGCGCCGAGCTTGCCGTTCAGCTTGTTCGAGAAGATCGAGGTGTTCAGCCAGTTCAGCAGGTTCTGCTCGCCCTGGCGCACGCCGATATGGGCCGGCGACTGGCGGATGACGAACTTCATCTCGACTTCCTTGCCGGGGTTCTGGTCCATCACCTTGACCGCGATGGCGCTGTTCTCGGCGAAAGTGTCGGACTGGCCGGCGAGATAGGCGGCGATGGCCGCCGGCGTGTCCTCGAAGCGCACGACCTTCACGCCCGGCGCGTTGTCGGTCAGCCAGAGGTCGAGCGTCGTGCCCTTGGCGACGGCGACGGTCTTGCCGGTGAGGTTGTCGGGCTTCTTGCCGGTCGCGGCGGGGATCGACTTCGGCCCGTAGACGCCGAGATTCACCACCGCATAGGGCTGCGAGAACATGATCTGCTGGGCGCGCTCGGGCGTGGCGCCGAGGCCGGCGACGAGCACGTCGATCTTGTCGGCGAGCAGGCTCGGGATGCGGGCGGCGCCGGTGACCGGCACCAGCTCGAGCTTCACGCCGAGATCGTCGGAGAGCAGCTTGGCGATGTCGGCGTCGAGGCCGGCGATCTCGCCCTTCTCGTCCTTGAAGCCCCAGGGCGCGGCGTCGGTCAGGATGCCGACGCGCAGCTTCCCGGCCTTGAGGACGTCCTGGAGCTTGTCGGCCTTGGCCGCGACGGGGGCCGCGAGCGCCGCGGCGGCAACGAGCCCCGCCATCATGGTCTTGAACAGCGACATGGGTTCTTCTCCTCTGAGATCTCGTGCAGCCTTGGAAGTCGGCTACTTCACCGAGTTGATGAAACTGCGCAGCTCGGGCGTCTTCGGATTGGCGAAGAGCTCGGCCGGCGGCCCCTCTTCCCAGACCTTGCCCTGGTGCATGAAGACGATCTTGTTGGCGACGTTGCGGGCGAAGCCCATCTCATGGGTGACGAGGATCATCGTCATGCCCTGCCGGGCCATGTCCTCCATCACCTTGAGCACCTCGCCGACGAGCTCGGGGTCGAGCGCCGAGGTGACCTCGTCGAACAGCATCAGATGCGGCGCCATGGCGAGGCAGCGGGCGATCGCGACGCGCTGCTGCTGGCCGCCCGAGAGCCGCTCCGGCCAGGCGTCGATCTTGTCAGCGAGGCCGACGCGGCCGAGCACGTCGAGCGCGAGCGGGCGCGCTTCCGCCTTGCCGATCTTCTTGGTCAAGAGCGGCGCCAGCGTGATGTTCTTCTCGACGCTCAGATGCGGGAACAGGTTGAAGGCCTGGAAGACGATGCCGACGCGCTGGCGGAACTGGCGCAGATTCGCCATGCCGGCGCTGACCGCCTGGCCCTCGACCGTGATCGAGCCGGAATCGATCTTCTCCAGCGCGTTGATGCAGCGCAGCAGCGTCGACTTGCCCGAGCCGGAGCGGCCGATGATCGTGACGATCTCGCCTTCCTTCACCTCGAGCGAGACGCCTTTCAGCACATCGACCTGGCCGAAGCTCTTGCGGACATCACGGATTTCAACGAGCGCCATTGAGACGGGCCTCCAGGGTGCGCGACCAGAGAGTCAGGGGCAGGCACAGCGCGAAATAGATCGCGGCGACGATGCCGTAGGCGAGAAGGGGCTGGAACGTCGCCGCGCTCACGACCTGGCCGGCGCGGGCGAGCTCGACGAAGCCGACGATCGAGGCGAGCGAGGTGCCCTTGATGAGCTGGACGAGGAAGCCCACGGTCGGCGGCAGCGACAGGCGCAGCGCCTGCGGCCCGATGATGTGGCGAAACTGCTGCCAGGAGGTGAGGCCCAGGCAGGCTCCGGCCTCCCATTGCGCCGGCTTCACCGCCTCGATGCCGCCGCGCCAGATGTCGCCGAGGAAACCCGCCGTGTAGAGCGTGTAGGCGATGCCGACCGCGACGAGCGCGGGAACCTCGATGCCGAGGAAGACCGGCATGCCGAAATAGAAGAAGAACAGGAGCCCGAGCAGCGGCACGCCCTGGATGAGCTGGATCAGCCCCGCGGCGAGCCAGCGCAGCGGCGCGAGGCGGCTGGTGCGCGTGGTCGCCAGCAGCAGGGCCAGCGGACCGCCGAAGGCGAGCGCGACGATGACCAGCAGCACCGTCCATTGCAGCGCATGGACGAAGGAGAGAAGGTCGATATAGCCGAAGGAACGCATGGTGCCCGCTCTCCCTCAGCGCCTGACCGGCCAGCGGAAGGCGGCCAATCCGATGACGGCGAAGAGCGCCTTGAAGGCAATCACCATCGCGAAATAGATCGCGCAGACCACCGCATAGACCTCGAAGCTGCGATAGGTCCGGCTCTCGATGAAGCTCGCCGCATGGAAGAGTTCGCCGGCTGCAACCTGCGAGGCGAGCGAGGTGCCGAGCAGGAGCAGCACGAATTGGCTGGTGAAGGCCGGATAGACGTTGCGCAGCGCCGGCGGCAGCACGATGTGGCGGAAGACCTCCCAGCGCGTCAGCCCGAGGCATTGCCCGGCCTCGACCTGGCTCTTCGGGATCGAATCCAGCCCGGCGCGGACGATCTCGATGGCATAGGCGCCGAAATAGAGGCTGAGCGCGACCGCCGCCGCCTCGAAGGCCGGCAGCTTGAGCCCGGCGGCCGGCAGCACGAAGAAGATCAGGAAGATCTGGATCAGCGACGGCGTGTTGCGGAAGATCTCGATATAGGAGCGGATCGCCAGCCTGACCGGTTTCGAGCCGCTGCGCAGCAGGGCCGCCCCCGCGACGCCGATGGCGAGCCCGACCACGGCCGCGATCAGCGTCAGCGCGAGCGTGATCAGCGCGCCCTCGATGAACTGGTCCTGATAGCGCCAGAGCTGCTGGAAGTTCATGCCCGCCTCAGCCGAAATGGGTGCGCAGGACGCGCAAGACGGTGCCGTCCTCGCCGAGGCCGAAGACCAGCCGCCAGCGATCCAGGCAGGTGCAGGGATGGGAGATGCCGAGGCAGAGCACGTCCCCGACCTTGAGCCCGCTCTCCGGCGGCAGGCGCAGGAAGCCGTGCTGGTCGTTGAGTTTCTCGACCGTGATGCCTTGGGCTGCGCCGGCGATCTCCGTCCCGTCCCGGTGGACGGACAGAAGCACCGGCAGCCCCTGATCGAAGGAGACGTCGCGCATGCCGAAGCCGGCGATGGCGAGGCCGGTTTCCGGCCGCGACAGCACCTCGGCCCAGAGCCTCAGCGCCGGGCGGAACGCCTCGGCGGCCTTGAGCGTCTCGCCGCCGATGGCGAGGCCGCCGCGCGCGTCGAGCGCCGCGAAGGCCCGCGCATAGACGCCATGGTCGGCGAAGAAGATCGCGCCGCTGCGCAGCAGCAGGGTCGTCTTGCCGTCCGCCGCGACGAGCGGGGACAGCGCCGCGACGACGAGGTCGAAATAGGCCGAGCCGCCGGCGCTGAGGATGAGCGAGGCTTCCGGCTCGGCCGCCCTGACGGCGGCGAAGGCGGCAGCGGTTCGCGTCATCAGTCGGGCGATGGCCGCTTCGGTCGCGACCGGGTCCGGACCGGCGACCGCGCCTTCATAGGTGGCGACGCCGGCCAGTCGCAGCTGGGGCCCGGCCGCGCGGATGGCCGCGATCACGTTTGTCACGGCGACATCGTCACGCGCCCCGGCGCGGCCATCACCGATCTCGACGAGGATGGGCAAGCCCGTCCGCCCAGCGGTCTTGGCGGCGATGGCGAGGCTCGCCACGGCTTCGGGGCTGTCGGCGAAGGCGCAAAGCTCGACCTGCGGATGGGCGGCGAGGAGCGCACCGAGGCGCCGGCCGGCGACCGCGCCGCCGATCTGGTTGGCGAGCAGCAATCGCGTCTCGCCCGCCTGCATCAGGACTGCAGCCTGCTGGAGATTGGCGACGGAAGCGCCCCAGGCGCCGGCGTCGCGCAATTCGCGGACGATCTCCGGCGACATCGGCGTCTTGGCATGCGGCGCGACCTGCGCGCCATGGTCAGCCAGGTAACGGAAGAACAGGTCACGATTGGCGCGCAGCGCCGCTTCGTCCAGCGTCAGCGCAGGCAGCGAAAGATCGCCGCGGCGCGGGTCGAGCCGATTCTGCGGGAACTGCGCGGCTGGCACCGGCTCGACGAAGGGCACGCCGCGAAGGGTCGCGTCCAAGGCGGGCTCAGTGTTCGCACCACTTGTCTGCATCGCGGCTTACCCCTGCGTTTTGGGGGGCATAGCACCGGCGAAGCATTATGACAACGTTGTCATCAAAGATTTCCACGCGTCCGAAGGCTACCTCCGGTTGGTCCGGGGTGCCTTCGGGGGTGGAGATCCGTGGTCGGGTTTCTATTCGGCCGGGGCGGCCTGCTTCGCAGGCGCGCTCTGCGCCAGCCAGTAGAAGGCGACGGAAGCCGCCCAGACGATCAGGCCGAACAGGGCCGCTGCGCCCAGCACCAGCCCGAAGCCGCCTTGCGCATGGAGAACCGCCAGCATCGGCACCACGAAGCCGCTCACGGTGAAGCCGAGGAAATAGCGCACGCTGAACGCCTTGGCGCGGTGCTGGGCCGGCACGTAGCGGGCGACCATCGCGTCGTTGACGACCACCTGCCCATAGATCGCGGTCATCGTCAGGGTGAGGCCGAGCAGCAGCGGGATGCCCTGTGTCATCGCGGCGATGACGAGGCCGATCGGCTGCAGAAGGGCGAGGCCGACGAACAGGGCCGGCAGCGTATAGCGGTCGACGAGCCGGCCCATCAGCCACTGCGCCCCGGCGCCGAAGATGAAGACCAGTGTCGCCAGCGAGCCGATCAGCGCCAGCGGCATGTCCAGCCCGAGCCGCTCGTCGAGGATTTTCGGCAAGGCGATGGTGGTGAGGTTGAAGGTCATGCCGCCGGCGATGATGGCGATGGCGAAGACGACGAGAAGGGTTTTGGGGCGGCTCAGCGGGATGAGGTCCGCCTTGCCCGTGCGGTTTGCATGCGGTTCGCCGTCGCCGGGAACGAGCATCAGGAAGGCCGCTCCGAGGGCGAGGCAGACGAGGCCCGGCAGCACGAAGGCGGCACGCCAGCCGAGGCTCGCGGCCAGCAGCGCGGTGACGCCCGCCGCGGAAGCCGCGCCGAGATTGCCCCAGACCGCGTTGACCCCGAGGTCGCGGCCGAGCTGGCGGGCATGATTGACCAGCATCGTCGAGCCGACCGGATGGTAGATCGCGGATGCCACGCCGAGAACGAGCAGCCAGGCCGCGAAGGCCATCGGCTGGCTGGCGCTGGCGACGCCCAGGCAGGACAGGCCGTAGCTCAGGAAGAAGACGGCGAGCATGTTGCGCCGGCCGAAGCGGTCCGAGAGCCAGCCCATCGGCAGGGAGCACAGGCCGAAGGCGACGAAGGCGCCGGTCGCGAGCCCGATCAGTTCGGCATAGCTCAGGCCGGTCTGGGCCGCGATGGCGATCACCGCGGTCGGGTAGATGAGCAGCACGAAGTGATCGAGCGCATGCGCTGCGTTGACGAAGAGAAGCGTGCGCTTGGACAGCGTCTCGGGGCTCATGGGAACACTCGGCTCCATCGGACAGAGAGTGACGGACACGCCGGCCCGGTTGTCCAACCTGGTCGCGTCCGGCTTCGGGGAGGGATTTTGTAACTTGACCCGATGTGTCCTGTCGGGTCGTTTACGGGGCAATCGGGCCAAATGGAATCGCGATGCACGGCGACAGCGCTGCCTATCAGACCATTCCGCGCGCGGTCGCGGTCCTGCCGAAAGCCTACGCCGCGGGCGCGGCCACGGGGTGGCACAGCCATCCGCGCGCGCAATTGCTTTACGCGACCTCCGGCTTGACGCTGGTGACGGCGGAGGACGGCACCTGGATCCTGCCGCCGCAGCATGCGCTCTGGATCCCGCCCGGGCTTTTCCACGATGTCAGGATGCACGGCCGGGTGTCGATGTGCTCGGCCTATGTCACCCCCGAGGCGGTCGGAATCCTTCCGAAGGGCTGCCGCGTGCTGGAGGTGACGCCGTTGCTGGCTTCGGCGCTGGTCGCGCTGGCGGCCGAGCCGATGCTTTACGACGAGGGCGGGCGCGGCGGGCATCTCGCCGCCCTGATCCTCGACGAGATCGGGCGGGCGCCGGAAACGCCGCTGACCTTGCCCCTGCCGCGCGATCCGCGTTTGCGACGCGTCTGCGAGGCGCTGCTGAAGGACCCCGCTTCGGCCCTGGACATCGACGCCTGGGCGGAGCGAGCCGGGGCGAGCCGGCGCACGCTGACCCGCGGTTTCCGCGCCGAGACCGGCATGAGCTTCGGTGACTGGCGGGCGCGGCTGCGCGTCGTCAGGGCGCTCGCGCTGGCGACGGATGGTTGCCCCCCGCACCAGATCGCTCGCGCGGTCGGTTATGCCGATCTGCGCGCGCTCCGGACGGCCGCCCGACGCATCCTTGGAGGCGTCGAGCTCTCATGGTGACGGCAGGCGTGCCTGGCCTTGCCGCTTCGCTCAGGAAAACAAACGCTCCGGCCGGAAGCTTCCAGCTCCATCACGCAGTCGTTTTCCGGACCTGGTACCGGACCGACGGTGGAGAGGCCGTCCTTCGGGATCGGCTCAGGAGGCCCGGATCTCCGCCGTGTCGCGCTCGATCCGCATCGTGCTGACCAGTCCTGCGACCAGGGCCAGAACGGCGCTCACGGCAAGGCCGATCCGGGGCGCGGCCGCCGATGAGGTGAGCGTGAACAGCATCGCCATGATCACCGAACCCAGTGTCTGCCCGAGAAGGCGGGCCGTGGCTTGCATGCCCCCGGCCGAGCCGCTGCGCTCGCGCGGCGCCGAGAGCAGCATGTTGCGGTTGTTCGGCGTTTGAAAGATGCCGAAGCCGAAGCCGCCGAGCATCAGGAACGGCACGAGCGGCCAGGGATCCTTCTGGATCGGCCAGAGAGCGACGAGCGCAAGCCCAAGGGCAAGGAAACCGCCGCCGGCTGCGCAGAGCAGGCCGGTGGAGAACCGATCGGACATGCGTCCGGAGAGAGGGCCGGCAATGGCCACGACGAGAGGCCAGGGCGTCATGTAGAGCCCCGTCGTGAAGGCATCCAGATCGAGGCTGTGCTGGAAGTAGAAGGGCAGCGCGATATAGCTCGCCATCTGACCGGCGAAGCAGCACACGGACGCAATCACCGAAATGCGGAAGGGGCGGTTCGCCAGGAGATCGAGCGGGATGAGCGGCGCAGTGCGCGGCATCTCGCGCCTCACGAGAGCCGCGAAACTCGCGACCGATGTCACGAGCAGCGCAGCCGCCAGCCCGGGCTCGCTCGTGATCCGGTCAACGCCGAGAACAAGGGAAGCGAAAGCCGTCGCGTTGAGTGCCACGCTCGCCATGTCGAGCGTTCGGCCCGAGCCCGCAGGCTGCGGCAGCGCCAGCGCGGCGAGGAGCACGATCGCGCCGATCGGCAGGTTGATGGCAAACAGCCATTGCCAGCTGGATATGACGAGGATGGTAGAGCCGACCGTCGGCCCCGCCGCCGCCGACAGCGCGATCACCGTCGCATTCCAGCCGATCACCGCGCCGACCAGGCGGTGGGGATAGGTGAAGCGCATCAGCGCGATCCCCAGCGCCATCACGGCCGCGCCGCCGAGCCCCTGCATGAAGCGAGCCGCGATCAGCCACGGCAGCGATGGGGACAGTGCGCAGAGCAGCGAGGCGCCGGTGAAGATGAAGACCCCGGCCGTGAAGGTTCGGCGGAGACCCCAGCTTTCTCCCAGCGCGGCGCAAGGCAGCAGGGCCATCACCAGGGCCATTTGATAGCTGCTGACGACCCAGACCGATGCGGCAGGCGAGACCCGGAACGAGGACGCGATCGTCGGCAGCGCGATATTGGCGATGGCGCCGTCGAGGACGACCAGCACCATCGCCGCCATGATGGCCAATGTCGCATAGGAGCGGCGGGGCGCCGGCAATCCTGCGTCCCCGGCCGTCGCGCCATCGAAACTCCGGGCCGCTGGGGCTGAATGGGTCATCATGTTTCCTGTTCTCGGTCGATCGAGGACAGGATACAGATGGCCAGGCATGGCGGAAGGCGCAGGGAATACAATTTATCCCTGCATCAGACGCCATGTCTCAGTACGGGGGCGGATCGCTTCGCCGGGGTTTGCGTGAATGTCCCATCCAGACTTCAATCTGCTCGCTGCCCTGGACGTGCTTCTCGCCGAGGGAAGCGTCGCGGGCGCAGCCAGGGTTCTCGGCTTGAGCGACTCCGCCATGAGCCGGACCCTGCTGCGTCTTCGCACCGTAACGGGCGACCCTTTGCTCGTTCGGGCCGGCCGGAGGCTGGTGCCGACGCCGCATGCCCTGGCGCTCGGCGCACGCGTCAGGTCGCTGACCGACGAGGTGAAGGCCGTCCTGCGGCCGGCCGATCGCGCCTTGGATATCGCCGGTCTCGAGCGCGTTTTCACCCTCCGCGCCAATGAAGGTTTCGTCGCGACCTTCGCAGCTCCGATCGTCGCGGCGGTCACCGAAGCGGCGCCGGGCGTGACACTCCGCTTCGCGCCCAAGCCGGACAAGAATGTGCGCTTCCTGCGCGAGGGGATCGTCGACCTCGAGATCGGCGTGCTTGGCGATAGCGCGCCGGAGATCAAGGTCCAGACCTTGTTCCGGGACCGCTTTGTCGGAATCGTCCGGAAAGGACATCCATTGGCACAAGGCGAGGTCACCGCCGCGCGTTACGCGGCTTTTGGTCATGTCGTCACCTCTCGCCGCGGCCGAACGCATGGTCCGGTCGACGCCGCTTTGGAAGCGCTGGGCTTGCAGCGGCGCGTCGTCGTTGTCGTGCCCGACTTTCCGGCGACGATGGCGATCGCCGCGACTTCGGATCTTGTCGGGCTGGTGAGCAGATCATTCGTTCGCGCGGGAGCCGACAAGAGCCTGCTCCATGAATTCGACCTGCCCGTGCAGACAAGCGCGATCACGATCTCCCAGATGTGGCACCCGCGTTTTCATGCGGATCCCGCCCATGGCTGGCTAAGGGAGACGGTTCTGTCCGTTTGCCGGTCTCATCCGGCGGCCAGCGAGGCCTGAGCTTTGCTCTTGCCTAGATGCGCTGACCGGTCGAGCGCGAGAACAAGACAACCTCCGACAGGTCGAGCCCGACAGATACGGCTGCTCCGGGCTGAAGGTCGCTGTATCCCTGAACCGTCGCCATGATCTCTCCGGGCACGGCTCCCTCTTCGTCATGCGCCGTGGCGCCGTCCGACAGCTTCACGGCGACCACGGACTCGGCTCCGACATGCTCGACGAGACTGACGGTACCGGCAAGGCCGCCGCCGCTGGCCGAAGCATCCGATAGGCTCAGCGCGTTCGGCCGGATGCCGAGAAGGATGTTGTCACCCGCGACATCGGCCAGGGCTGGGGGAAGCGGCAGACGCGCCTTGCCGATGCAGATCGTTCCGTTATCGATGCGGCCTTCGATCAGGTTCATCGGCGGCGTGCCGATGAAGCGCGCGACATAGGTGTTGGCCGGCGAGGTATAGATCTCGCGCGGCGTGCCGAACTGCTGGATCACCCCGTCGCGCATCAGGGCGATGCGCGTGCCCATGGTCATCGCCTCGACCTGGTCGTGCGTGACGTAGACGAAGGTGCCTCCGACGCGCTGGTGCAGCCGCGTGATCTCCGCCCGCATCGCCGAGCGCAGCTTGGCGTCGAGATTGGAGAGCGGCTCGTCCATCAGGAAGACTTCCGGCTGGCGCACCATCGCCCGCCCCAGCGCGACGCGCTGGCGCTGGCCGCCCGACAATGTACGCGGATAGCGGTCGAGCATCTCGGTGAGCGATAACGTCTTCGCCGTCTTCTCGACGAGATCGCGCACGGCGGGCGAGCGCTCGATCTTCCGCTTGGCGAGCCCTCCGAGGAAGGGGATGTGGAACCACCATTTGAACTGACGCATGATCAGCGGGAAGGCGATGTTCCGGCGCACCGTCATATGCGGATAGAGCGCATAGGACTGAAAGACGAAAGCCATGTCGCGCGCGCTCGGCGGCAGCCGGTCGACGCGCCTTCCGCCGAGATGGATCTCGCCCGCGGTCACCGTCTCGAGCCCTGCCAGCATGCGCAAAAGCGTGGACTTGCCGCAGCCCGAGGGCCCGAGCAGAACGAGGAATTCGCCGTCCTCGACCTTCAGGTCGACATCGGCGATCGCGACCTTGTTGCCGAAATGCTTGGCGACGTGATTGAGCGTGATCGAGGCCATTCGTGTTCTTTCTGAGCCCGGTGCTTTGTCAGCCCTTGACGCTGCCGGCGGTCATGCCGGCCACGACATAGCGCTGGACCATCAGGTAGAAGGCGACGGCGGGCAGCGTGTACATCACGCCGATCGCCATGACGGTGTGGATCGGGGTCGAGAGTTCGCCAACGAAGCTGGCGAGGCCGACGGAGGCGGTGCGCAGCTCCTGGCTGAGGATTAGCGTCTGGGCGAAGACGTATTCGTTCCAGCCATGGAAGAAGGCGATCACCGAGGCGGCGGCGAGCGTCGGCGCCACCACCGGCAGCACGATGCCGAGAACGATGTCGAGCCGCGAGCAGCCGTCGATGCGGGCCGCCTCCTCGATCTCCAGCGGCACGCCGTCGATGGCGCCCTTCAGGATCCAGGTGATGACCGGCACCGTGAAGGCGGCGTTCGCCAGGATGAGGCCGCCCAGCGTGTCGAGCAGCAGCAGCTTGGCGAAGATCGCATAGAGCGGCACCACCAGCATCGCCTCCGGCAGCATCTGTGTCGCGAACAGCACGAAGCCGAGCACGCCCTTGCCATGGAAGCGGAAGCGCGAGAGCGCATAGGCCGGCAGGATGGCGAGCAGGATCGACAGCACCATGGTGCCGACGGCCACGATCGCGCTGTTCCTCAGCCAGAGCAGCACGCCGGTCTTGGCGAAGGTCTCGGCATAGTTGAAGGCCTGCGCCGGGTCGGGAAGCATCTGCGGCCGGTCGGCGAACAGGTTCGCCGAGGAGGTCAGCGAGGTGACGACCATCCAGTAGATCGGAAACAGCGCCGCGCTGAGCAACACCATGATCAGCGCCATGCGCAGCGCGTGGGAGGCAGGGGTCTTCATCAGCGGCGCCCCTGCGCGCGCTCGGTGCGCTGCGTGTACCAGAAGTAGACGAAGGTCACGACGAGGGCGATGCTGAGCCCGATCATGCCGACGGCGGCCGCTTCGCCGAGCTCGCGGGCGACGAAGCCACGCGTGTAGAGCTCGATGACCAGCGTCTTGGTCGCGCCGATCGGCCCGCCCTGCGTCATCACCCAGATCAGGTCGAAGCGGCGCAGTGACCAGATCGTGACGAAGAGCGCGAGCAGCGCCACCGTCGGTTGGATGGTCGGCCAGACCGCGACCTTGAAGATGCTGAAGCGATCAGCGCCGTCCATCTGGGCGGCCTCGCGGACTTCCTCCGACACGCCCTGCAGAGCGGCGAGCAGCACGACGGAGGAGAAGGGGAAGATCTGCCAGATCGTGGTGAACAGGACCGCCGGCAGCGCGAGCTTGGGATTGTCGAGCCAGCTCTCATAGCCGACCTCGAGATCCATCAGCTTCAGCACGTGGTTGAAGATTCCGTATTGCGCGTTGAGCATCCAGGCGAAGATGGTCGCGACCGCCACCGGCGGGGCCGCCCACGGCACCGTGACGAGCGCCCGCGCCAGACCGCGGCCGCGGAACGGCCGGTCGAGCAGCAGCGCGGCGCCGAGCCCGAGCGAGATCGCGAAGACCACGCAGGCGATCGTATAGATCAGCGTGGTCCAGAGTACGGAGGCGAAATCGCTCGAGGTCGCCAGGTCGTGGTAGTTGCGCAGGCCCACGAAACGGGCGTCCTGCGGCGCCAGCAGCGAGCTCTGCTGAAAGCTCAGCACGAACTCGCTGACCAGCGGATATCCCTGGAACACCGCCAGATAGAGCGCGACGGGCGCGATGAAGAGATAGGGCGTCCAGCGGCTCTCCCGGTCGCGCCCACCGCTCTGCGGAGGGCGGCCGGCCGCTGCCGTCGCCGGGCTGGCGGTGCTCATGCTCTTACTGCCGCTCGATGCGCTTCAGCGCCAGGGACTGCACCTCGTCCATGGTCTTCTGCACGTCGGCATTGCCGACGAGGATCTTCAGCACCTGCTCGACGACGATCTGCTGGATCTCCAGCGTCTTGGTTTCGAAGCCGAGCACGAGCTGCGGCAGAGCATAGGGAGTCTGCGCGTCGTAGACGCCGAGCCAGGGCGCGCGTTCCAGATCGGCCTTCGGCCGCTCGACCGGGGTGGCGACGCTGGCGGCGCCGAGGATGCCTTGCAGCTCGCTTTGCGCCGCGGGCTGCAGCATCCAGTTGATGAAGACGCCGCAGGCTTCCTTGTTCTTGGTGTTGGCGTTGACCGAGAGAGAGGTCAGGATCAGGCCCTGCTGGCGGTTCGGGAAGGGGGAGGGCGCCGCCTTGAAGCCGAGATTGGGGTTCTGCGCGGCGAAGATGCCGGCGACACCGCCATTGTCGATGTTCATGGCGATCTTGCCTTCCCAGAACATCCGCCGATAGGTCGCCGCATCCGCGCCCTTCGGGATCACGCCGGCATCATAGACCTGCTTGTAGGCGGTGATCGCCTCGACCACCTTCGGGCTGTTCAAGGTGAGCTGCTTGCCGTCGGCCCAGTTGCCGCCGAAGCCGTAGACATAGTTCGTCATGTCCTGCCAGAAGCCGGAGCGTTCCGGCATCGTCGCGCGGAAGGCGTAGCCGAAATTGCCCTTGCCGGTGGCGGCCTTCGCCGCGGCGAGGAATTCCGGGAAGGTCTTCGGCGGCTCGCCGCCCTGCAGCAGCGCCGGGTTGTAGATCAGCTGGTAATTGGCGAGCTCGAAGACGACGCCGTAGCGCTTGCCCTCGACATTGAGGAACTTGTCCGGCGCCTGGAAGGTGTACTTGCCGGCATCGACGAGGTCGTCGATCGGCAGGATGCGCTTGGCCGGCAGCGCCGCGAAGAAGTCGGTCTGGTCGAAGCGCACGAGGTCCGGGCCGCCACCGCCGCCCATCTGGGTGAAGACGGTGTTGGCGAGCTGCGAGAACGGGATCGCGACAGGCTGGACCTCGACCTTGTCCTGCGAGGCGTTGAACTTGTCGATCCAGGCCTTGAGCTTGTCGCCGCGGCCGGCCTCGGCGAAGGTCGCGGCGGCGAAGGTGATCGTGGTCTTGCCCTGGCCGAAGGCGGCGGTGGCGCCGAGCGCCGCGGTGGCGCCGGCGGCTGCCAGAACGGCGCGGCGGGTCAGTGTCGTCATGGCTTCCTCCGATTGTCCCGTTGCCCGGGCTGGTTTTGATCGCCGTGAGGATCGCCGCCGCCAAAGCACGCGCAACCGGCGATGATGGACGCACGGCGGGGCGCGATGACAGCGAGCAGAGCTCACATGAACAGTCGAGGAGATGGGGTTCAGCCGCCAAGCGTCGGCTTCTTGAATCTCCCTGGAACTCCGCGCTTCTTCGCCTTGAAGGCGTGGCACGGTGAAAGGCAAGCCTAAACATTTTGTAACATTTTACAAGAGCTCAAAGATCGGCGCCGCTGGTCCTCCTGTCTCGAAGCCTGCAATGAAAATCTGGAGAAGGCGCGAGAAATCGGCTCAAGGACCAGGACGCCACGATCCGGATCCCTTTGGCGTCGACAACCTCAGCCGGGAGCCTCGCCTTCATAGCCTCATGTCGTAGCCGGATTGACCCCGTGGCCTGAGCCGGTGATCCGCTGCCCGATCGGAAATCGATGCGGCGGCACAGCCGCTCCGCATGTCAGCTTCCAGAAAGCTCGGCAGCCTCCGCAGTCGGCGCGCTCCGAAAGCGGCGCCGATCGCCGAGACCGTAGCGAGGCTTGGCCGCCGACAAGCTGAGAGCAGCGGGGGCGGATGCGTACCCGGTCAAAGTGGCTCACCAAGGTAGGCCAGATCTGGTCTTTCGCCGGGAAGGAGTCGGTTTCAGCTGAGGGCGAAATGACACTCTAAGCGGTCGTCCTAGGTGCGGCGATCATCCCCAAGATATAGGCTCACCAGCCGAACAAGTTCACTCTGCATCGCGAGGTCGTCGATGTTACCCCGTCGCGCCGCATTGTGGATCACTCCGTCGATTGCGTCCGAAATCACGCGGCCGGCAGCATAATCGGCCGCGCTGGGTGGGCGCTTTCGATATGTAGCGACGGCCTGGGCATAGTAGGAGAGATATTCGTTCTCAAATTCGCTGTGGGGGTTTCGATACTCCTCGGAGCTGGGAGCTTCGTCTAGGAGGACACGATGTAGGCCGGGATGGATGCTCGACATTCTGCGAGTGCGGTCGCCCCGGCTTAACCAGAAATGGCTTAACCCTGAGCAACGGTCTTTCATCGCATCGGCCGAAGCCTTAATCACCTGCGTGCCAAAGATGTGGCCCCGCATCGATGATTGAGATGCCGATGTTTGCGCAAATGACCGACTTCGTCGGAAAGATCCTCGACAAGATCTCGGCGACGAGCCTGATCGCGACCGGAATGCTCCTGCTGACGGCGCTCGTCAGCGCGCTGGTCGCCTATCTCAGGACGACGAAGGAGCGCAGCTTCCGCGAGTTCTTCGATTTCGTGTTCCCGCATGAGATCATCATGCATCCTTCGGCGAAGGCGGACCTGCTGTTCTGGGTTACGCGCAAGGCGATCATGCCCTTCCTGATGCTGCCGGCGGGGATCACCTTCGTCGTCGCGGTCGGCTATGCGACCAACCGGGTGCTGGCGACGCTGTTCCACATCGATCCGCCCCTGATCCCCGGCCCGGCCGGCCCGCTCACCACGGTGATCTTCACCGTGACGATGCTGCTCGCCTACGACATCTCCTATTACCTGTACCATGTCGCGCAGCACCGCTTCCCGATCCTGTGGGAGCTGCACAAGGTCCATCACTCCGCCGAGGTGATGGTCGGCATCACCAAGGACCGCGTCCACCCGCTGGACGAACTGATGAACCGCGCCTGGGACGGGGTCATTCCCGGCATCTGCTTTGGCATCTGGTCGCTTGTCTCGCTCAACCTCGTCGAGCTTACCGTCTTTGGCATCAACGTCTATGTGATGCGCAATATCCTGATGATGGATTTCGTCAGGCACACGCATTTCAAGATCTCGTTCGGGCCGCTCAACAGCGTCGTGCTCTGCCCGCACTGGCACCAGTTGCACCACAGCGTCGATCCGCGTCATTACGACAAGAATTTCGGCCTGCTCTTCTCGTTCTGGGATCGCTTCTTCGGGACGCTCTGCGTGCCCAAGCCCGACGAGGACTTCAAGTTCGGCCTGATGGAGCGCAATGTCCGCGACTACCAGTCGCTTTCGGGCCTCTATCTCATGCCGCTGAAGCGGATGTGGCGCCAGATCAAGCTGCGTCTGCGCCCCCGCGCGGCCCGGCAGACCGCGCCCGAGATCGAGGAAACCCAGTCGTGACCGGGGGGAAGCGCGTTTCCGCAGCAGCCGGCCGCGAACTGGAGATCGTCACCTCCTACGAGCGGCTCGCGGCGCTTGCGCCGGCCTGGGACGACCTGTGGCGGCGCGCCGATGGGCTCGTGTTCCAGAGCCACGCCTGGATCGACGCCTGGTGGCGCACCGCGACGCGGCGCGACGATCGCGACCTGCTGATCGGGCTGGTCTGGAACGGTGCGGAGCTCGAGGCCGTGCTGCCCTTGGCCACGATCCGCCGCCGCAGCGTCACCGTGCTCGAATGGGCCGCCAAGGAGCATAGCGACTATGGCGATGCGCTCCTGGCGCCCGACCGGAACCGCGACGCCGTCACCGCCCTTTGGTGGGAGATCGCCGCGGCCGGCGGCTTCGACATGTTCTACCTCAACCGCCTCCTGCCGGATGCGGTTATCCGGGGCATCATCGCGCCCGACGTCGCGAGCGGCCGCTTGCGCCCCAATCACCGCAGCGAGATCAGCTATCGCGTCGCCGGCCCCTGGCGGCGCGGCACGGACTGGTTCGAGGCACAGTCGAAGAAGACCCGGCAGAACTACCGACGCGGCCGGAAATTCATGGAGGAAGCCGGCGAACTTCGCTTCCGCCTGATGACGCCCGACGAGCCGCTGGAGCCGGTGCTCACTCGCGTTGCCGCGCTCAAGCGCAAATGGCTGGAGCGGCATGGCCGCGCCTCCGATCTGTTCGACGAGGGCGCCCCTGCGCTCGCCGCGCTGGTCGACGTCATGGCCCGGCTCGGCATCCTGCATGCCTTCGTGCTGGAACTGGCCGGCACGGTCGTCGCCGTCTCGATCAATGTCGTCCAGCGCCGCCGGATGATGGCCTTCATCACCACCTACGACCCGGAATTCGAGCGTGCCTCGCCCGGCATGGTCCTGATGATGGACTATATCCAGTGGTCGATCGACCAGGGGCTGGAGATGGTCGACTTCATGTGCGGCGGCGAGGATTTCAAGCGGCGCTTTGCGACGGAATCCGCGACGCTGGAATCGGTGACGGGCGCGCGCACGCTGGTCGGCCGGCTGGCGATGCTCGCCGACAGCGCGGGCCACGCCATCAAGAACTGGCGCTCGCGCCCGGCGGCTACCGGCGCGCCAGCGGATTCCGCCGAACCATCGCCGAGCCATCGATAAACTCGAACCCGCCGGCACTGTTCAGGCTGTGCAGGCGGCGGCCGGGCCAGAGCGGCCCCCCCGCCTCCAGGATGGTCTCGACCTCCTGCGCGAAACCCGTGTCGTCGAGTTGGGTGACGCGGGCGATGCCGAGCGCCTTGCCGTACCCTTGACGGCAATCCTGCACCGGGCGCAGCAACTCCCCGTTGCGCAGTACCATCCGCCCCGCAGGCCGAGCCGAGGCGATGTCGATCAGCACGGGATTGCGCGGATGCGGCGTCCAGGGGCCGCGGAAATCCGGCGCCGACCACAGATGCAGCGCGTCCGAGAACGAGCCGCCGCCGTCGCGCACCGTCGCGAACAGCCACCACCGCCCATCCTGCTCGATGAGGGTGGCGTCGCTCGCGACCACCCCCTCGATCAGGGTCGCCTCCTTCACCCAGCCACCCGGAAAAGCCGTGGCGCGGAAGAGATCGACCCGCGCCGCGCTGCAGCTTTCCGGGATCATCCAGACCTCGTCGTCGCGGGCGAAGACGAAGGGATAGGACAGGTGGCCCGGCTGCTCGAACACGGGTTCGGGCCGGCCCAGCGGTCCGTCCGGCCCGAACGCGACCGCCGAGATGATGCCCTTGCCGGCCGCATGGGCGAAATCCTCGACGAAGAGCGTGACCCGGCCCTTGTGCAGGATCGGAAAGGGGTCGGCATAGAAGCGGGTGCCGTCATCCGGCAGGTCGGTCCAGCCGCTATCCGGATGCCGTTGCAGGGTGAACAGGTCAGGCCCGTCGAGCTTGCGCCAGCCGACCCGCCAATGCGGCGCGTGGAAGCAGGTCCGGTAGACCAGCTCGATCGCCTTCCCGATACCGGCCTTGACGACCGTCTTCGCGATGCCGGCCGGCGCGGCGGGCGGCGTCGGCGGCCCCGTCTCGTTCGCAGGCAGAACCGGAACGTGCAATCGTCCGCCGGCCATGGCGGCGACGATCAGCGTCACGATCCGGGCAAGGATATCGTCCAGCTTCGCCAGGAGGATGCGACCGTTTTCGGAGCCCGGCCGGCCCGCGGCGACGACATCGCCGCTTTCCCTGAGCTCGACGAGGGGAATCCCGCCGCCGAGCAGGGCGGCGACCAGAGCATCTTCTCCCGCCTTGCCGTCGAAATGCAGGGTCCAGCTCCGCCCGGCTCCCGCCGCGCTCCCGTCCCCGAGATCGAGAATCAGATCGGCGAGGCCGGCCCGCCGGCTGATCGGAACGGCCGCATCGCCGGGCTCAGCCACGGCGAACAGGCTGTCGGGGCGCAAGCCATGGAGCAGGCCCTCGACGCGAAACAGAGGGCCGAGCCCGCTCCCGTCGACAGGAGCTCTCTCCGGCAGGCAGAGCGACAGCTCGAGGCCCGGAATGCTCCGCAGGCGATCGATCAGCAGGAGATGCCATCGCCGCAACGGCGAAGCACCGATAGTCAACCTCAGTCGCATGCCCCATCCCACGCGGCTGCGTGCACCAAGTGGCCCGCGAGCGGAGGGTAGCCTGCCATGTCGGGATTTCGATTTCGTTAGCCCTGCCGGCGCAGTGGCGCGGGGGTAGAGCGGGGCTTGTTAAGGACTCGATGCCATTGTCCCCAGCGGTATCGCGACCGGGAAAGGCCGCGGTGCCGGCGTTGTTGTGTTGGTAGAGTAGAGGAATGGCCAGCCTGGCTGCGACCGATCATCGGCAGGAGGAAGCGGTGCAGCCGGCTCCTCGGGAGGCTTATCGCCGGCGTCAGGATGGCGCTGTCGAGATCTCCGAGCTCTGGCGCATCCTCTGGCACCGCCGTTTCATGATTCTGGCCATTGCCGGCCTGCTCGCAGGCCTGACACTGGCCTATGGCGTCGTGACTTCGCCCCTCTACACGGCATCAGCCCAGCTCCTGATCGACCCGCGGGACCGCAACGTCGTCAGCAACGACGTCAATCCGAGCTCCGTCTCGCCGGATGGCGGGCTGGCGCAGGTCGAGAGCCAAGCCAGCGTCATCCAGTCCACCAGCGTGCTGATGCGCGCGATCCGCACGACCAAGCTCGCCGAGGACAGCGAGTTCAACGGCCAGGGCCTGCTGTCGCGTCTGCTCGGCCGGGTCGCGGCCGACCCGCCGAATGCCGATGGCAGCCTGACGCCCGCGGAGGCGCGGGCGCTCGCCAACCTGCGCCGCAAGTTCTCGGTGCGGCGCGCCGACAAGGTCTTCGTCGTCGACGTCGTCGTGACGACGAAGGATGCGGAGAAATCCGCGAAGCTCGCCAATGCCATCGCCGAAGCCTATCTCGCCGACCAGGCTGACGCCCGCAGCAAGGCGGCCACCGAGGCAGCCGACTCCCTGACTGCCCGGCTCGCCGAACAGCGCAAGCGCGTCGAGAAGGCCGAGAACGCCGTCGAACGCTACCGTGCGGAAAACAATCTCGTCGCCTCCTCAGGCCGGTTGATCAGCGACCAGCAACTCGGCGAAATCAGCAATCAGCTTTCGGCGGCGCAGGCCCGGACGGCTGCGCTCAAGTCCCAGGTCGAGCAGATCGCCCAGCAGCACCGTGGCGGCAGCCTCGCCGGCAACTCGACCGAGGCGATCCAGTCACCCGTCATCGCCAAACTGCGCGAGCAGGAGGCGGCGCTCGTCCTGCGCGGTGCAGACCTGCAGAGCCAGCTTGGCCCGCGCCACCCCTCGATCGGGGCGGCCCAGAGCCAGCTCGTCACCATCCGCCGGATGATCGCGACCGAGATCACCCGCGTCGAACAATCCGTCCGCACCGATTACGAGCGCGCGCAGGGCAACGAGAAGCTCCTCGTCAGCAAGCTGGAAGCCCTGACACAGCAGACACAGGGAGCGGACCAGGCTTCGGTCCGGCTGCGCGATCTTCAGCGCGACCTGGAGGCTGCCCGCACCGTCTATGCCAATTTCCTGCTGCGCGCGCAGGAAACGCGCGAGCAGGCCAATCTCGACACCACCAATGCCCGTATCATCAGCCGCGCCCAGGCGCCGCAGCAGGCGAGCTGGCCGCCGACCCTGCCACTCGTCGCCGCAGCCGGAATGCTCGGGCTCGGACTTGGCGCAGGCCTGGCCTTGATTCGCGAATATGCCGCGCCCCATCTCATCTCCCGCGCCCAGGCCGAGGCGCTGGTGGGCGCGCCGGTCATAGCCGTGCTGCGCCCCGGCAAGCCCGCCGCGAAGCAGCGCTGGCGCCTGCGCAAGGTGCCGCCCGCGCCGTCCGGGCCCGATGGCGAGGCCGGGCTTGCCCTGCTCAGACTGTTCAATACGTCGGAAGCGGCTGCCGCTGCGGCGCGCAGCCTGCTCCTGACCTCGGTCGAAAGCGACGCTGTCGATCGCGAGCGTGTGACGGACCAGCTTGCCGAAGCAGCCCTCGGGCAGGGCGAGCGCGTCCTGCTGATCGATGCCGATTTGGAAAAGGAGCCAGAGGAAACCGGCCTCGGCCTGATGGACCTGCTGCGCGGCGAAAGCAGCCTGGAGTCATCGATCCATTTTGGCGCCAGCAAGGATGTCGCGATGATGTCCGGCGGGCGCCGCAAGGCCCCGCCGCAGAAGCATGTCGGCCGGACCTTCGCGGCGCGGATGCTCGCCGATGCCAGCCGGCATTTCGACCTCGTCGTGATGGATGGCGGCGCGCTCGGCCGCAATGTCAGGATCGCTCCGCTCGTCGGCATGGTCGAGGAGATCGTGCTGGTCGCACGCCTCTACGGCACGCGCCAGCAGGACATCGTCCAGGCCATGGAGGCCGCGCGCATCATGGGCCGCTCGATCACGGCCACGATCCTCGTCGATCCCGGCGGGCGCGGCTAGAGCATTTTCAAGCGAAGTGGACACCGGTTCGCGTGAAGAAAATGCAGCAAAATCTCCTCATGCGCGCCGCCGGGCTGCGGGCGGCACCGGGCTGGGCCCGGCTCGACGGCATCAGCCGCATCGGCCTCATCGCCACGGTGCTCGTGCTGTTCTGCATCTCCGGCGGCATGCTCTGGCTCGTCGGCTACAATTACGACGGCCTCGCCGGCTCGGCCGCGACCAAGATCCATCCCTCGACCTATATGGTCGTTCTGTTCTTCTGCTGGAGCGTGCTCGCCAGCGGCGATCCGGTCAGCCGCGCCATCCACCTCGCCAGCGCCCGGCCGGCGACGCTCCTGATGCTGGTCGTCACCATCGCCGTGATCGTGGTGACCATCCTGCGCGGCGGCGCCGGCATCGGCGGCATGGTCGACACCTATGTCGCCGCCTGCCTGCTGGTCTTCCTGCTCGCCGACGCCGATGACGAGACCATGGCGACACTGACCACGCTGCTGCATGTCGTGATGACGCTGAACGCCCTGCTCGCGCTCGTCGAATTCGTCACCCAGACCCGCTTCTTCCCCTACCGCTTCGACGGTATCGCCTTCGAGACCGACACGCGCTCCGCCGCGCTGCACGGCCATCCGCTGGCCAATGCCATGATCACCGCGTGCTATCTGATGGCGTTGATCAGCGGCTCCCGCCCGCTCTCGCCGGCCGTGCGCGGCACGCTGATCGCCTTGCAGAGCGCCGCCCTCGTCGTCTTCGGTGGCCGGACGGCGCTGCTGGTCTCGCTGGCGCTCGGCCTCTGCTACGGCGTCGCCATGCTGTTCGCCTCGTTGCGCGGCGGGCGGGTCTCGCTCGTCGGCGCCGCGATCGCCTGCCTGCTGGCGGCGCTGCTGCCGGTCGCGATCGGCGGATTGGCAACCATCGGCTTCTTCGACGACCTCGCGACGCGCTTCGTCTCCGATGGCGGCAGCGCCAACGCGCGCAAGGAGATGCTCGACCTGCTCGGCATGTTCTCGCTGGGCGATCTCGTCTTCGGTCCCGACAACGACCTCGTCGACACGCTCCGGCGTATCAACGGCCTGGAATGGGGCATCGAGAACCCCTTCATCCGCATGACGCTCTACCAGGGCGCGATCGTCACCGCGCTGGTGACCGTGGCCTTCGGCCTGTTCATGTACGAGCTCGCGCGGATCGGGCGGGCGGGCGGCGTCTGGCTGCCGATGCTCGTCTGGATCGTCCTCCTGAACGGCTCGGAGAGCATCGCGACGAAGACGAACCTGCCCGCCAAGTTCGCGATCGTGGTGCTCTGCCTCTATCGCTCGGAGCGCCAGACCAAGGCAGCGCCGCTCAGCCTGGCATCTTCAGCCCGAGCGCCTCGATCATGGCCGGGTCGAGCTGCCGGCTGACATCGTCGACCAGCAGCCCCAGGCTGTCGAACAGGTTCCAGAATGCCCAGGGAAAACCGAGCGCTTCGGCGCTCGTTCGAACATCCCTGACATAGCGCGCGCGGTCGGCGGGGGCCGATGCGGCGATGCCCGCGCCTGTCCGGACCGCCCCGAATTCGCCCATCAGGACGCGGCCGGGCGCGACGCTTTCGCGCTGCGCCCAGGCCCGGACCTGGCGCAGATAGCCCTCGATGAAGGGGCGGTCCGGCCGGGCGTCGAAATACTCCTTCAGCACCCGCTCGGTCTCCCGATAGGTCGCGGCGCCGCTCCCCGATGCCGGCTGGCCGAGCTCCGCCATCCGGGCGCGGACGGCAGCAAGCGTCGTCTCCAGCGTGCCGCGCGACGCGGGCCAGGGCACCGCGTTGAGCGCGGGATAGAACGGCTCGCTCATCCATTTCGCGCCCTGATGCGAGAACAGGTAGGGCTCGTAGAAATGGAAGGTGAAGAGCAGCGGCTCGAAGGTGGCGAGCGCGCTCGCCTTCAACGGCTCCAGCCCGGCGATCATGCTGCCGCAAGCCCCCGTCGCGACCAGGGTGAGATCGGGAGCAGCACTTCGCGCGGCGCCGAGCATGCGTCGCTGGAGCCGATCCCATTCGGTGGCGCCGCAAGCCTGGAACGGCTCGTTGACGGGTTCGAGCGCGACACGGTCCGGCCCCAGCCGCACGAGCCGCCTCGCCAGTTCCGCGATGACAGCGAGATAGCCAGGAAAGCCCGGCGCGGCCTCGCTGCCGAAGAGACGGGCCGGCGTCCAGTGATGCGTGGCCGCATTGGCATGGAGATTGAGGACGACGGCGAAACCCTGGCCGAGCGCCTGCGCGACCGCCGCCATGACCTGATCCAGCAGGATCGCCCGCTCGCGCGGCGCAGCGGCCAGGATCGGCCCGGGATCGACGGGGATGCGCACGAAATCGAAGCCCGCCCGGCGCAACCGGCCGAGATCGCGCGCGGTCGGAACGGGACGATCGAGCTGGAAGGGCGGCCAATCGTAATCGGTACGCGGCGCCGGAAATTCCCGCGTCAGCGAGAACCACGGCCATAGATTGATCCCGCGCCGAAGAACGAGCGGCTGTACGGCCTGCGCCGGTCTCGCGCCGAGCAGCGTTGCCCCGACGCCTCCCGCCAGGACGGCCCGGCGGCTGAAGCTCATCCGGAGCTCTTGTCGGCCAGCTTGACGGCAGCCAGTTCGGGTGCCGCGGCCCCACCCGTCAAGGCCAGCGCCTCGCGCTCGTAATGCTCGAGCACGGCCTGCCACCTGAACTTTTCCTGCGCCCGCGACAAGGCCGCCTTCTTCAGACGCCCGGCGAGAATGTCGTCGGCGATCAGCCTGCCGATCGCCTCGGAGCAGCTGGCCTCATCCTTGAAGAAAAGCCCGGCCTCGCCCGCCGTCCAGCGATTATAGGGATTGTCATGCGCGATGACCGGGTTGCCGGCCCAGAGCGCCTCGACCAGCGACGGATTGGTGCCGCCGACCGTATGACCATGCATATAGGCGCGTGCGTGGAAGCGCAGCGCCTGCACGATGCTGGCATCATAGATCCCGCCGGGCGTCAGCACCTCTGGCCCGGTCGCGGCCATGACCTCGCGGTGATACGCGATCTTGTCCGAGAACGTGCCGAGGACCACGAGCTTCATGCCGCGCGGCTCGCGCGAGAACGCCTCGACCAGCGTCAGGATCGAATTGTCCGGCTCGATCCGGGCGATCGAGACGAGATAGCGGCCGCTTTCGAGGCCGAGCTTCGCCAGGGGAGCCACCGGTGCCGACGGGATCGGCACGCCGCCATAAGGGATCATGGCTGTCGCCGAGCGCGGGCGCCGCGTTGCCAGATGGTCGGCGATGATGGGATGGTCGGCCACCAGCCGGTTGGACGACCAGGCCGCGATCCATTCGTTGAGCCAGAACCAGGCGCGGACCGGAAAGGACCATTTTGGCCGACGCCATTCGATGCCGTCCATGTTGGTGAAGATCTTGCGCCCGGCCAGCCGGAGATAGGGCAAGAAGACCGCCCCGTTATAGCCGAGCACGAGGCTCACCGCGTCGCGTCGTGCCGCATCCCGCACGCAATGCCAGTCGAATTCGAGCGTCGCCTTCGGTCCGTCCGATGCGACCTGCGTCCGGATCAGCTCGATGCCGCGCCACATCTCGCTGCGAAACCGTTGCGTGACGGTCGGAACCTCGTCCTGGCAGTAGACGCCCACGCGCCAGCCACGCTCGACGAGAAACAGAGCAAGTTTCTCCGCAAAGGTCTCAAAACCGCCATGCGCTGCCGGAATCCCGCGTGTTCCAAGGATCAGCAGGGTGGGAGGAGTGTCCATTTTCAATCTGTCCAAACCGACCCACGCACCGGCGCAGGCAAAGCGTCGCAATTTCATTATGCCTTGAATTTCCGTGATTTATCTTCCTTTCATCCGGAATGGTTAGGACGGGCTTTCCCGGATTGCGACCTTGTCCAGAACGGACCGACGCGGCCTCGAACGGAATTGGATCGTGACGCTCCGTATCGCCTGCATACATCAAGGGTACGAACTCTACGGCTCGGACCGCAGCTTCGCCGAAAGCGTCGCGGCGCTGCGCCAGGCCTACCCTTCGGCTGAGATCGAAGTCGTGCTGCCGCGCGATGGGCCGATCCGCCGGCTGCTCGAAGGCAACGCGAGCCGGATCGTCGTCGAGCCGCTCTGGGTGCTCCGCCGCAAGGACCTGCCGCGGCTGGTCGCGACCGCGCCGATCGCCTTGCCCCGCGCCATCTTCCGAGCTGCCCGCCGCTTCAGGCGCTCGGACCTCGTCTACATCAACACCTCGGTCATCGTGGACCATGTGCTGGCCGCCCGGTTCTTTCCGGGCAAGGCACTCCAGCACATCCACGAGATCCCGGAAGGCGCGACCCGCACGCTGCTGCGGCGGCTGATCCTCTGGGGTCGCGCCCGCCTGATCTTCAACTCCCGTGCGACGCGCGAGGCCTTCGAGGCTCCGCCCGGTATCCCCTCCGACGTCATCTATAACGGCGTCGCCGGCCCTGCCGACTGGGCACCGACCGACTATGACGGGCAGCGCCCCTTGCGCGTGCTGATGCTCGGCCGGATCAATCGCATCAAGGGCCAGGAAGTCCTGCTCGCGGCGCTGGCATCCCTGCCGCCGGAGATCCGCGAGCGCATCGAGACCCGCATCGTCGGCAGCGCCTTCGAGGATCCCGGCCTCGAAATTGCCTTGCGCGAAGCCGTGACCAGCGCCGGCCTCGCCTCCCATGTCAGCGTCGAGCCCTTCCTCGACGATCCGACCCCGCTCTATCGCTGGGCGGATGTCGTGACCGTGCCGTCGCGCCGGCCCGAATCGCTCGGCCGCGTCGCGATCGAGGCGATGGCCTTCGGCCGCCCGCCGCTCGCCTCGGCCATCGGCGGTTTGCGCGAGGTCGTGGCCGACGGCGTCACCGGCCGCCTCCTGCCGCCGGGGGATGCCGACGCGCTGGCACAGGCTCTCGCCGCCATCGTCAGCCATCCGAAGGCTCTCGCGCCGATGGCGCAGGCCGGTCGCGAACGCTTCAACGCCCTGTTCAGCGAGCAGGCCGTCGCGCAGGCGATCGCAGCGGTGGCCGCCGACATGCTTCGCCAGGGCTCGAGCCGCCCGCGATGAACCTCCAGGCCATCCGCCATATCGTGCTGCGACTCGTCGTCATGGTCGGCGGCGAGGCGATGCAGAGCGCCTTCCATCTCGGCCTCAACATTGCGCTGCTGCATTCCGTATCGGCCCGCGACTACGGCATCTTCGCCCTGGTGATGGTCGTTGGCGGGCTCGGCCTGACCTATATCCGCGCCTTCACGGCGCTGCCTGCCAGCATCGCGATCGCCCAGAGTCGCGGCTCCGGCGCGGCCGGCGCCTATGAGGTCACCTTCGGTTCGGCTGCGCTGCTGCTGTCGCTGCTGCTCGGCCTGGTCGTCACCGGCGTCCTCGGCGTCTGGCTCGACGAGGGCGCGCTGTTCGGCGGGGCCTTCATCGGGTTGTGGTCGATGCGCGCGCATGTCCGCACGGTCCTGTTTGCGCGCAATCGCCAGATGCTGGTGAGCCTCAGCGATCTCACCTTCACCCTCTGCGGCGCAGCGGGTACCGCCTGGGTGATCTGGGACGGCACCCATATCCTCCAGCACACCTTCGCGGTGATGACAGCAGCCAACGCGCTCGGCATCGCGGTGCTGTTGATCCTCTCGCGGCGGCGCCCCCTGCGGATCAATTTCGGCCGGCATGTCTGGCGGCGCTACCGCAAGCTCTGGCGCGAGCTCAAATGGTCGGTGCTGAGCGTAACGATCACCAACCTCCAGGGCCAGGGCATGGCCTTGATGGTCGCGGCGATGGCGGGTCCCGCGGCCTATGCTCCGATCGCGGCGGCGCTGGTCAATTTCGTGCCGCTGCGCATCGTCTCCACCGCCTTCGCCAACATGATGCATCCCGAGCTCTCCAAGCTCATGGCGCATCGCGATTTCACCAAGGTCGGGCAGCGGCTGCGGCGCTGGCCCCTGCCGCTCGCCTGCCTCGGCATCCTCTACGGCATCGTCGTCCTGATCGCCCTGCCCTTCATCGAGCCCGACAGCCTCGAAGGCACGCGCTTCTTCAAGATTTCCGTCCTGGCCTGGGTGATGAGCAGCCTGCCGATGCTCTATGTCATGCCGCGCATCTGGCTGGAAATCGCGCAGGACTACCGCTCCATCGCCATTCTCTCGGCCATCGCCGCCGCCGCCGGCCTGCTGCTCGTCTTCGTGCTGCTGCTGACCGTCCCGCCGTCCTGGGCCCTGCTCGGCGGCGCGCTCTCGGAGGTCATCGTGCTCATCGGCTCCTGGGCGATCGTCCGGCCACGGCAGCGCGCAGCCGAGCAAGCCGCCAGCCGGCGCTGAGAGGGGCGAGCCAATTCCAAGCTAGGCAATATCGATTTGCCTGCGCCGCCCCTCGGCTGAAATCCTGAGATCGATGGTTCGCTGGCAAACGTCGGCAACGGGCCGTCACCGGTAGCGCGTCAGGCGCTCGCGCGACGGCCCAGAAAGCGGATCGGGCACGCTACTGGAGGCTTTTTCACGCCACTTCGGTTCTCGCGGCGAACCGAAGCGGGCACGGGCCAGCCCAAGAATGCGGCCCTGCGATGCCGGGATATCTGCGCGCCCAGCCTCTCGAGAGGATCGCCCCCACCCTTTAACCTACGGAAGAACCTACGGAAGCTCCGCGGAATCGGGCGTGGCACACCGCATATGCGGGAAAGCTGAAACCAGCTGGCGGACAGGGCGGGATTCGAACCCGCGATACGGTTTCCCGTATACACACTTTCCAGGCGTGCGCCTTCAACCACTCGGCCACCTGTCCGGCGGGCTGCTTATGACCGCCGAGGCGTAATCTTTCAAGGGCCGAGTCGCAGTGTTTTCACAATCCCTTGCGATCAGGCCGCGGGCTCCGCTGTTCGCCCGCCTCGCGAAGCGATGCGCGCTTGGCGCGATCCGGCGGAAATCGTCCCGGGCGGGTTGCGCTCGGCGGTCGGCACGCGCACATCTCTGGTCGGCGCGGTGGCAGGCCCGTGCCGAAGGCGAAGGCGTGGACGCAGAGGGCTGAGCTGTGCGGTTTCTGGTCAGGCTTGTCGGATATCTTCTCGTCGCTGCGGGCTTTATCATTCTGGTCATCGATGGCGCGCGTTCGATCGCGAATGCGCTGCTGCGCTTCACCACGGTGGGGGATGTCCTCGCGGCGCTGCTGCACGAGCGCTATCGGCTGCTCGGCCCGATGATCGAGCGCGACATCCACCCCTTGCTATGGGATCCGGTGCTGCTTTCCGTGATGCAGGCGCCGGCCGCGCTCGTGGCGCTCCTGGTCGGCTTTGCCCTGCTTTGGCTCGCTAGGCCTCCCGAGCCCCGGATCGGGATCGTCACGCGTCGGTGAACGGGCTGCGACGCGGCATCCTGTGCAGAGGCCGTTTCGATGCTTACATAAGGCGTCGAGTTGAACGGAACGGAGCCGACGATGTTCTCCCTGCGCAAGAAGACTTCACTGCCGACCGCGGCCGAAGCGCTGCCCGGGCGCGCCGCGGCGATCCCCACCGCCGAAACCCATTTCGTCAACGGCCATCGCCTCGCTGGCCCTTATCCGGAAGGCCTGCGCCAGGCCGTGTTCGGGCTCGGCTGCTTCTGGGGCGCGGAACGGAAGTTCTGGCAGATGGGTGACGGCGTCTGGGTGACGGCCGTCGGCTATGCCGGCGGCGAGACCCCGAACCCGACCTATGAGGAGGTCTGCAGCGGCATGACCGGCCACACCGAGGTCGTGCTCGTCGTCTACGATCCGGCCAAGATCTCCTATGAGGATCTGCTCAAGGCCTTCTGGGAGAATCACGACCCGACCCAGGGCATGCGCCAGGGCAATGACATCGGCACGCAGTACCGTTCGGCGATCTATGTCTTCGACGACGCGCAGCGTGCGGCGGCGGAACGCTCCCGCGACGAATACGTGAAGGCGCTGGCGGCGAATGGCTACGGGCCGATCACCACCGAGATCCGCGAGGCGCCGCCCTTCTATTTCGCAGAGGACTACCACCAGCAATATCTCGCCAAGAATCCGGCCGGCTATTGCGGCCTGGGCGGAACGGGCGTCGCCTGCCAGATCGGCCTTGGCGTCCACGCCTGAGGCGAAAGGATCGGAGTTCCGGGGAAGGGCGCTGTCAGCGGCGCCCTTTTTTGTCAGTTCTCTATATGTTCTTGCGCTGGGCTCGAAGCTCCGCTAGCGTTTCGCTGGGGAACGGGGTGGGCTGAGATGGTGACGCGGGTCGCGACGGTGGCGTTCGAGGGCATCGAGGCGCGGGCCGTCGACGTGCAGGTGCAGGTTTCCTCCGGCAGCGTCGCCTTCGTCCTCGTCGGCCTGCCCGACAAGGCCGTCGCCGAAAGCCGGGAGCGCGTCAGGGCGGCTCTCATCGCCTCGGGACTGGCCCTGCCGGCCAAGCGCATCACCGTCAACCTCGCGCCGGCCGATCTGCCGAAGGAAGGCAGCCATTACGACCTGCCGATCGCGCTCGCCGTGATGGCGGCCATCGGCGCGCTCCCGCCGGATGCCCTGGCCGGCTACACCGTGCTCGGCGAGCTCGCTCTCGACGGCTCGATCGCGGCCGTCGCCGGCGTGCTGCCCGCCGCGATCGCGGCCTATGATCGCGGGCAGGGGCTGATCTGCCCGGCTTCGACCGGCCCGGAGGCGGCCTGGGCGGCGGCCGATATCGACATCCTGGCGCCGCGCTCGCTGATCCAGCTCGCCAATCATTTCAAGGGCACGCAGGTGATGGCGCGGCCCGAGCCGGCCGTGGCGCGCCAGAGCGGGGCCTTGCCCGATCTCGCCGACATCAAGGGCCAGGAGAGCGCGAAGCGCGTGCTCGAGATCGCGGCGGCCGGCGGCCATAATCTCGTGATGAACGGGCCGCCCGGCGCCGGCAAGTCGATGTTGGCGAGCCGCCTGCCTTCGATCCTGCCGCCGCTGACGCCACGCGAGCTTCTGGAGGTCTCGATGGTGCTCTCCGTCGGCGGCCATCTCGCCGGGGGTGCCCTGACCGATCGGCGCCCTTTCCGCGCGCCGCATCACTCGGCCTCGATGGCTGCGCTCGTCGGCGGCGGCCTGCAGGCGAAGCCCGGCGAGATCTCGCTGGCCCATCACGGCGTGCTTTTTCTCGACGAATTGCCCGAGTTCCAGCCGCAGGTGCTCGATGCGCTGCGTCAGCCGATGGAGACCGGCGACGTGCTGATCTCGCGGGCGAACCATCGTGCCGTCTACCCTGCGCGCTTCCAGCTCGTCGCGGCGATGAATCCCTGCCGCTGCGGCAAGGCGACGGAGCCGGGCTATGCCTGCCGGCGCCAGCCGAACGAGCGCTGCATGGCGCAGTACCAGGCCCGGATTTCCGGCCCGCTGCTCGACCGGATCGACATCGCGATCGACGTGCCGGCGGTCACTGCCGCCGACCTCATCCTGCCGGCCGCCAGCGAGGGCTCCGCCGAGGTGGCGGCGCGCGTCGCGGCGGCGAGGGCGCTCCAGGGCGCCCGCTTCGAGGCGCTCGGGCTTGGCCACGTCACCACCAATGCCGCCTGCCCGGGACCGGTGCTGGAGGAGATCGCCCGTCCCGACAATGCCGGCCTTGCCCTGCTGAGGGATGCGGCCGAGGCGCTGCGGCTCACCGCCCGTGCCTATCACCGCGTGCTGAAGGTCGCGCGCACGCTCGCCGATCTGGACGGCGAGGCGAAGGTCGGCCGGCTGCATCTCGCCGAGGCGCTGTCCTATCGCACGCGCGGCGGGGAGCTGGCGCAGGCGGCGTAGCGACGGCATCGTCCGCGCGGTTTTCGGGAAAGGCCGACGCTTCTGGGCTCCCCTCAGGGTTAAGCCTTGCTTGAAGTCCGCGGGCAAAATCGCGCTTTCCTCAAGCGGCTTTTTTCAGGGCGGCGGCCTTAGACGGGGAGCATGGCTCTCTCGTCCTGGACATGGTTCGTCATCGCTGCCGCCGTCATCGTCGCCCTGCTGGGAACGGGCGGCGTCCTCGCGCTGAGGCAGCTGGCGCGCACACGCCGCCAGCTTGCATCGCTCACCCATGAGGTCGAGACGCTGAACGACCAGCTCTGGACGCTGGCCGATAGCGAGCAGCGCTATCGCAGCCTGGTCGAGGCTCAGGGCGATTTCATCGTCCAGCGCGACGGGGCCCGCATCATCTACGCGAATACCGCCTATGCCGCGCTGTTCGGTGCCGAGGAGAACGATCTCGTCGGCAGCGAGGCGCAATTGCCGCAGCTCGCCTCGCGGGCGCTGCGGACGCTCGACGGCGGAGCCCGCAGTTTCGACGAATGCCTCGCGACCTATGTCGGGGAGCGCTGGATCGCCTGGATCGAGACGGCGGTTCCAGGCCCAGGCGGCCGTACCCTGATCCAACGCGTCGGCCGCGACATCTCCGCCCGTATCGCCGATGAAGACGCGCTGGTCGAGGCGCGCGCCCGGGCCGAGGCCGCCAATGAGGCGAAGTCGCGCTTCCTCGCCACGGTGAGCCACGAATTCCGCACGCCACTGAACGGCATCCTCGGCATGTCCGATCTGCTGGCCGACACCGGCCTCGATGGCGAGCAGTCGACCTATGTCCAGGCCCTGCGCATCTCCGGCGAGGCGCTGCTCGCCCTCGTCGACGACATCCTCGACTTCGCCAAGGTGGAAGCTGGCCGGCTGGAGCTCGTCGAGGAACCCTTCGATGTCGTCCAGCTGGTCGAGACGGTCTCCGAGCTGATGGCTCCCCGGGCCCAGGCCAAGGGAATCGAGCTTGCGGCCTATATCGCGCCGGAACTGCCGGCGCAGCTCGTCGGCGATCGCGACCGCCTGCGGCAGATCCTGCTCAATCTGGTCGGCAACGCCGTCAAGTTCACCGATGCCGGCGGCGTCGGCCTGAGCGTGCGGCGGGTGGGGAGAATGGTCGAGATCCTGGTCTCCGATACCGGGCCCGGCATTCCGGCCGACAGGCTCGAGGTCATTTTCGGGGAGTTCGAGCAACTGGACCATGGCCCCGGAATCCGCCATGCCGGTACCGGCCTCGGCCTCGCCATCGTGCGGCGGCTGGTCGGGCTGATGGAGGGCGAGGTCCGGGCGGAGAGCCGCCTCGGCGAGGGCGCGAGCTTCCGCGTGATCCTGCCGCTGGCCGCGGCGCCGGGCGCCGAGACGGTGCCGATCCCGCATTGGCCGGAGCAGCATGTCCTGCTCGCTTCGCCTGCGCCCTTCGCGGCGCGCTTCCTGTGGGAGTCGATCCGGGCCACGGGCGCGGCGGTCTCCGTCGCGGCCTCCGTGGAGGCGGCACGGGCGACCCTTGCCGGCGAACGCCCGGTGACCGCGGTGCTGATCGACCATGCGCTCGGCGACGGCGCGGCGAAGGAGCTGGCGGAAACGGTGCGGGAGGCGGGCATCCGCGATTGCCTGATCCTGCTGTCGTCGCTGGCACGGCGCCAGTTCGGCTCGCCGCAGGCCGCGGGATTCTCGGGCTTCCTCATCAAGCCCGTCCGCGCCCGCTCGCTCTATGAGCGGCTGGGTACGCGCTTTCCCCAAACCTTGCCGGCTACAGGCAAGAGCCACGCCGCCAGATCGCCGGTGCGCAAGCCCCTCAACATCCTCGTCGCGGAGGATAACGAGATCAATGCGCTGCTGCTGACGCGGACGCTGGAGCGTCTCGGCTCCTCGGTCATCTGGGTCCGCGACGGGCGCGAGGCCCTGCAGCGGATCGAGGCCAGCCTCGCCGGCGCGGCAGCGCCGCTCGATCTCGCGCTTCTCGATATCCGCATGCCGGTGATGACCGGGCTGGACTGCGCCCGTGCCGTGCGGACGCTGGAAGCGGAGCGTGGCCGCATCCGGCGCTTGCCGCTGCTGGCCGTCACGGCCAATGTTTCGGCGGCGGATCGCGAGGCCGCGCTCGCCGCGGGAATGGATGATTGTCTCGCCAAACCGCTCGAGCGCGCGGCGCTGTTGCGCTGGCTCGATCACCTCGGCAAGGAGGCCTCGCGGACATTGTCGGCTTGACGGGCGTCACCGCTTCGACGCAGTTTTGTCGCGAAGTTGTAAGATGCGCGGAGCAAGCCTTCCCGGATGCCGGAAGCGGCTTAGAGGGTGAGACAGGCGATGGCATTGCACGTTTCTGAGCGATCGAACGCGCTGCCGGCCCGGTTTTCCGCCGGCAATCCCCTGCTTTCGCGCCTCGCTCCGATGATGCTCATCACGGGCGGGGCGATGCGCCGTTACGGATTGGAAGCCGGCGAATCAGCGCCGCTTTCGGGGAGCCTGGGTCGGCTCGGCTCGCTCGAAGTCCGGCTGGCGCGCGGCCCCCGCGAGATCTGGCGCGCGCAGCGGCTGCGCTACCGCGTGTTCTATCAGGAAATGTCGGCGAAGCCCGACGTGGTCGCCCGCATGTTCCGCCGCGATGCCGACCGCTTCGACAAGGCCTGCGATCATCTGCTCGTCATCGATCACGCGGCGAAGGGCCGTTTCGGCGGCATCAAGCCGAAGGTCGTCGGCACCTACCGCCTGATGCGGCAGAGCGCGGCGAATCGGCTGGGCGGCTTCTATACGCAAAGCGAGTTCGATCTCGCGCCCCTGCTGGCACGCCATCCCGGCCAGCGCTTCCTCGAGCTCGGCCGCTCCTGCGTGCTGCAGCCTTACCGCAACAAACGCACCGTCGAGCTGCTCTGGTCCGGTATCTGGGCCTATCTGGAGCATCACCGCATCGACGCCATGTTCGGCTGCGCCTCCTTCGACGGCACCGACCCTGACGCGCTCGCCTTGCCGCTGAGCTTCCTGCACCACCATGCCCGCTCGCAGGGCGAATGGAGTGCTGAGGCGCATCCCGAGCATCTCGTCGGCATGGACCGGCTGCCCGCGGAGATGGTCGACTACAAGCTCGCGCTGAAGCAGATGCCGCCGCTGATCAAAGGTTATCTCAGGCTCGGCGCCCGCTTCGGCTCCGGCGCGGTCATCGACCGCCAGTTCGGAACGACCGATGTGCTCGTCGTGCTGCCCGTCTCGGCGATCGACAGGCGCTATGCCCAGTATTACGGCGGCGAGAACTCGCGCTACGCCGCCTGACGGCCGTTCATTCGCCGGCTGCGGCCAGCGCCTTCAGCGCTTCGCGATAGGTCCGATAGCGGAAGGCGTAGCCGAGTTCCCGCTTCACCAGCGCATTCGAGACCCGCTTGTTCTCGCCGTAGAAGCTCGCGGCCATCGGCGAGAGCTTCGCTTCGGCGAAAGGGATTTCGGGCGGTGGCTTCAGCCCCGTCAGCCCCGCGGCGAAGCTGACGACATCTTGCGGCGGAGCCGGCTCATCATCGGTCGCGTTGTAGATCGCGCCGTTGCGCGGCTGCGCGAGCGACGCCATCAGGATGCCGGTTATGTCGTCGACATGGATGCGGTTGAAGACCTGGTCCGGCTTGACGAGCCGCGTCGCCTTGCCCTCGCGCAATTTGGCGATGGGGTTGCGGCCGGGACCGTAGATGCCGGAAAGGCGGAAGATCTGCACGGCCTTGCCGCTGTCGCGCCCCAGCGCCAGCCAGTCCTCTTCGATCGCGACGCGCAGCCTGTTGCGGGCGCTGCCCGGATTCACCGGCTGGCTTTCGTCGATCCAGGCGCCGCCCTGGTCGCCATAGACGCCGATGGTCGAGAGATAGCCGATCCAGCGCAGCGCCGGCGCGGTGGCGAGTTCGGTGCGCAGCCGTTGCAGCACGGGGTCGCCGTCCTCGCCCGGCTGGACCGAGACGAGCACGGCTTCGGCCTCCGCCACGGCCTTGGCGAGCGGGGACGAGACTGCGAAGCCGCCGAAGACCAGCGTGCGGATGCCTTCGCGGCTGAGCTCCGCGGCCCGCTCGGCCGAGCGGGAGGTGCCGGTCACTTCCCAGCCGCGAGCGAGCGCGGCGCGCGCGAAGAAGCCGGCCGAATAGCCGAGGCCGAGGATCAGCAGTTTCATGCGGCATCTTCCGTCTGCGGGAGCAGGGCGGCCCATTCGGCCTGCACCTGATGGTCGGTTTCCGTGCGCAGGCTCGTCGGCGCCAAGAGGGCAGCCTGCGCCGGATCGAGGCGGCCGAGCGCCCAGACCGCCATCGCACGCACCAGCGGGGAGGGCGCGTCGAGATGCACAAGGGCACTGGCGGCCAGCTCCGGCCGGCCGCTATTGCCGATTGCGATCAGCACGTTGCGCAGGAAGCGGTCGCGCCCGGTCCGCTTCACCGGCGTGCCGGCGAAGAGCGTGCGGAAGGCCGCATCGTCGAGGCCGGCGAGCTCGGCCAGGGACAGCCCGTCGAGCTCGTCCTTCAGGGCGAGGCGGGTTTCCTGCGCGCTTTCGGCGAACTTGTTCCAGGGGCAGACAGCGAGACAGTCGTCGCAGCCGAAGATGCGGTTGCCGATGCCGCTGCGCAGCTCTGCATCGATATGGCCGGGATGCTCGATGGTGAGATAGGCGATGCAGCGGCGCGCATCGAGCTGGTAAGGAGCCGGGAAGGCCGCGGTCGGGCAGATGTCGAGGCAGCGCCGGCAGGAGCCGCAATGGTCGCGCTCGGGCTCGTCGGTCGGCAATTCGGCTGTGGTGTAGATCGCGCCGAGCAGGAGCCAGGAGCCGTGCTCGCGCGAGACGAGCACGGTGTGCTTGCCCTGCCAGCCGAGCCCGGCAGCCTGCGCCAGCGGCTTCTCCATGACCGGGGCGGTATCGACGAACACCTTGACGTCGCCGCCGCCGCGCGCCGCGAGCAGCCCGGCCACGCTCTTGAGCTTGCCCTTGATGACGTCGTGATAGTCGCGCCGCCGGGCATAGAGCGAGATCGCGCCCTTGTCGGGGTGGGCGAGCATGGCGAGCGGGTCGCCCTCGCCGGCATAGTTCATCCCGAGTATGATGACGGAACGGACCTCGCTCCACAGCGCCCGCGGATCGGCGCGCTGGGCGGTGCGCTCGTCCATCCACGCCATGTCGCCGTGATAGCCGGCCTCGAGCCAGGCCTTGAGCCGGCCCGGCGCGAGCGGAATCGCATCGGCCGCCGCGACGCGCATCGCGGCGAAGCCCTCGGTGCGGGCACGCGCGGCAATGGCGCGCTTCAGCGCCTCGCCGCTCAGAAGTCCAGATTGTCGTAATGGGCGCTCGGAGCCATGCCCGGCACCCGGTCGCTCAGCAGCGGCCGGAAGCTCGGCCGCGATTTGATTCGGGCGTACCATGCGCGCGCCGTCTCGTCCTCTTCCCAGGGCACGTCACCGAGATAGTCGACGCAGGAAAGATGCGCCGCCGCGGCGAGGTCCGCATAGCTCAGCCCGGCGCCCGCCAGCCAGTTCCGCTTGGCGAGCAGCCAGGAGATATAGCGCAGATGATAGCGCACATTGGAACGCGCCGCGCGGATCGCGCCCATCTCCGGCGGACCCCCGCCTTCGTCGCGGCTCATGAAGCGCTTCATCACCTTCTCCAGGACCAGAGGTCCGGTGATCTCCTCATGGAACTTCAGGTTGAACCAGTCGAGCAGCCGGCGCACCTCGACGCGCTCGCCCGGCCCCTCGGGCAGGAGCCGGCGGTCGCCGAGAGCGAGCCCGCGCGTCTCGTCGAGATATTCGGCGATCGGCCCGGCGCCGGGCACGGCCAGGCCGTTCTGCTCCTGGAAGACGGGCGTGGTTCCCGCCGTGTTGAGCTCGAGAAATTCCCGCCGCCTCTCCCAGACACGCTCCTCGACCAGCTCGGCCTCCATGCCGAACTCACCGAGCACGAGACGGATGAAGCGCGAATGCGGGCATAGCGGGTAATGATACAGCGTCGCCATGGCACTCATGAAGCCTTGAAGCGGGTCAAATGCGGCCGGAGCGGGGCAAGAGGCCAGAAAAATCCCCGCTATGCGTCCAGCGCCCGCTCTTATCACGCCCGAAAAGCGCCACAAGCGCGGGGGAAGCGGACGCGGACGATTTGCCTGGGTTCATTGGCGAAGTGGTAACCAATTTGCAAAGAGCCGGGCGTAAGCCGGTAACGCATCGACCGAAGCCAGCCGGCGCGGATCCAAGTCGCACGAGGACGTTCTCCCATGCAGAATCTCATCGAAGCCTTCGTCCTCGGCATCGTCGAGGGCCTCACTGAGTTCCTGCCGGTCTCCTCGACGGGCCATCTCCTGCTGCTGGGCCACTTCCTCGGCTTCGAATCGAACGGCAAGACCTTCGAGGTCCTGATCCAGCTCGGCGCGATCCTGGCGATCCTGCTGGTCTATTTCCGCCGCCTGCTCGACATCGCGCTGCGCCTCCCGAGCGATCCTGCCGCCCGGCGCTTCGTCATCGGCGTGCTGGTCGCCTTCCTGCCCGCGGCCATCATCGGCGCGCTCCTGCACGGCTTCATCAAGGGCGTGCTGTTCAATCCCCTGATCGTCTGCTGCGCGCTGATCGCCGGCGGGCTCGTCCTGCTCGTGGTCGACGAGCTGGAGCTCCAGGAGAAATACACCGACGCGACCGCCTTCACGCTGCCGATGTATCTCAAGATCGGCTTCTTCCAGTGCCTCGCCATGATCCCCGGCGTCTCCCGCTCCGGCGCCACGATCGTCGGAGCGATGCTGCTCGGCGCCAGCAAGCGGGCGGCGGCCGAGTTCTCCTTCTTCCTCGCCATGCCGACCATGGCGGGCGCCTTCGCCTACGATCTCCTGAAGAGCTACAAGGACCTGACCTTCAACGACAGCATGCTGATCGTCATCGGCTTCGTCGCCGCTTTCTTCTCGGCGCTGATCGTGGTGCGCTCCTTCCTCGACTTCGTCTCGAAGCGCGGCTTCGCGGTCTTCGCCTGGTGGCGGATCATCGTCGGCTTGGTCGGGCTTGCCGGGCTCTGGATCGTCGGCTGATCGCACCCACTTTTCGGTCGGGACGGCTTCAGATTTCGGATGGGATCCATGAGGTGATCCCATCTGAAATCATCCCGCCCTAGCCGGCCCGCGACGGATCCCCCAGCGGGGTGGCGACGGGCGCGGAGGTCGACGGGGCGGTGGCCGGGGCCGAGGTGAGCGAGGCGGTCTGCCGCTCGATCATGCGGTGGACGACAGGCGGGTTCGGCCCGCTGTGCAAGGCGCGCACGCGCTCTCCGATTTCGGCGTCGGCCTGCGTCACCCGCTGGTTCTGCCGGACATATTCGACCCAGGTCGGGCTGTCGTAGCGCTCGAACCAGAGCGTCGGATCGGTCAGGTCGCGCAGCAGCGTCCAGTGGCGCGCGCCGTCGCGCCGGCGGATGCGGCGGCGCTCCGCCATCACGTTCAGGAAGGCGACGACGTCCTCCGGCCTGATGATGTATTCGACGGTGACGATCACCGGCCCGCTGCGTGGCTCGATATCGACCGCGACCTTGGGCTCGCGCCAGCGGCTGAGCGGATCGAGATTGAGCTCCTCCAGCGGCGGCAGCCTGTAGAGCAGGCCCAGGCCCGCTCCGATCAGCAGGGCGATGGCCGAAAGCTGCAGGCCTCGGTCCGTTCCGAACAGCAGCGCCGTGCGCCCCCAGGCCCAGCTGCCCATCGCCATGCCGCCGAAGGTGGCCATCTGGTAGATCGCCAGCGCCCGGCCCACGACCCAGCGCGGCGCCGAGAGCTGGACCGTGGCGTTGAAGGTCGAGAGCGCCAGCACCCAGCAGGCGCCGCAGACGAAGAGGCCGGGGATCGTCATCCAGATCGTCCGGCTGAAGGCCACCAGCAGGATACCGACCGCATAGGCGATGAAGGTCGAGCGGACCAAGGCTTCCGTGCTCATCACCCGGCGCAGGCGGGCGCTCATGAAGGCGCCGGCGACGGCGCCGGCCCCGAAGCCGCCGAGCAGGATGCCATAGGTTAGCGGCCCGCCGCGGATCAGGTCGCGCGCCACCAGCGGCAGCAGGGCAAGGCCGACGATCGCGCCGAAGCCGAAGGCGAAGGCGCGCAGGATCACCGCGCGGATGTTCGGCGACATCGCGACATAGCGCACGCCCGCGCCCATCGCGATGAACAGCGTTTCGCGCGGCAACACCCGCTCGACCTTGGGCGGTTGCCAGCGGGCGAGCACGGTGATCAGGCCGATATAGGAGAAGGCGTTGATCACGAAGGCGGCGACCGCGCCGGCCGCGGCGACGATGGCGCCGCCGATGGCGGGGCCGACGCTGCGCGCGATGTTGAAGGCGACGCTGTTCAGCGTCACCGCCGCCGGCACGTCGCGGCGCGGCACCATGTCCCCGACCGAGGATTGCCAGGCGGGGTTGTTGAGGGCCGTACCGCAGCCGATCAGGAAGGTGAAGCTCAGGAGCAGCCAGGGCGTGATAAGCCCGAGCCAGGCGCAGGCCGCGAGCCCGACAGAGACGGCCAGCATGAAGAACTGCGCGGTCAGCATGATCCGGCGTCGGTCGTAATTGTCGGAGATCGCCCCGGCCGCGAGCGAGAACAGCATCACCGGCAGCGTCGTCGAAGCCTGGACCAGCGCCACCATTTCCGCCGAGGGCGAGATCGAGGCCATCATCCAGGAAGCGCCGACCGCCTGGACGAGGCCGCCGAAATTGGAGGCGAGGCTGGCGAACCAGACGGCCCGGAAGATCGGTTGCCGCAGCGGGACGAAAGGCGAGGTGTCCGAACGCGCTATGCCCTCCGAAGCGAGTTCGGCTTCCGCCACATCGGCTGTCGGTTGGGCATGCAAATCATCAGGCATGGAATAGGGTTAGCATGAGGGCGCGCGGAGGAAACCGTTTTCGATTTCGAAAACGGCGAAACTGGGAAAGTTTTTGCGCAGGCCCGCGGGCGCCCTCTCAGGCCGTTGCCGGCAGCCGCGCCTGGCGCGGCGGACGGGGCTTGCGGGCGCGCCACGCCCGCGCCGCCACGACGGCGAGCCCGGCCAGTGCCACCCAATGCGCCGGCCTGATCGAGGCATAGTCCCAATAGGTCAGGATGTCGGCGTTGGCCTGGAAGACGAGCCAGGGCGAGACGCCGCTGGTGAGCGCATACCAGCCGGTTTCGAGCAGCGCCGTGGCGAGCCCGGCCAGCAAGGCGAGGCCGGCGAGGGCGGGCAGCGAAACCGGCAGCTTCCAGCGATAGAGACCGCGATAGAACAGCAGCAGGATGAACAGCCCGCTCATCAGCGCGGGCTCGGTCACGTCGATCTTGGACTGCAGCGCGAAATGCAGCAGCGCCAGCCCCGCGATCGGATAGACGAGGTTGTGCAGCCTCTGCCAGTTCTTGCCGAGCCGGCGGATCATCCCGTCCGTCGAGGTCGCGCCGAGCGCGCAAAGGCCCAGCAGCGCGACGAAGCCGATCGTCAGATAGAAGCGCTTGACGATCTCGGAGACGATCAGCCCCCAGTCGAAGGCCATGTCGATGCAATGGAGGCCGAGATGGCCGAGCGCATACGCCATCACCGAGAGCCCGAGCATGCGCCGGACCCCGATCAGCTTGCCCCAGTCCAGGAGCCGCCGGAGCGGCGAGATCGCGAGCGACAGCACAAGCAGCCTGACCGCCCAGATGCCCGTGCGGTGGATCGCCTCCGTCCAGGGCTTCGAGCCGAGCTGGCCCATCCAGGCGGCGTAGATGATCAGCGCGGCCGGCAGCAGGGTCAGCGCGAAAGCGGCGGCCCGCAGGCCCGAAAACCGGCCCTGCCGGTCGAGCCAGGGCAGCCACTCCCTCAGCCCGGCCTTCTTGCCGTTCGCAGCGTTCTTGCCGCTTGCAGGCTTTCTGTCGGCCCGACCTGTCCGCGCGGTCGTCCGCCCGGCGTCGCCATGGATGGCGACGCCCTGGACGGCTTCGGCCTCTGCGCGCAGCGGAGCTGTCACGACCGCTCTCCATCATGCGGGTTCACGCCCCCGACATAGCTGAAGCTTGGGGACATTGTCCCACACCTCTGCACACAAGGGCGTGAAGGCGCGCTGTCGAGCTCGGCCGGGCTGCTTCGCCTCTGCGTCAGGCCGCGTTCTTGATCGCCGGCGCGAGCTTGAGCCCCGAAGCATCCGCTCCGCGCGCCTCGCGGACCAGCCGCGTTCCGGCCTTCGTCGCCAGGAAATCGGCGAGCGCGGCATCCTCCTGCCGCACGAAGCCCTTGACGGGCAGCTTGCCGGCGAGGAAGAGCTCGATCATGGCGACGCAGCCGGCGGCGGTGGTGAGCTGGATGGCGCCGAGCTCGTCATTGCCGTCATAGCGCAGCACCACGCTCTCCTCTTCCAGCCGGCCGGCGCGCTCGCCGACGCCGGTGACGAAGATCACCACCACATCCTTGCGGGTGAAAGGGGCGGAGTGGCTGAGGATGCGCCGCATCGTCTCGCGGTCATCGGCGAGATCGAGATCGCGCAGCAGGAGCTTCATGATCTCGGCATGGCCGGGATAGCGCAGCGTCTTGTAGCTCATGTTGCGGACCTTGCCGGCCAGCGTCTCGGTCAGCGTTCCCAGCCCGCCGGAGGTGTTGAAGGCCTCATAGGCGACGCCGTCGATCATCACGCCTTCGATACCCTCGAGCGCCGGCACCAGCGTCGACTGGCCGTCGAAGACGATCTCGCAAGGGTTGCAGTATTCGTTAATCAGCCCGTCGACCGACCAGGTGACGTTGTAGCGCAGTGCGTTGGTCGGGTAGAGCGGTAGCGCGCCGACACGCATCTTGATGGTGCGCACGCTGTCGAAGCGCGCCGCCATGTCGGCGCCGAGGATGCAGATGAAGCCGGGCGCCAGACCGCATTGCGGCACGAGCGCGACATCGGCGCTCCGGCCGAGTTCCTTGACATAGGCAGTGGTGGCGACGTCCTCGGTCAGGTCGAAATAATGCGTCTTCGTCTCGGCCGCGACCTTGGCGATGCCCTTGTTCAGGAAATAGGGGCAGGCGCTGACGACGATGTCGCGGTCGCGCAGGAAGGTGCTGAGCGCTCCGAGATCGGCCGCATCGACCACCGCCGTGCCGAAGCGCTTGCCGGCGGCATGGGCGAGCTGGGCTTTCGAGGCATCGGCCAGTGTGACCTCATGTCCCTGCTCGGCCAGCATGCCGGCGATGATGGCGCCGATCTGGCCCGCGCCGAGTACGGCGATGCGCTGTTTCTGGAAGGTCATGACGATCCCCTGACATGGCCGGCCCCCAGCGGACCGTTCCCTGACGCCATGCTGGAGCGAAGGGCTGCGTCGTTTAACGGGCGGATCGTCGATATGACGGCTTATGATGGGTCATATCGAAGGATTATGATTGAAATCGAAGGGAAATGATCGCGCCGGTGGAAGCCGCCTCAGCGCTCGAACTTCCGCGCGAGAATCACCGAGGATGTCGTACGGCGCACGCCCTCCATCTCGGCGATCCAGTCGATCACCGCGTCGAGATCGCTCGCAGTTTCGCATTCGACCTTCACGGAGAGGTCGAAATGGCCGCTCAGCGTGTGGCACTGCACGATTTCCGGCCGCTTCTTCAGCGCTGCGACGACGCCGCCCTGCCGCTTGACCTCGAGTTCGATCATGACGAGCGCCGCGATCGTCGTGGCAGGCCGGGCGGCCTTGCCGAGGATGGTCGTGTAGCCGGCGATGACCCCGTCGCGCTCCAGCCGGGCGAGCCGCCCCTGGGCGGTCGCACGCGAGACGCCGAGCATCCTGGCGATGTCCGAGAGGGGCAGGCGCGCATTCTCCGAGAGGATGCGGATCAGGTCTCGGTCTTTCGCCGCGTCGGATGGTCTTGCCATGCTGTCTCCGGTGCTTCGCAGGGCCGGCACCATGGCGGCAAAGGCCCGGCCCCGGCAAGCCGGGGAGGGCGGTTGTCATCATGCCGTCGAAAGACGTGCTGCAAGCGAGCGGAATGGAACCGCGCAGTCCGTGAAACGTTGTTGGGGGCGCCGGAAAAGGGCTTGCATCGCCGCAAGAATAGGAGTGCGATGCCGCTCGCGGCAGAGAAGCCTCGCTATGGAGACCGTCATGTTCAGGACTTTCGTTCTCGCATCCGCGTCAGCCCTTGCTTTGATGTCCTTCGCTGCGTCGCCGGCCTCGGCTCTGACGATGAAGGAATGCAGCGTCAAATATCAGGACGCCAAGAAGGCCAATACCCTGAAGGGCCAGAAGTGGAACGACTTCCGCAAGGCCCAGTGCGGCGATGACGACGCCGCCGATGACGAGGCCGCTGCGGCCATGCCGGCGGAGCCGGCAGCGCCCGCGACGGCCGCTGCCGCGACGACGGCCAAGCCGGTCGGCAAGGCCAAGCCCGCCGTGTTCCCGAAGGCGGTGTCGCAGAAATATTCGAGCGAGACGGCCGGAAAGGCCCGCCTCAAGACCTGCGTCGATCAGTACAACGCCAACAAGGCGGCGAACGCCAATGGCGATCTGAAATGGATCGAGAAGGGCGGCGGCTACTGGAGCCAGTGCAACACCAAGCTCAAGAGCTGATCCGGTCCCTGCCGGAATTCGAACGCCGCGCCGGCAGGCGCGGCGTTCGTCGTTTCAAAGCATCTGCGAAGGCCGCGAGGCGGGATCCGACGGCTGCGTCGGTGCCGGGTTGCCGAGAGGCGCCCAACGCTAAAGCAGCACGGCGAGAGGACCCCGGATTCGGCATGGGAATGGCGAGCCCGGCCGGATGGAGCCGGCCGGGCGGAGGCTCCCGCCTCAGTCGACGACCCGAACGGCGCCCTTCGCGGCACTCGTCGTCGTCGCGGCATAGGCCTTGAGCGCGGTCGAGACCTTGCGCTTGCGCGGCGCTGCCGGCTTCCAGGCATCCTTGCCCCTGGCTTCCATCGCGGCGCGGCGTCGTGCGAGCTCCTCATCGGAAACCTGCAGCGTGATGCTGCGGTTGGGGATGTCGATCGCGATGATGTCGCCGCTCTCGACCAAGCCGATCGCGCCGCCCTCGGCCGCTTCCGGCGAGACATGGCCGATCGAGAGGCCGGACGAGCCGCCCGAGAAGCGTCCGTCGGTGACCAGCGCGCAGGCTTTGCCCAGCCCCTTCGACTTCAGATAGCTCGTCGGATAGAGCATTTCCTGCATGCCGGGGCCGCCGCGCGGCCCCTCATAGCGGATCAGCACGATATCGCCCGGATTGACCTTGCGATTGAGGATGCCCTCGACCGCAGCATCCTGGCTCTCGAAGATCACGGCCGGACCGGAGAACTTCAGGATCGAGGCATCGACGCCCGCCGTCTTCACGATGCAGCCGTCGAGCGCGATATTGCCGAACAGCACGGCGAGGCCGCCATCCTTGGAATAGGCATGCTCGGCGCTGCGGATGACGCCGGCCTTGCGGTCGGTGTCCAACTCCTCGAAGCGACGCTCCTGGCTGAAGGCGGTCTGGGTCGGCACGCCGCCGGGCGCCGCGCTGTAGAACGAGCGCACCGCCTCGCTCGTCGTCTGCGTGATGTCCCAGCGCGCCAGCGCTTCGGCCATGGTGGTGGCATGGACGGTCGGCAGCGAGGTGTCGATCAGCCCGGCGCGTTCGAGCTCGCCGAGGATCGCCATGATGCCGCCGGCGCGGTGGACATCTTCCATATGGACGTTGGCGACGGCGGGTGCGACCTTGCACAGCACCGGCACGCGCCGCGACAGCCGGTCGATATCGGCCATGGTGAAGTCGATCTCGGCCTCATGCGCTGCCGCCAGCAGGTGCAGCACCGTGTTGGTCGAGCCGCCCATGGCGATGTCGAGCGTCATCGCGTTCTCGAAGGCCTTGAACGAGCCGACATTGCGCGGCAGCACGCTCTCGTCGTCCTGGTCGTAATAGCGCCGGGCGAGGTCGACGATCAGATGCCCCGCCTCGACGAAGAGGCGCTTGCGGTCGGCATGGGTGGCGAGCGTCGAGCCGTTGCCCGGCAGGGCGAGGCCGAGCGCCTCGGTCAGGCAGTTCATCGAATTCGCCGTGAACATGCCCGAGCAGGAGCCGCAGGTCGGGCAGGCCGAGCGCTCGATCACGTCGACCTGCTCGTCCGTATATTTGTCGTCGGCGGCCGCGATCATCGCGTCGACGAGGTCGACCTTCTTCAGCACGCCCTCGGCGATGAATTTGCCGGCTTCCATCGGACCGCCCGAGACGAATACGGTCGGGATGTTCAGCCGCATCGCCGCCATCAGCATGCCCGGCGTGATCTTGTCGCAATTGGAGATGCAGACCATCGCGTCGGCGCAATGGGCGTTGACCATGTACTCGACGCTGTCGGCGATCAGCTCGCGCGAGGGCAGGCTGTAGAGCATACCGTCATGGCCCATGGCGATGCCGTCATCGACCGCGATGGTGTTGAACTCCTTGGCGACGCCGCCGGCCTTCTCGATCTCGCGCGCGACGAGCTGGCCGAGATCCTGGAGATGGACATGGCCAGGCACGAACTGGGTAAAGGAGTTCACCACCGCGACGATCGGCTTGCCGAAATCGCCGTCCTTCATGCCTGTGGCGCGCCACAGGCCGCGGGCGCCGGCCATGTTGCGGCCATGGGTGGAGGTTGCGGATCTCAGCCTGGGCATCTCATGCGTCTCCGGTCTCGGGCTCCTGATGTCCCGTTGCGCGGCAAGCTATCGTCGCCGCGCCCTGAGACAAAATTGAATTCTTCGATTTCCATGATCGGCGCCACGCATGGCAGCCAGCCGCGTCTGCCCATGGGACAGACGCTTGCCGAATTGGCATAACGGCTCTCGCTGGATCGTTAAGAGGTGAGGGGCATTCGGCCATGCTGCGCAATATCGACGTCGATCTGCTGCGCAGTTTCGTCACCATCGCGGAGCTGCGCAGCTTCACCCGCGCCGCGGCGGCGCTCTTCCGCAGCCAGTCGACCGTCAGCACCCAGATCCGCCGTCTCGAGGAGCTGGCCGGGCAGACCTTGCTGCAGCGCTCGCCGCATGAGGTTCTCCTCACGCGCGCGGGCGAACAATTCCTTGGCTATGCCCGCCGCATCGTCGCGCTCCATGACGAGGCGCTCGACGTCATCAATGCGCAGAGCGTCAGCGGCCGGGTCAGGCTCGCGGTGATGGATGATTACGCAACGATCGTGCTGCCCGAGACATTGGCGCGCTTTGCCCGCTCCCATCCCGATGTCGAGCTCGAGGTGACGACGGGCTTCACCCGCGATCTTCTCAACAGTCTCGGCGAGGAGTTCGATCTCGTGCTCGCCACGCAGAAGGCGGGCGATGGCCGCGGCGAGGTGCTGCGGCGCGAGCCGACGCACTGGGCTTGCTCGGATAGAACGGCTTTTGTTCCGGAAGAACCCTTGCAGCTCGCCTTGCTGAAGGCGCCGAACATGTTCCGCGAATGGGCGCTGGACGCCTTGAACGAGGCGGGGCTGCGCTGGCGCATCCTGTTCTCCAGCTCCAGTATCGGCGCTGTCGAGGCGGTCGCGGCCTCCGGCGCGGCGCTGACCGTGGTCAAGGCCGGTACCGCGCGCGCGGATCTGCAGCTGCTCGGGATCGAGCATGGCTTGCCACCGCTGCCGGCTTCGGAGATCGCGCTGCATCTGGCGCCGGGCCGACCGGGAGCTGCCGTCGCGGCGATGAGCGCCTTCCTGGCCGACGCCTTGAACGACGAAATGGCCGTTCAGGGGCAGGAGGCGCATGGCGCGGGCTGAAGGCCCGCGGGGGCTTCGCCCGGCCCCGGGGAAGGACAGCGGGAAAAATTCCGGCGGAACGGCATCGGCCAGGGGCTGTGAACAGCGGATTCCTAGCTAAGTAATTGATTTCAAATCAAAAGCACTTTCCCTCGAAAAACTTTCAAAATGGCCGTTGACATGTCTCGGGGGTCCCGCCTATAAACCGCCCATCGAGACGGCGCCGCCGCTGAGCGGCGCCTCTTCTGCGCTTCCTAAGGACGCTGGGG